>JBGQHM010000546.1:0-2043 GCA_041497995.1 Binatia bacterium | reverse complement strand
CGGCCGCGCCGAGATCGATCGCGTCAACGCCCTGTTTATTGAGATGGAACAGGCCGCGCGCTCCGTGCTGGCGTCGCGACACGGCGGTCGCGCGCGTGTCGACCTGCGTCGCTTCGCCCACATGTGCTACCCCGGCCAGACCTTCGACATCGCCGTGCCTGTAGCAGGACGCCACGGACTGTTAGGTCCGCGCGACCTCAGCGCCACCGTCGAACGCTTCCACGCCCTACACGAAGAGCTGCACACCTATGCCTCGCGCGACGAAGAACCGATCCTGCGCAGCGTGCACCTCACCGCCGTGGGCGTCACCGACAAGCCGCAGATCCCAATGTTCAGCCGCTCGTCATCCCGGCCAACAATCAAGGGCCGCCGCAAAGCCTACTTCGGCGGCCGCTTCGTCGTCACGCCAATCTACGACGGTCCCTCGATGCGCGCCGGCCACCGCGTAAAGGGACCAGCTATCATCGAAGAGCCGTTCACCACCATCGTCCTGCACCCAAAGCAAGAAGCCACGCTCGATCGCCACGGCAACTACCGCATTGAGCTATAAGCCGCCCGCGCGTCACACCCGCCCAACAGCGTAAGCACGACCCATCAGTTTCACCTGTGGGTTGACATGGGCAAAGCTGACCAGCATCCTGCCGGAAGCTTTGTGAGTGAGGGACGCTATGCGGTGGAATGTGCGTTTGATGGGTGTGCTGTCTTCGTTTGCCTTCGCTGTGCAGACGGCGACGGCCATGGTTCCGTTCTCCTTCAGTACCGGTAACCCCAACGGCTTGATCGCCACGGCCTCGCGGCCCGCGAGTACTGGCAAGATGGAGATCGAGTCAGCGGACGACTTCGTTCTCGGCGACGGCCTCACGAGCATCGATCATGTGACTTTCACCGGTCTCTTGACTGGCGGCGTAATGCTGTCGGACATCGCTCGCGTGCGGATCGAGATATACCGGGTGTTTCCGAAGGACTCGGACACAACGCGTACTCCGAATGTCCCCACGCGTACTAACTCACCGTCGGATGTTGCGCTTCAGGAGGCGGACAGCGCCGATGCCAGCCTGTCGTTCAGTGCGTCGATACTGAGCGCAAGCTTCACCGCAAATAACTCCGTCCTGAACGGCATCAACAAGTCTCCAAATCAGACTACCGGCGGTGAGGGCGCGGTGACCGGGCAGGAAGTCCTTTTCGATGTCGTGCTCAACCCGGCGTTCTCGTTGCCGAGCGACCACTACTTCTTCATTCCGCAAGTTGAAGTGACCGGTGGCGAGTTCTTCTGGCTGTCCGCCCCGAAGCCGATTGTCTCGCCGGGCACGCCGTTTGCGCCGGACCTGCAGAGCTGGATACGAAACGAGGATCTGGACCCGGATTGGCTCCGCATCGGGACAGACATCGTGGGTGGGGCAACGCCGCCAACCTTCAACGCCACGTTCTCATTGCAGGGTCAGGTCCTCGCCGACCTCTCCCTCGCGAAGCAGGCTCCACAAACCGTCGCGGCTCGTGACCCGTTTGCTTACACGCTCGACGTCAGCAATGCCGCCGTGTCGAGTACCGCCACCAATGTGGTCGTCACCGACACGCTTCCTCCGGGTGTGCTCCTCAAGAGCGCCACCGGTGTGGGATGGACCTGCGTAGAGAGCCCTCCCGGAACCGTAAAGTGCACGCTCGCGAGTCTGGCCGTGGGCACCATCGCCTCCGAGATCACGTTGCTGGTCGCGCCACAGTTCGCCGGCCTATTCACGAATACCGCGACGGTGAACGCCGATCAGCTCGATCCCAACCCCGAGGACAACTCCGCATCAGCCGTCACAAAAGTTGGGGTGGCAGCCCCGGCGATGGGCCATTTCAGCCTTGCAGCGCTCGGTGCCCTCTTGATCGGAATGGGAGTTGTCAGCCTCCGCGCAACACGCCACGGGTTCACTGCACGCGGACGCGCACAGCGGCCGACGCCGCATTGATGAACGGCAACCGCACCTGAAACGTGTGCGCGCCCGGCTTGAGCGCCCAGCGCGCAGTGTACGGGTAGTCGACGACTTGGAAGGACACATT
>JBGQHM010000545.1:0-2384 GCA_041497995.1 Binatia bacterium | reverse complement strand
TTGCGGTCCTGGATGTAGTGGTGCGCCGCCGGCGCTTCGGTGAACGAGAAGCGGGCGCCGACGGTGGGGCGTACTGTGCCTTCGCCGTACCAGGCCAGGATCCGCTGCAGCCATGCGAGGAGCATGTCGCTCTCGTCCCACAGATGTCCGAGGTTGACGCCGATCAGTGCTTTGTTGTCATTGATCAGCCGCGGTGGCAGAAAACTGAACAGCGGCGTCTGCAGCAATGTCTTGATCAACGCGGGAATCGACCGCGTCTTCTCGGTTGCGGCGCTGGAGAGACCGAACATCACCAAACGGCCGGTGGGGGCGAGGCAGCGGTAGCCCTTCTTCCAATGCACGCCGCCCATGGCGTCTAGTACGATGTGCACCCCGCGCCCGTTAGTGAGGCGCTTGATCTCCGCTTCGTAGTCCTGGGTGCGGTAGTCGATGGTGTGCTGCACCCCACGCTCCCGTAGCAACGCGTGCTTCGATGCCGACGCCGTGCCGAACACCTCGGCGCCTTGGATCTTACAGAGCTCGATCGCTGCCAAGCCCACGCCACCGCCGGCGCTGTGGACGAGTACGCGCTCGCCCGCCTTGAGCGAGCCCATCTGAATCAGCATCTGATATGCAGTCAGGTAGTTCACCGGAATCGCGGCGCCCTCTTCGTAGCCCATGCCCGCGGGAAGTGGCACCGCTTGCGCTGCCGCCACGCACACGACGTCGCTGTACCCGCCGAAGCGGGTGAGCGCGAGGACGCGTTCGCCGACCGACCGCGTCACGCCATCTCCTACCGCGTCGATGTCACCAGCAACCTCGTAGCCGACCACCGCCGGCAACTTTGGCGCGTCCTGATACAAACCGAGTCGCGCCATGATGTCGGCGAAGTTGATACCGCTGGCCTTGACGCGGATGCGCACCTCGCCGGCGCGTGGTACCGGGTCCGGCGCGTCGCGTACTTCGAGTACTTCCGGCGGACCGATACGGGTAATCCAGATCTGGCGCATGCGCATTTCCTCCTCGTGCGTGGCTCTTACTCGCCGAGGCGGCGCGATGGAAGAGGCCGAAGGGGACGCGCGCATGCTCTGTGCTGCGGCACGGCGCCGTTGAATGCCTCGCAGCACGATCGCAGCCGCCGCTGTCGCGGCGCGGCGTCACGTCGACAGATCACCGTAAGCCGACGACTGACTTGTGGACGACGGCTGCGTGTGTGGTGAACGAGTGAGAAGGTGCGCGGAGTCCCGCGCGTCCTGTGGGGCATAACTCTTGGTTGGCGAAGGCTCACCCGCGCAGAGTTCCCTCTGTATTTTGGGCAAGGAGATCGCGATGAACCGCCGCTTCACACCCTCACTGGCCGCAGTCGTCTTTCTATCGATCACGTTCAGCGCGGCGCGTGCCCCAGCTGCAACGACGAACCTGTGGTGGTTTTGGCCCTCGCGGGTGACCAGGACGGCCACGCCGACCCGCACGCCAACGAAGCCGCCGGTGCCGACGGCGACACGCACGGCGACACGGACGGCAACTGCGCCTGCCACCCTGACGGCAACCCCGACACGCACGAAGGCTCCGGTCAGTAGCGCGACGCCGACGCGTACCGCAACCAGGTCGGTCACACCTACATGGACAAGCACCTCGACTCGAACCGCAATTCCGTCCGCCACTTCGACACCGACGCGCACCTTCACGGCCGTGAGCGCCCCGAGTGCGACACCGACGGCGTCGCCGCCTGCGACGGCGGTCCCCACCGGCAGCTCCGGGCCCAGCATCGGCGGTTGCCCCGTCTTCCCGAGCAACAACGTGTGGAACCGGCGCATCGACAGCCTTCCCGTCGACTCCAGCTCATCGGCTTACGTGAACAACATCGGCGCCACCGCCGGTCTGCATCCGGACTTCGGTGCAGGGCTGTGGGATGGCGGGCCGATCGGCATCCCGTTCGTCACGGTTCCGGGCACGCAGCCGTTCGTGCCCATCGATTTCATTTGGTACGGCGACGAAAGTGATCCCGGCCCGTATCCAGCTCCGGCGGACGCGCCCATTGAAGGTGGGAGCAACAGCACCGGAGACCGTCACGTGCTCGTGGCTGACACAGGAACCTGCGTGCTCTATGAGCTGTACTATGCGTGGCCACAGGCCGACGGTAGCTGGCAGGCGGGTTCGGGAGCGGTATTCGACTTGACGTCGAACGCGATGCGACCGGCCGCCTGGACGTCGGCAGACGCCGCCGGGCTCCCGATTCTGCCGGGCTTGGTGCGTTACGATGAAGTCGCCGCCGGCGCGATCAATCATGCCCTGCGCTTTACCGTACCGCGCACGCAGCAGGCGTACGTCTGGCCGGCGCGCCACCTAGCATCGTCATCCACCGACCCGACGCGTCCGCCGATGGGTGAGCGCTTTCGTCTCAA
>JBGQHM010000544.1:0-2413 GCA_041497995.1 Binatia bacterium | reverse complement strand
GTGTCCGCCTGCCGCGCCGGCGACCGCGATCAGAACGGCGCGATTACCATCGATGAAATCCTCGTTGCCGTCGATCACGCACTCAATGGCTGCGGGTGAACCGCGAGACTCGCGGGCAGAGACGCCCGCGCCACCAAAGCCGACACCGAAGGCGGGGAAATCATGGTGGCGCGGGCCTCCGTGCCCGCGTGTCAGCAGGTTTTGAGAAACCTCTTGATGCGCCGGCGGAGCGTGCGAACCACGCTGAGGTCGCCACCGCCGCTCCGTGTCGTGTTCGTTGTCCGCCGACGGGCCGGCATGCTAGGGTCCGCCGCCCCAAGAAGGGTTTTTCGAATGGAGGTTCCCATGCCGACGTCGATGACTCGCACCATGGTTTCCCAGAGAATGGCTTTCTTCACGGCGCTGTCATTCACGCTCCTCGTGTTCGCTGTGCAAGCGGCGCGCGCGCCGGCGCAGACCACCGCCTTCACGTATCAAGGACAGCTCACCGAAGCGGGCACCGGAGCCAATGGAAACTACGACTTGCAGTGTGCGCTCTTCGACATTGCTGCGGGCGGGACGCAGATCGGCGCGACCCAAACGGTGCCGACCGTACCGGTGAGCAACGGTCTGTTCACCGTGCAGCTCGATTTCGGCGTCAACGCCTTTCCCGGCGCCAATCGCTTCCTGGAGATCGGTGTGCGGCCGGTCGGCGGCGGCAGCTTCACCACGCTGGCGCCGCGGCAGCAGATCAGCTCGACCCCGTACGCCATCCGCACGCTCAGCGCCGCGACCGCCGACGCGCTGTCGAGCACGTGCACGGGCTGCGTGCAGGACACCCAGATCCAGTCGGTCGCGGGGAGCAAGGTGAGCGGTACGATCCCGGTGGCGAGCGTGCCGGGCGGCAGCGGGAATTACATCCAGAACCGGACGACCGAGCAGCCCGACGCCAACTTCAATATATCCGGCAATGGTCATATCGGCGGTGATCTGACCGTCGACGGCGCCCTCGACGTCAACCTCGGCGGCAACTTCATTCAAAACCAGACGACGCAGCAGGCGAACGCCAACTTCAACATCTCAGGCGACGGCACGGCAGGCGGGACACTGTCGGCAAATGTCCTCGCCGCCACCACGCAGTTCAATATCGGCGGCAACCGTGTGTTGAGTAGAGGACCGTTTAGTGTCTTCGCGGGCGTGGGCGCGGGACAGGCGAACACGACCGGCGCCTTCAACGCCTTTGTCGGCGACGGTGCAGGCGCCAGCAACGTGATGGGCGGCAGCAACTCATTCTTCGGAGCCAGTGCCGGTGACCGCAACACTGGTAACCGAAACACCTTCGTCGGACGCGAAGCCGGTGGGCTCGTCATTTCGGGCAGCAACAATACCGCCATCGGCTCTCAAAGCAGCCCGAGGTTCGCCAGCATGACAAACGCCACAGCTATAGGCGCGAACGCGTCTGTCGAAACAGACAACTCACTCGTGCTCGGCAGCATCAATGGTGTCGGGGGCGCCAGCGCGAGTACCAACGTCGGCATCGGCACAACGAGTCCTGCCGCGCGTTTGCACGTCGTCGGCAGCACCGGGCTGATTGGGAAAGTCGGTATTTTCACCACCAACCCCCAACGCGACGGGCTGCAAATCGGGTCGAGCCTGGACGCTCTCTTCACGCTCGAACCAGGTAGCAGTCCCAACGCCGCTTTCATCCGCTTCGGCGACCACACCGGATGGAAGTTGCACTTCGGTCGCAACCGCGAAGGCAGTGGACAGCAGCTCAACGGTTCTACAACCGGATTGCTCATGACGATTCAAGACAATGGCAACGTCGGCATCGGCACGACGACGCCGGCGGCCCTGCTGACGGTCAACGGCACCACGGCCAAGCCGGGCGGCGGTTCCTGGGGCAGCATTTCGGATGAGCGCCTGAAGACCATCAAGGGACGCTTCACTCCCGGAGTGGACGCCGTCATGCAGCTGCAGCCGATCCGCTACGAGTACACACCCGACAACGCGTTGGGCATCCGGGCAACCGGTGAGCACATCGGCTTCGGAGCGCACGCCGTACAGAAGGTCATTCCGGAAGCGGTGAGCACCAACGAGCAGGGGTACTTGATGGTCAACAACGATCCAATTCTGTGGACCATGCTCAACGCGATCAAGGAGCAGCAGCGGGAGATTGAGCAGCTGAGGGAAGATCTGCGGCAGCTGCGGGCCGCAGGCGCGGCCGGAAGTTAAGTCAGTTACCTTCAAGGGACCAGGCATGCCTCCGAAGTCGGAAGGTGAGTCGCGCGAGCATGCGCTACGAGCGCGCCTGCTCGAGGCGTTGGTGGTGCTGACGTTCGTGCTGGCGCTCGCGGTGCGCGCGAGCGCGCAGACAGGCGGCCCCTACGACCTGACCCGCAACACCATCGACGGCGGCGGTGCGACGTTTAGC
>JBGQHM010000543.1:0-2556 GCA_041497995.1 Binatia bacterium | reverse complement strand
GGACGCCGATGCCGTCGGTGCAACGACGCTGTTGCTGCTCGCGGTGACGAGCTTCCTCGCCGGCATCTACCAGGATCGGCTCTTCTTCTTCGCTGCCGTCGTGCTGGCGCTCGGCACCGTCGTCGCGACGGAGATCGAGGCGTACATTTGGCTGATCGTCGTCGTCGGTCTGGTCGCCGTCGCGGCCGTCGTCGGGGGTGTCGCACTGTGGCGCCGCACGTCGGCGGCGCTGTCGCCGCCTATCGACACACGCGTGCAGTAGGCGCGCGACGCGGCCTGACCGTTTACTTGTGTGATCGGCGTTTGGAGGGCGGCGGGGTGCCGCACGTCCCGTGATCGCAGCGCCCACTGATGCAGTCGGCAGACACGGTACAGGAGCGATTCGCCGGGCACTTCACGCCACAGGAGCCGCCACAGGTGGCGTCGGGATCGCTCGGCGAGCAGCACGTCTTGTTGACGCACACTTGGCTGGTGCAGTCGGCGCCGGTGGTGCAGCCCTGCGCGTCGGCGCAACTGTTGGCGCAGTTCCCGTTGCAGCCGGGGCCGCAACAGCGACCGCCGGAACATGTGCCGCTGCGGCAGTCGGCGTTGCTGCCGCAGGCTCCCGCGTCCGGGCACGTGACCCCACAATTGCCACCGCACAGGTTGCTGATGTCGCTAGGGGTGCAGCATTTCTTCCCGACACACGCGAAGTGCTGGCAGTCGTCGCCCGTCGTGCACCCCTGCCCGTCGGTGCACTGATTCGTGCAGTTCCCATTGCAGCTCGGTCCGCAGCAGCGGCTGCCGGAGCAGGTACCACTCTCGCAGTCTTTGTTGCCGCCGCATACGGAAGAGTCCGGGCACGTCGGACCACAGTTGCCGCCGCACTTGTGAGTGAAATCACTCGGCGTGCAGCACTTGCCCCGTACGCAGGCTTGGTACCTTCCGCAGGCGTCGTCGCTAGCGCAATCCTGGCCGTACCCCAGCAGCGGAACGGCGACAAGCCAGAGAGCAGCCACGGCGATGAAGATGAAGACGCTGCGGCATCGAGAGCCGATCACGACGGATTCGGTCGACATCGTTCTGTACGCCGTGCAGTACTAGGCGAGAGTTGGAAGGTCAACCGCCGCACGATCGCGAAGGGCTAGCCCTTGAATCGTTGATCGAGTGCGTAGTGCCTCCCCAGCTCGACGAGCTGGTTGAAGTCATCGAACGGGATCAAACGGTCGAGGTGTTCCCGCAGCGTGCCGTCACGGCGCAACAGGGCGTAGGTGTCCTGCAGCGCCTTCGCGGCGGACAGCAAGCCTGCGAGCGGCGTAACGATGAGATCGAAACCGAGTTGATGGAGCTCGTCGGGTGCCAAGAGCGGGGTCTTGCCGTGCTCGACCATGTTGGCGACCTTCGGGCCGGGAATGGCACGCGCGATGTGCTCCAACTCGCTCACGGACTCGGGGGCCTCGATGAACACCGCGTCCGCCCCGAGGTCACGCGCCGCCTGGCCGCGTGCGATGGCTTCTTCGAGGCCGATCGCGGCACGCGCATCGGTGCGGGCCACGAGGAAAAGATCGCGTTCGCCGCGCGTCTCCAGCACCGCCCGCAGCTTGCCCAGCCACTCGGCGCGCTCCACCACGCGCTTTCCGCTCATGTGTCCGCAGCGCTTGGGCCACACCTGGTCTTCGAGGAACATGCCGGCGGCTCCCGCGTTCTGGAACAGCTCGACGGTGCGGATGACGTTGAGCGCGTTGCCGTAGCCGGTGTCGGCGTCGACCAAAACCGGGCGATCCGTCAGCCGGCAGATGCGCCGTGCGGTGTCGGCGATCTCGGTCTGCGTGAGATACCCGAAGTCTGGCTCGCCGAGGAGCGTGGCGGCGACGCTGAAGCCACCGACGAACAACACCTCAAACCCGGCGCGATGCGCCAAGCGAGTCGATAGGCCGTCGTAGATACCACCCATAACAAGCGGGCGGTTTTGGACGAGCAGGTCGCGGATCTGTTGGGCGAGAGAGCAGTCAGCCATCAGCTATCAGCACTCAGCTTCGGAGATAGAACTCTGAACCATGGGCTGCAACCTCTTGCTGATCGCTGACGGCTGAGCGCTGACAGCTTTCATCAGAACCGCTCTCTCAGCCAGGTGACGATCTGCGCCAGCGCTTGTGGCGCGCCGGTGCGCTCTTGTGTGCCGACACCGAAACCGTAGTGGTCGCCGGGTGCAGAGGCGAGGTGCTTGTCGGTCGCGGCGATGGCGTCGTAGACGGCGCGCGCGTCGGAAGGGAAAATGGCGTTGTCACCGCGGTAGTAGATGACCATCGACGGGACGGTGATCTTGGCGGCGTTGCTTACGACGTCCGCGTTCGACGACACGCCCGACCACGTGCTGAGCCACGCCCGCGGCGTCTGCACGCGTGCGAAGCCGAACTCCATGTAGTTCGTCAGGTCCGGGCGGTATGAGAACAACGAACCGGCGTCGCGCTCCGACGGGTCGAGCGACAGGTCGAAGGCACGCAGGTCCGCCTCGGTGCGGTAGACGATCAAATAGGGGCAGATGACTGCGCCACGCACGGCGCGCACCTGCGCCGG
>JBGQHM010000542.1:0-2583 GCA_041497995.1 Binatia bacterium | reverse complement strand
GAGACTGACTGGCGAAGCAAGATCATCGTTCACACGATCGTGGTCGGCGCACTCACTCGAGCACCCGGACCACGATTTCGCGTACCGGACCGATGTTGCCAGCTCTGTCGCGCACCCTCGCGGCCACCACCGTGTCACCAACCGGGAACGCCCACGCCTTGGCAACGGGGATGCAGAACTGAATCTCCGAGCTGTCGTTCACGGTGCCGAAGAGCGGCGCCTTACGTGTACAGGCGTTCGTTGGTGGGACTCCGCTGTCGAAGGCGCGGCAGCCGAGATCATTGATGGCGGCCGCGGTCGCCGCATCGGCTGGAAAGTCGAGGCTCGGCACTGCCGGGATGCCTCCGGTGCGGCCGTTGCCCTCACAAACCGCGCCGCCTCCATCACCGAGCGGACGCGACACCAGCACTTGCAAATCGGGTAGCGCGCCGGCATCCGAAAAGGTGCTGGTGCCAACCGGACTCGCGCTCTGGCCGCGCCGCGCTTCGACGACGAGCGTCATCCCTTGACCAAACGGACGCACGAACACCGGCCGCCCCATGACGTCGGTGGCGTCTGGCTGCAGGGGTCGATCGTCGGCCGTTGCCACACCGAGATGAGTGATCTCCGGGCCAACGCTCTGCGGCGGCGGGACTGCGGTGGGTGTCGGTGTCGGCGTCACTAACGGAGTTGGCGGTAGCACCGGTTCCGGGCACCCGTTGAGGACGGCGTTGACGGACGAGATCACCTCGTCAACGGTTACCTGGGAGTCGAGGTTGCCGTCAGCTGGGACACACGCGTCAACCGGCAGTGTCTCCAAGCCGATGTTCACTCCCTGGAGAATCTCGTCGACCGTCACGGTGCCGTTGAAGTCGCAGTCCCCGATGCAGCGCGGCGGTCGATAGGCCAACACGTCTCCCAGTTGGCGTTGACTGAGTCCGTGCGCATTGATCGCGTCCGACTGCACTCGGTTGGGCGCGCTCCGATCACGATGCGACTCCATGGCCACGATGTGCAAACCACTCATGCTGCCTGTCATCAGGGTGCGGCCCGTCAACGTTCCGGAAACCTGGTACCAGAAGATCGAGCGCTGCGGGACACTTGTGTCGATCATCGAGAGCGGAGCGACCAGCTGGCCGCGCACGACCCTCGATGTGGAGAACCGCTGGCCGAACTCGTTGAAGACGAGGAACTGCACGACGTTGTCCGTCATTCCCGAGGGGAGCACAGTGCAGTTCGTCAGCACGAGCGTAGTGGTCACGTCCGCAGTCACGTCGCCGGTTCGCAGCGGGGCGCCGTCGAAGAAATGATCCAACAAGCCGACGGCGGGGCAGGCCTCGTACTCCGCGTCGGGTCCGCCGAGGTCGAGGAACTCGTCGCGGTTCGGCGCTTCGGCGAGCGCTTTGATACCGACGGCGCGATATTGAGCGGCATCGGTATACGCCACCGGACCGCCTTGGCTGCGTTCGATCGTAGCCTGACCGACGAGGATGTTGTCACGCAGCGGGCGATACGGGTCGGAGGTCATGGCAACGCAGCGGAACGTACCGACGAACGGGCCCACGCCTACACCCGTCACGTTCGTGAATTGGTTGCTCGTCCCCATCAAACCTATGCGCTCGATGCCATCCAGCGGCAGCGTCTGCAGGCCGCTGCTGGCGTGCCATGCCAAGGGCTGCTGTGGCGTCGCGCGCAGACGCGAAGGAAGGACTGTCCGACGCGGCAGGCAGTTCCCGGTGCAGGTGACCGCGCCCGGGAAACAGCTCTCGCTTGGTCCCGAGCTGCACGCCGGGGTGAAATCCTCGTAGAAGCAGCGCAGCTCGACGAGCTCGTCGGACGTGTTGGTCAACTGGATCAATGTGTCGGTGCCGCTTGCCGGGTCGACCGCGACGTACGGATACACCAGGACGGCGGCCGGCTCGTCGGGACTAGCTTGTGCGTAGACCGCAACCTGCATGAGCAACATCGCCGCCGCGGCCGATCGTCCACACCGATAGAATCGTCCAATGGTTGTCATTGGCCCACCTCCGCCATCGGTGGCAGCACCATCACATCGCTACCCAGTGGCTCGGCCTCGTGCGGGGGGACCGTTCCGGTCGCGGAAAATGTCGGCGGCTGACCGGTCGCACGCTCGGTTTGTTGGACGAGCATGAAACCGCGCGGATTGCCGACGGCAGCACGGACGCGGGTCTGGGCCCAGTTGCCGCCGAGCGTATCGCGCTGGAAGACTGCGTTGACGTCCGACAGGCGTAGGTTCGCCCAGCACGTGATCGTGGTCGATGCGGAAAACGTCTGCTCAAGTTCATTGGTCACCCGGAACTGCAACGTGAGCGGTGACGGCGACTGCGTCTCGAGGTTTTCGGGGCACGAGACCACGGTCAAGTCGGTCGCTCGCGCGGCGCCATCGACCGGGCGATCATCCGCATCCGATGGATGCGAGACGATCCACTCCAGCGGGCAACCCGCGTACTCGGCTCCGTGCGAGCAGGCAGCCCGCGAGGGACCTCCCAAACAAAGCGTCGTATCGGCGTTGTTCGTCTCAAATCCCGGCAAGCCGACGGCCGCATACTTCACCAGCTCGCCGGACGCCTGGTGAGTAAGCGT
>JBGQHM010000541.1:0-2822 GCA_041497995.1 Binatia bacterium | reverse complement strand
GATGGCTCGTGTAACTGAGGGCTGGTACTGGAGCAAGCATGTCAGTGGATGCGACCTTGACCGTTCATCGTGGCCCTGAGACCATGCGGCTGATGACCCACAAGGAAGTGGCGGCGCGCGCCATTGCGGCGCGCCTGCGCGACGCCGGCTATACCGCCTACTTTGCCGGCGGCTGCGTGCGTGACCGGCTGCTCGACCGCGAGCCGCAAGACTTCGACGTCGCCACGGATGCGCCGGCAGCCGAGGTGCAACAGCTCTTTCCGAAGACCGTGCCCGTCGGCGTCCAGTTCGGCGTCATCATTGTTCTCATGGACGGTGAGGCGGTGGAAGTTGCGACCTTCCGATCCGATTCGATCTACGTCGACGGCCGACACCCGGCGAGCGTCCACTTCAGCTCCCCCGTCGAGGATGCGCAGCGTCGCGACTTCACCATCAACGGCATGTTCCTCGATCCGGTCACCGACGCGGTGATCGACTACGTCGGCGGGCAGAACGACCTGCGTGCCGGGATCGTTCGCGCTATCGGCGATCCACGGGCACGCATCAGTGAAGACCGCCTGCGGATGCTGCGCGCCGTACGCTTCGCCGCGCGCCTCCAATTCGAAATCGAGCCCGCGACGTTCGCGGCAATCCAAGCCGCCGCCGCGTCGATCACCGATATCGCCTGGGAGCGCATCGGCGACGAGATCGTCCGCATCCTCACTGACAGCGACGCGGGCAGCGCGCGGCGCGGCTTCGAGCTGCTCGATCGCGCCGGCCTGCTCGCGCCCATTCTCCCCGAGCTCGTGGCGCTGAAAGGCGTCGAGCAGTCACCCGACTACCACCCCGAGGGCGATGTCTTTGTGCATACGCTCGGTCTGCTGGAGCAACTCGAGCATCCAACGGAGACGCTGGCGTTGGGCGCGCTGTTGCACGACATCGCCAAGCCGCGCTGTGCGCAGCGCACCGAGAAGCGCATCACGTTCTACGGCCACTGTGAGATCGGCGCCGAGATGGCGGTCGAGGTATGCCAGCGACTGCGGCGCAGCCGTGAAACCTGGGAGCGCGTCGCCTTCCTGGTGCGCGATCATCTCCGTTTGGTGAACGCCCCGGAGATGCGTCTGAGCACGCTGAAACGTTTTCTGGCATTGGAGGGCATCGACGAGCTGCTCCAGCTGGCGCGGCTCGACGCGATGGCGTCAAACAAGGACCTCACCTACTACACCTTCTGCGTGCAGAAAATCAGCGAGCTCGGCACGGAAGAGATCAAGCCGGCACCGCTCGTGCGCGGAGATGATCTGCTGGAAATGGGTTTCGTCGCCGGCCCGCAGTTCGGCCGCATCCTTGCTGCCGTCATCGAGGCGCAGCTCGACGGCACGTTGGCGACACGCGATCAGGCGCTTGCCTGGGTGCGCGAACAATTCGGAGAGCGGCGGGAGTCGTAGCTCGAGGCAGTTGACGGCATCGTACTTTACAGCATTGACTGCTTCGGCACCTCCATGAAAGACTACGTCTAGTCTCGAGCAGCTCCCAGGGCGGAGGTACCTTCCTCAGATACACAGGGGGACCGTGATGGCCCAACGCAGTCACTGTAGCCGACAATCACTCCGGTTCACGCTAGTGACGCTTGGCGTCCTTGCGTTGCTGGGTACCGTGACGCCGAGCGCGTCGCGGGGGGTCTGCCTTGGGGACTGTAACGCGGATCGCCGAGTAACCATCAACGAGATCATCACTATAGTGAATATTGCGCTTGGCACGATTCCGTGTTGCGAAACGTGCCCTGCGGCAGATCCCTCCCCTATGATCGTCCCGATCACATATATCACCGACGTCATCCGTAACGCCCTGTTTGGGTGTCCACCGGACAACGGCCCGAGTGTGTGTGGGGACGGACAAGTGAGTGGCGTCGAGGAATGCGATGACGGTGGCACCTGCATCGGCGGTTCGAATGCGGGGACAGCCTGTACCGCCGACGCGCAATGCAGCGGCAATGGCGTCTGCGATGATGGCAGCAAGCTGGGCTACGTCTGCACTGCAGACAACGATTGCCCGAGCGGCCGCTGCGTGCGCTGCAAGACGTTTGGCGGCGATGGCTGCGCAGCGAATTGCACGCATGAGACGGAGATCGACTTTCCACTGGTGAGCGGGGTGGCCACCGGCGACGCGGTGGACCTGATACACGGCACGAGCGGGGCTGTCATCCACGGCGATGTCCTCACCATTCCGGTACCGTTCGCCGGTGAGGAGAAGTTGACCGTCGGAAGGCCGGGCGCTGACGGCAGGGTACCGTTCGTCGTCAAAGCGGTCAGCGTGCACATCGCGAAGGTTGAAGTGTCGACGCTTGGTGAGGCATGCGTGCGGGCCGTTGCGTTGCAGACCTGCGGCGGGACGGTCTTCGAGGCTGACGGCAGCGAGTCACCGTCGTGCGGACTGGGCTTCATTGAGACCAATTGTCCATCTGACAAACCGTGCACCTCAACGTTTGGCCCTGGGAACTCCGCCAGTGGCGTGCTCGGCTGCGGCCCAGTGGGCCTCGGCGATGTCGATTTGCATGTGACGCAGGATGCAGGCGGGCACGCTGGAAACCCGGGGCCCATCCTTCGCGAGGTCAGCGGCGCCGGGCCGGCCGGCTCGGCGCGCTTGCTGAACAGCGTGTCGATTACGTCCCGTGTAGGCGTCGATCCCGACTTTTGTACCCGCGAGGAACCACTCATACCGTTTGGCCAAGTGTCGACGACCATGCTGACCACCGGAACCGCGTGCTGTCAGCTCCAGAACATCGACGGGAAAGACGGGCTCAGCACCGGGCCATTCTGCGTGACGGGCACACCGTTCAACTGTGG
>JBGQHM010000540.1:0-2948 GCA_041497995.1 Binatia bacterium | reverse complement strand
GTCGAGGGCTACCTGCTCCCACCGAACGGACAGTCGCGCCGCTCGATCGACGAGTACATCGCGGTTGGCGGGTATCAAGCCGCGCAGAAGGCGTGGAGAGAGATGACGCCCGAGGACATCGCCGAGGTCGTGAAGTCCTCCGGCCTACGCGGCCGTGGTGGCGCCGGCTTCGTCACCGGCATGAAGTGGACCTTTATGCCGAAGGACTCGCCGAAGCCGTCGTACCTCGCCGTCAACGGCGACGAGAGCGAGCCGGCAACGTTCAAGGACCGGCAGATCCTCGAACGCAATCCGCATCAGTTTCTCGACGGCGTGCTCGTGGCCGGCCGCGCGATTCGCGGCAGAGCGGCGTACATCTACCTGCGCGGCGAGTACACGACTGCGTATCGGATCCTCATGGACGCGATCACCCAAGCATACGAGCGCGGCTTCTTCGGCGACAACATCATGGGCACCGGGCAAAGCTTCGACGTCTACGTCACGCGCGGCGCCGGCGCCTACATCTGTGGTGAAGAGACCGGCATGCTGGAGTCGATCGAGGGCAAGAAGGGCCAGCCGCGCAAGCGGCCACCGTACCCGGCCGGCTCAGGATTGTGGGCGTGCCCGACGACCGTCAACAACGTGGAGACGATGACTCACGTGCCGCTGATCATCCAACGCGGCGCGGAATGGTTCAAGCAGCGCGGCACCGAGAAGAGCACCGGCAACACCCTCTTCGGCATCAGCGGCCACGTGCGCCGGCCGGGCGTGTATGAGCTGCCGCTCGGCGTGCCGTTGCAAGAGATAATCGAGAAACACGCCGGCGGCGTCTCGACCGGGCGCCCCATCAAAGCGATCATCCCTGGTGGCGTGTCGATGCCTGTGCTCACCGCGGAAAGCATCGGCGTGCGCATGGATCACGACTCGCTGCAAAAGGCCGGCACGCTGCTCGGCACCGGCGGCGTCGTCGTCATGGACGACACGACCTGCCCGGTACGCGCCGCGACAGTCATCGCGCGTTTCTTCCGTCACGAGACCTGTGGCCAGTGCACGCAATGCCGCGAAGGCACCGCGTTCATCTACAAGTTGCTCACGCGCATCGACCACGGCGATGGGACGCTCGAGGACCTCGACACCATCGCCAGCATCTGCGGTTTCATGGAGGGCCAGACCATCTGCGCTCTGTCCGACGCCGCGGCGTGGGCCGCCGGCAATTTCCTGAAGCGCTTCCGCCCCGACTTCGAACGCCACGTCCAAGAGCACGGCTGCCCCTTTCCCGACAGCTTCGAGATTTGAAGAAGCCATCAGCTATCAGCAATCAGCCGTCAGCAAGAGAAGATAGATGAGAGGATTTTTCCCCAAAGCTGAAGGCTGAAAGCTGACAGCTGATAGCTATTCTGAGGCTTCGCTATGCCCGGACCGATTCACCGCAACGCCGTCGTCAAGTTCTTCGGCCAGCCGCACGCGACCGAAGGCAGCGTCAACGAGCCGCGCGAACGCGAAGAGCACGGCTTGAAGTTCAACGAAAAGTGGACGTACAAGCAGCCGCCGTGCGACCCGCAGGAGGCGGCCGAGCGCGTCATCTACTGGCACCGCTACGACTACGTCGGCTCGGTCGTTCGCAAGGCGAAGGACGGCGAGTGGAGGCGCGACGACGGTCTGCCACAGGCACTCGGTCAAGAATCGTAACATCGACGTCCGGCCCTGTGGTTGGGGCCGGTGCAATCTCCGCATCCTCGTCTACCTGTGTTCGATCCGCCTGCGGCATCTTGATCTCGACCGCCTGCACCGATTAAATTGGGCGCTCGTTGTCCCGGTGACATGAAGCACGGCAAGATGAGATCGGCGAGACCGACGGCACGGAAGCGTTCCAGCAGAGCGCAGCGCCAAGCCGCGAGCCGCGGAGCGCACGGCCCGACCGTGTTTCCGATTGTCGGTATCGGTGCGTCGGCGGGTGGGCTCGATGCCTTCAAGAAATTCTTCAGCGCCTTGCCGGCAGAGAGCGGCATGGCGTTCGTCTTGATCCAGCATCTCGACCCGACACGCGAGAGCCTCACCGCAGAGTTGGTAGGCGCGTACACGCGGATGCGCGTGGTACAGGTGGAGGACGCGATGCCGGCCGAGGCGAATCGTGTCTACGTCATCCCGCCAAACGCGTATCTGAGCATTCGCAAGCGGACCCTGCGGCTCAGCCCGCCTACGGCGCCGCGCAGCCTGCGGATGGCCATCGATTTCTTTCTGCGTTCGTTGGCGGAGGACCAGCAGGAGAACGCGATCGGCGTCATCTTGTCCGGCACCGGCACGGACGGGACCCTGGGGCTGAAGGAGATCAAGGCGGGCGGCGGCATGACGATGGTGCAGGACCCGCAAACCGCGCAGCACGACGGCATGCCCCGTAGCGCAATCGCCAGCGGCAGCGCCGACTATGTCCTGCCGGCCGAACAGATGGCGGACGCCCTGCTGGCGTACGTGCAGCACGCAACCGTGGCGGCGACCAGCATGGCTGTGCTGCCGGAGAAGGTGCCCGATCCGCTGACGACCGCGGTGGAGGTGCTCCGCGCGCGCACCAAATTCGATTTCAGCGGCTACAAGAAGGGCACACTGCGACGGCGCCTCCAACACCGCATGAGTCTGAGACACTTCAATGAGCTGCCCAAGTATGTGGAGGTGTTACGCAACGACCCCGCGGAGGTGACCGCGCTGTTCAAGGATCTGCTGATCAACGTCACCAGCTTCTTCCGCGAGCCGGCGGCGTGGCAGATCCTGCAGGAGCGAGTGATTCGACGATTGGTCGCCGAGAAGGGGACGGACGCCCTGCTGCGCGTGTGGATACCAGCCTGCTCAACTGGCGAGGAAGCGTACTCGATTGCCATAGTGCTCATCGAAGAGATCCAGGCGGCCGGGAGGAGCTGTCGCCTGCAGGTATTTGCGTCGGACATCGATGCCGAGGCACTCGAGACGGCACGCGC
>JBGQHM010000539.1:0-2977 GCA_041497995.1 Binatia bacterium | reverse complement strand
TGGGAGCGCTGATGGTCGCGGCAGCGCCTTCTCGCGCCGTCCCACACTCCGAACAGAACTTACCCGTCTCGGGCAGGACCGCGCCACACTGCCCACACGCCTGCAATAGCCGCGCGCCGCACTCGGGGCAGAACTTGGCTGGCGACCTACTGTCGTGATCGCAGGTCGGACACTGCATGTCGACGCCTCCTCATTGGCAAACCGCAACCCGACTAGCTATCCCGAGGTAGTACAGGCGCAATCTTCGATGCAAGGGAAAGAACTCCCGAGTCGCTTCCTCCCCGGTCCGCCAGCTGCGCTTTCACGTCCCGCAAGTCGTGCATGTCGAAGCCTTCGGTGAACGGCGCGTGGGCATCGAGCTGCGGAGGCCGCAGAAGAAAACCGTCAGCTGGTGCACGTTGGCATCAGCGACCTAGGTTGGTGGCAAGACCTTCACCGCAAACGACACATGCCGCCGCAGTGCCGTGAAATGCGCGTCGCCGGTCACGAAGAGGCTGCCGGTGTGCCGAGCCGTCAGTGCAAGCAGCAGGTCATTCTGCAGCCGCGCAAGTCCGATGGCCTCATGATCCGGAAACACGTGTGGCAGCAGGCGGCCTGTTTCGAGCCAGCAGGCCCGCCACGACGGCGGCTCCAGGGGAACCAGTCCGCGCACCAGCCGCATCACGCTGCGGGTTCCCCGGCCCGATACGCCGCGGAGGAGCTCGCTCGCCACCACGGGCGACAACCGCACGGGCGGGTTGCCGATCGCTTCGAGAACCTGAGCGAGTGGGCGCGTTCCCCGTAGGACGTCAATGTGGATGCTTGTGTCAAAGAAGGCGAGCATCGATGTCGCCGGCGCGAACGGTCCGTGCCGTGTCGCGCAGCACCGCGTGAGACCTGATGCGTTCTTCCTCCTCGGCCAGCAGTGTGTTGATGAGCTCGGACTGCGTCGCGGCCTTGCGAGCGCGCATCAGTTTGCGCAATTGCGCCTCGGAAATTCGGACGGTTATCGCGCGGCTGTTTGCCATGGAACATCTCCTGGTATGACAGTTGGCTGGCATTGTCATACATGCAGGTGGCCGGGGCTGCAAGCGCCTCACCTCGCCGTCACGCGCTGCCAAGACCCATGGCTGCAGCCAGTGCGGTTCAGCGGCCAGAATGCGACCCCGTTTGGGCACCGAATAGGCACTCGTCTCATGGAAAGTGCCGTAGAATCAGTGACTTGAAAGTGGAGGCGGGGGGAATCGAACCCCCGTCCGGAAGCGGTCGACCTCGGTGTCTACGTACGTAGCCGCGTGTTTTGCTCTCGCTGGCGGGGCTCCCACCATCCTTCGCTCCGAAGAGCTTCGGATGGTTTTACGGGCAGGATTCCCGATAGCCAGCTCGTGAGTTTTCGTCGGTGGCGCCCGAGCGTTCGCCGCCGCTTATCCCGATTTGCGTCGCCTCAGCCAACCCTACGGGCTCGAGCTGGTGAGACGTGGTTGCCCTTAGGCAGCCAGTGCTAGAGGTTCGTCTGCGTTTAAGCAGCCCTGGGGTTTTACGGTACCCAGGATCCCGTGTACGCAACCGCGGCTTCCCAACCCCCGTCGAACCCAGATCGCCCCCGTGCGGAAAGTGACCAGTGATCAGTGACCGGTGATCAGTCGCCGACGACTCCAAAGAACTGGCGGTACGTTAGCGGGGGACGCCACAGGCCGCAACCGTGTCGTGACTGGTGATTCGTGACCGGTCAGCTGACAAATGGCATCTCTTGACTCTCAGTCGCCTACCGTCAACTCTTGGACCCATGTTTCTCGACCTGTTCTACGGCTTGCGCGACGAGGGAGTTCCCGTCGCGGTTCAGGAGTGGCAGACCTTTCTGCGCGCGATCGAGGAAGGGCTGCACGGATCGAGCTTGCTCGGGTTCTATCATCTCGGCCGCAGCTGCCTGATCAAGAGCGAGACCTACTTCGACCACTACGATCGCGTCTTCTCGCGGATCTTCAAAGGCGTCGAGGGCGCTGTCGCGGATGACGTGACCGAGAAGGTGATGGAGTGGTTGCGCGACCCGAAGAATTTTCCAAACCTCACGCCGGAGCAGTTGGCGCAACTCGAACGACTCAACTCCGATGAGCTGATGAAGCGCTTTCTCGAAACGCTGGAGAAGCAGACCGGACGACACGACGGCGGCGACAAATGGGTGGGCACCGGTGGCAAGTCGCCGTTCGGACACGGCGGACAGCATCCAACGGGCATTCGTGTCGGCGGCCCGAGCAAGAGCCGCTCGGCGATGAAGGTCGCAGAGGAGCGGCGCTTCAAAGATTACCGCACCGACATGACGCTCGACCTGCGGCAGCTGCGCGTGGCGCTGCGGCGTATGCGCCAGCTGACGCGCACCGGTATCGCGAGCGAGCTGGATCTCGACGAGACGATCGACGAGACCTGCAAGAACGCCGGCGAGATCGAGCTGATCTTTCGTCCGCCGCGGCGCAACGACGTGCGCTTGCTGCTGCTGATGGACGTTGGCGGCACCATGGATCCGTACTTCGATCCCGTCAGTCAGCTGCTCAGCGCGCTGCACGAGGAGCGCGGCCTGCGCGATTTCCAGCCGTACTACTTCCACAACTGCGTGTACGACCACGTCTTCACGACGGCGCGGATGCTGAAGAAGGACGCCCTACCAACGGGCGATGTCCTGCGCCGACTCGACAGCCGCTGGAAGGTGCTGTTCGTCGGTGACGCCGCGATGCACCCGGCCGAGCTGACCGAGGCGTACGGCAACATCGATCCACGCCGCACGTCGCCAACCCCGGGCATCGTCTGGCTGCACCGCATCGCTACGCACTTCGACCGCAGCGTCTGGCTCAACCCTGAAGGCCCAGCCTACTGGGAAGCCGACACCGCGCGCGTCATTCGTCGGCTCTTCCCGATGTATCACCTCAGCGTTGACGGCCTCACGCAGGCCGTGAAGGCGCTGGTTGGCGCGCGTGCCTGACGCGCGTGCCCGCTCGCCTCAGCC
>JBGQHM010000538.1:0-3013 GCA_041497995.1 Binatia bacterium | reverse complement strand
GAAGCCGTCTTGCACGGCCGTGTCGCGGTAGGCGTCGTCGATGTTGCCGACGATCACGTTGAGGCCAGAGTCGCGCAAGTTGCGCGCCTGCGAGCTGCCTTGGTTGCCGTAGCCCAAGATGGCGATGGTCTCGCCGCGAATCACATCCAGGTTCGCATCCTTGTCGTGATAGATGACAGCCATGTGTTCCCCTTTCCGGAGTCGGGACTGAGTGCCGGTGTCCTACCACAAAGTAGGGGCTACGGTCAGCGGCTTCACTATGGGCACAAGAGAATGACAAGCACCTCCGTCATTCCCGCAATCTTCAAGCGGGAATCCACTTCTCACCCCTCCTGGATGCCCGCTTGGAAACTGCGGGCATGACGGGCTTGGAGCAGCCGGTTCATTGGTAGGAGCGGCTCGTCCGCTTGTGAAGCCAGACTCCCTGCTCTACGGGTGGGAGCTGATGATGCGCACTGAATCGGCGCAGCGGCGGTTGCACGTGGCTGACGTTGAAACGCGGCCGCGGTGGATTCATGGTGCGGCAGCAGATCTGCTCATCGGCTGCGGCGCGTGGACGGCACCGCTGCTGGTGCTCACATACGTGGTATCCATCCGGCGCCTCTTCGACCTCGCTCTCGTCTTCTACGTGCTGATGCTGTTCTGCAACAACCCGCACTACATGGCGACGATCGAGCGCGCCTATGGGACACGTGCAGACTTCCGGAAGTACAGGCTCTTCACCGTGTACGCGACGCTCCTGCTGGTCGCCGTCGGCGCGCTCGTCCACTTCGTTCCGGCGGGTCTGCCGTGGATCGTCACCCTCTACCTGGCCTGGAGCCCCTGGCATTACACGGGGCAAAACTTCGGTCTGGCCATGCTCTGGGTGCGTCGCAATGGCGCCGAGCCGACGCGGACGGAGCGCGACGTGCTCTCCGTCGCCTTTCTCGCGTCGTACCTCATGTGGCTGCTGTGGATGCAGTCGACCGACTCCACCGACGCCAACGTGCTCTCGCTGGGCATTCCGAGCGCGGTCACCACTCCGCTGCGCCTCGCACTGCTTGGCGTCTTCGCGCTGGGCGGCACGTGGACCATGGTGCGCTTGGCGCGGCGCAGTGGCGCGCGCGCGATGAGCGCGGCCATCGTGCTGCTCTCGACGCAGTTGCTGTGGTTCGTCGTGCCCACCATGGTCGATCTCTACTGGCGCCAGCCGCTGCCGCCGGCGTACTACACGGGCGGCGTGCTCGCTTTCATGCACTGCGCGCAGTACCTCTGGATCACGACGTACTACGCGCGGCGCGAGACGGAGGCGGGGAGCCGCGGCGCCGGCGGACGGTGGGATGGGAGACGGTACTACTTGTTGCTGGTGTTCGGTGGCATCGCCCTCTTCATCCCCGGACCGTGGCTGATCAGCTCTCTCTTCACGCACGACTTGACGGACAGCTTGCTCATCTTCGCAGCCCTGGTGAACATCCACCACTTCATTCTCGACGGCGCCATCTGGAAGCTGCGCGATGGGCGGGTTGCAAGGCTCCTGCTGGGCTCCCCGGTTGCCGCGGCGGACTCGCACTCGGCCAGAGACGACAAACTTGACCAAGCATGGGAGTGGCTGCGTGGCGTGTCTCGATCACGGCTCGCGCGCGCCGCCGCAATCGCTGCAGTGATCGGCTTCGCGCTCATCGATCAGGTGCAGTATGTCCTTACCGCCGACAGCACGACGGCTGGCCAGCTCGCCGCGGCCTCCAAGCTCAACCGACACGACACGCGGGTGCTCGTTCGCGACGCCACCTTACTTGCCAACGCCGGCAACGCGCCGGACGCGATCGCGGAGTTGGAGCATGCCATCGCACTCAACCCTCGGCACGCGTCGGCGTTGCGCATGCTCGGCAGTCTCCTGGTGCAAACCGGGCGCTATCAGGACGCGGCGGTTCACTACCAGAAGGTCGAGCAGGTGGTGCGCCCCGATCTCACTACCCTCATCAACACCGCGGTGCTCGCAGCACAGGCTGGCGATCCGCAGCGAGCGGAGGAACGCCTCCTCCTAGCGCTGCGCATCGACCCGGATCATCCGGAAGCGCATCTCGACTTGGCGGAGGTCTACTTTGCGAACGGAATCTTCGATCGGGCGATCCCGCACTACAGAGACTACCTCGATCTGACGGCGCAGTCCGGCATGACCGATCCCCGCCTGCAGCTGCGCACTGCTGTGCTGCGCAAGCTCGCGGAGGCCCACAGCCGAGTCGGAGAGGAGGATGCGGCGCGTGCGTTGATCGAAGAGGCACAGGCTCTCGAAGGACACGCCCGCTTGGAGGCCGGGGCAGTCCGTTGAGCGTGACGAACGGCCCCATCGTTGATACACGAATCTGACCACTGAGCGCGTACATGCCGGACGACAAACTCATTCCGAACGAAAAGGTGATGCTGTCGTGGATCGAGCGCATCTATTCGCAGGGGATCCGCCGCCCGGGCTACCCCGCCGACGAATGGGCGGAGCAGCTATGCCTGGATCAATTTCACGCGCTGGGGCTGGAAGAGGTGCGGCGCGACCCGGTACCACTGCCGTATTGGGAACCACGCAGCGCCTCGTTACGCGTCGGTGCCCGCCACGCAACGCAAGAGATCCCTTGCTTCGCGGTCCCGTTCTCGGCGCCCACTGCAAGGCTCGCGGGCCAGCTCGCGGCGTTCGATCACAGCGCACCCGAGACTGTGCGTGGAAAAGTATCGCTCTACGATGTCACAATGCTGCGCGTGCCGCCGCAATTCGTCGTGCAGCGGCGAATCGGCGACGCCACCGAGCCGGTAGGTCCCGCCGAGCCGGCACGACGTGCCGGATGGTGTTTTGACCCGCGCGGCACTTTCGCGGGCGCGCTGCAGGTCCTGCCCTTCGGCCGTGAGATTCAGAGCGTGATGGAGCCGTCGATCGCGGCAGGTGCGCAGGCCTTTGTCGGGGCCCTCTCTGCTTATCCGGGCGGTGGCTTCGAGTACTACGTCCCGTACGACGGGGTGTCGCGGCCGATTCCCGGCGTGTGGATCG
>JBGQHM010000537.1:0-3084 GCA_041497995.1 Binatia bacterium | reverse complement strand
TAGGGTGGGCACTGCCCACCGTCCTCACACAAGAAGGATGGTGGGCAGTGCCCACCCTACGCATCTCGACTGTACGACCCGGCAACGGGCGCGGTCACCAACTGGTGTCGGCCGACATTCACCATTCAGCATTCACCATTGCCGTCCTACGGCCACCGGTAGTCCTTGAACTGCTCGCGCAGATCGCGCTTGGCGAATTTGCCGACGCTCGTCTTCGGCAACGACTCAATGAAGACGACATCCTCGGGCATGCACCATTTCGCGACGCGATCTTTGAGATGGCTCATGATCGCGTCCTTGGTGAGTTGTTGGCCTTGCTTCACCACGACGCACGCCAGTGGCCGCTCTTGCCAGCGCTCGTGCGGGAGGCCAATGACGGCGGCTTCGAGCACCTGCGGATGTGCCATGATGGCGTTCTCGAGCTCGACGCTGGAGATCCACTCCCCACCGCTCTTGATCACGTCCTTGGCGCGGTCGGTGATCTGCATGTACCCGTCCGCATCGATGGCCGCCACATCGCCGGTCTTGAACCAACCGTCTTGGAAGGCGTCTGCCGTACGCGGATCGTTGTAGTACTCGCCGACCACCCACGGCCCGCGTACCTGTAGCTCGCCGACGCCCTTGCCGTCCCACGGCAGCTCGCGGCCGGCCTCGTCGACGACGCGAATCTCGACACCGGGCAACGGCAGGCCCTGCTTCGCCCGTGCAACGCGTCGCTGCTTCGCGTCCCAATCACGCATCGAGCTGCGCGGATGCGCGAGCGTCGCTAGCGGTGAGGTCTCCGTCATGCCCCAGGCCTGCAGGACATTGATTCCCAGGGCGTCGAATTTTTCGAGCAAACTTTCCGGCACTGCCGAGCCGCCGCACGGCACGCACCGCAAGCTCGACAGGTCGTAGTGGTGCTGCTCGAGAACGCCCAGGAGACCGATCAGTACGGTGGGGACGCCGCCGGTGACCGTGACGCGTTCGCTTTGGATGAGCTCTGCAATGTCCTTCGGCGTCGGTTGTGCCCCCGGATACACCTGCTTGGCGCCAACCATCGTCGCCGTGTACGGCATCCCCCACGCGTTGGCGTGGAACATCGGCACCACGGGGAGCACCGTATCCGCTTCACACAGACCCATGGCGTCCGCCATCGCTTGGGCGAAGCTGTGCAGCACCATGGAACGATGACTGTAGACAACGCCCTTCGGGTTACCCGTCGTGCCCGAGGTGTAGCACATGCCGGCGGCGGCGTTCTCATCGAGCTTCGGGAAGGCGTAGTCTTCCTGCGCTGCGCCCAGCAGGTCTTCATAGCGGTACAGCGGCTTCAGCGACGAGGCAGGTAGCGGCCCGTCGCCCATCACCACATAAGCGCGGACGCTGCGGAAATCTTTGGCGAGCGGCTCGAGCGTACTGACCAGCGAGTCGTCGACGACGATCACCTTGTCCTCGGCGTGGTTCACGATGAAGCTGATCTGTTCGGGGAACAGCCGGATGTTGAGCGTGTGCAACACCGCGCCGCTGCTCGGCACCCCCAAGTACAGCTCCAGGTGGCGGTAGGTGTTCCACGCGAAGCTGGCGACGCGATCGCCTTGGCGTACGCCGAGCGCGCTGAGCGCGTTCCCCAACCGACACGCGCGCCGGTAGAGCTCGGCGTAGGTGTAGCGGTGCAAGCCGTTCGAGGTCCGCGTGACGATCTCCTTTTTCGGAAACAAACGGTTGGCCCGTTCAAGTTGGTCGGTAATCGTCAGGGGGTAGTCCATCATGAGACCGCGCATGTCATTCCTCCTTCGGTGGCCGTGCCGCGAGTATACCCCGCCGCCACCGCGCCCCGTCAACTCCACGAACGCTGCGTGTCGCACCGCATAACGGATGTGGTACACGTGGCACATGGGGCCCTCGTCTGGCCGACCGGAGCCGCTGCGGGTGAGGTGGGGACGCCGACTGATCACGATCCCGCTCTACTTCCTGCTGTGCGCGCTGGTCCTCGCCGCGCTGCCTGTGCTCCTTGGGGTGGCAGCCATTGTCGATCAGGTGCGCGGACGCTCTTGGGTGATCGTGCGGTGCATCGCTTTCTTCGCCTACTACCTCCTCTGCGAAGTCATGGGTATCTGCGCGAGCTTCGGCGTCTGGGTCGCGACCGGTTGCGGTGCCGCACGCGCACGCTTTCAGCAGTGGAACTTCGCGCTCGAATGTTGGTGGGCGCGCACCCTGTTGCGCGGCGCACAGCGCATCTTCGGGATGCGCGTCGAAGTCGAGGACCCACCAAATCCGGGCCGCGGCCCGATCATCCTCTTCATCCGCCACGCCAGCGTCGGCGACACGCTCCTTCCCGCCGTCTATATCTCGGGTCGACATGGGATCGTGCTGCGCTACGTGCTCAAACGCGAGCTGCTGTGGGATCCGTGCCTCGATATCGTCGGCAACCGGCTGCGCAACTGCTTTGTGCGCCGCGGTTCCGGCGAGAGCGCACACGAAATTGCGCTGGTACAGGGACTGATGGAAGACCTCGGACCTATGGATGGCGTGCTGATCTACCCCGAGGGGACGCGGTTCACCCCGCGCAAACGCCAGCACATCCTGGAGCGCCTCGCGGAGAAAGGCGATGCTGATCTGCTGGCGAAGGCCGAGGGGCTACAGCATATCCTGCCACCGCGGCTGGGTGGTCCGCTCGCTCTGCTCGAACGCAACGTCGGCGCCGACGCAGTCTTCTGCGCCCACGTCGGCTTCGACCGTGCCGGCAGCTTCAAGGATCTGCTGAACGGTTCGCTCGTCCACCGCCTGATACGCGTACGCTTCTGGCGCATTCCATACGCCGACATCCCACGCGGGGCAGCGGCGCAGACGGACTGGCTCTACGAACAGTGGGCGCGCATCGACGCGTGGGTCGGGGGCGTCAATGAACCAGCTCCGTTGCGGCGCGCCGGCGCCAGCCGCACGTGAGCGCGTTGACAAAGGCAAACCCGATTGGTACGCGTTCACGTCCAAGAAGTGAGGCCCAGCTATGCACGGCGAACAGACGGCGTTGCAGCACTTCATCTCGATGATGCTGCTGCCCGACAACATTCCAATCGTCGGGATGATGTTCCTGCTCTTCTACTT
>JBGQHM010000536.1:0-3113 GCA_041497995.1 Binatia bacterium | reverse complement strand
GACGCTCTGGGCGGCCGTCGTTGGTGCGGTGCTCGCGATCACACCGCAGACAGCCACAAGGATACGCAATCGCGCTGCCACCATGCTGCTTCACTCTTCGGCCCGCTCCCCGCTAGGAAACGACGGTACGATACAACGAACCAATCGTGCGTTCCAATGCACTCCTCTCACAGCCTTGCGGCAGGGCTCGCCCTGCTTGGAAGACCGTGGGAGCTCCCGGTCTCTGAAACCTAATGTCACTCACCGCTTCGCCTCCCGTAGGGCGCGCTTGTCGACCTTGAACATCGGGGTGAGAGGCAACTCCGCGACGACCGTCAGGCCGTCGGGCCGTTTGAAGCTGGCAAGCTCGGCCCCGACGAACTCGCGCAGCTCGGCCAATGCCGGCGGCGCCGTCACCTGACGCGGCACGACGAAGGCCCAACCGATTTCACCGAACACCGGGTCGGGAACACCCAACACCGCGGCACGTGCCACCTTGGCGTGCTTCGCCAAGAGGTCTTCGATCTCTGCGGGGTAGACGTTGTAGCCGCCGCGGATGAACATCTCGCTTTGCCGGCCACGCAGGTGCAGATAGCCGGCGGCGTCGAGGTAACCGAGGTCGCCGGTATGGACCCACCCATGCGCGTCGATGATCGCAGCCGTGGCCTCCGGGTCGCGCCAGTAGCCACGCATAGTGGCTGGTGAGCGGATCACCACCTGACCGACCTCGTCGGTAGGCAGAGGGTGATTGTCGCTGCCGACGATGCGCAGCTCGACCCCTGGCGTGGGCTTCCCCACCGTCGTCGTCAGGATCTCGGGTGGATCGTCGGGCAACGACGCGGTGGCGATGCCGACTTCGGTAGAGGAGTAGCGGACGCTGACGACGACACCGAGCTCACGTTGCACACGGCGAATGAGCTCGGGCGACGACGGCGCACCGCCGATGAGAACGGATTGCAGCGACGTCAGATCCCGGCGCGCGCGATCGGGATGGTCGAGCAGCATGATGATCTGCGTTGGGATGCCACCGAGGTGCGAGAGCCGCTCACGCTCGATCGCCTCGAGCACGGCGGCGGGGTCGAAGGCGTCGTGAATCAGCGCCGTCCCGAGGTGCCCGATCTGTAAGCCGATGCGCGCCATGGTGCCGATGTGTGCGAACGACAGCCCCGCGGCCAGGTGTTTCTGGAACGGAATAACGCCGTCGGCGTAGCGGCGCGTGTCGATCTCGGCCAGCGCCAGGATGTTGCGGTGCGTGTACCAGGCGCCCTTGGGAACGCCGGTCGTGCCGCTGGTGAAGATGATGGTGACGGCATCGTCGGGTGCGACGGTCGCAGCCGGCGCTGCTGCTGCAGCGGTGGCGAGTGTGCCGACGGTGTCGCGCGTGCTGCGGCGCAACTGCTCGGCACCGACCCAAAGGACGTCACGTAGCTCGGGTAGATCGGAGCGCAGTGGCTCGACCGCGGTGCGAAAGTCGGCGTCGTGCCACGCGTCGACGGCCACCAGCAGCGCCGCGCCCGAGCGGCGCAGTATGTGGCCGATCTCGGTCCGCCGGTAGCGCGCGTTGATGCCGGCAGTGACCGCGCCGAGCCGAGCGGTGGCGAGATAGGCAACGAGATAGAACGGCGTCGACGGCAGCAGCAGCGCGACGACGCTGCCATGGCCGATGCCGCGCGCTGCGAAGGCGGCGGCCAGACGGTCGGCGAGGTGATCCCAGTCGCGGTAGGTCAGCCGCTCAGCGCGATAGCGAAACGCCTCGGCGTCCGGTGCTTTGTGCACCGCGGCGCGCAGCAGGTCCGGGAGCGTCGGGGCACTGAGCATGCGCGGCGTCTTAGCGCATTCATCCCTGAGGGTCCACGACGGCGCGCGTCGTTCTTGACGGGCGGAACGTAGCGGGCGATAGAGAGCACGCTATGCAGGCACTGGCGGGGCGGGTTGGCGTGGTCACCGGCGCATCGGCTGGGATCGGCGCGGCGGTGGCGCGCGCACTGGCGGCGGCTGGGATGGCGGTCGTAGTGGGTGCGCGGCGCGCCGACAAGCTCGCGGGCATTTGCGACGACGTCCGCGCCGCCGGCGGAACCGCGGACGCCGTCGCCACCGACATGCGCGACGAAGCGCAGGTCGAGCGGCTGATCGCCGCGGCCGTCGAACGCCACGGGCGCATCGATGCGTTGGTCAACAACGCGGCGATTGGCACCCTGCGCACGATCGCCGACGGGCGCACCGATGAGTGGCGCGCCATCCTCGAGACCAATGTGCTCGGCACGCTGGTCGCGTGCCGTGCCGCGCTGCGCCACATGCTGCCGCGGGGGCAGGGCGACATTCTCAACATGACGTCGGCGAGTGCGCACGAGGCGTGGCCATACTTGGCGGTCTATGCGGGTTCGAAAGCCGCGATCCATACGCTGTCGCGCGGTCTGCGCGCCGAGGTCGCCGGGCGCGGCATCCGCGTCATGACCATCGAGATCCACAACGTTGCCGGGACCGACTTCGCCTCGAACTTCGAGCCGGCAGTCATGCCGGCGGCGATCAAGCGCTGGGAGGAGCTCGGCTTGCTCAGCCGCGAGAGCGCGATGATCCAACCGGAGGACGTCGCACGGGCCGTGGTCTTCCAACTGTCGCAGCCCGATCCCGCCAGCGTGCATCATCTGACCATCCGCTCGCGCGCCAACTAGGATCAGCCGGACCGAGAAGACTGAGCGCGAAGGCGCAAACACGCGGAGACGCAAGGAGCAGTGCACTTCAACGGCCGTCAGGTGTTCACGTTGCGTCTATGAGTTGAAATGTTGTTCCGTCTTTTTTGTGGGGTTTCTTGCACCACTGTGCTACGGTCATCGCGTCGCTGCTGAGGAGTACGCGTGCCGTGCCAGATCGAGGTTCGCGGGGAGTAGGGGGCTTGCCGCGATGTCGCAGAAGGAAATCGAGCTGATCCTGATCCGCCAGCTAGCGAGCTACCTCGCGATGGCGGTGTTCATTGTCAACGCCGACGGGAACCTGGTCTTCTACAACGAGCCTGCGGAGCGCATCCTCGGGCACCGGTTCGACGAGACAGGCGAGATGGCCGCAACGGCGTGGGCGACGGCCTGGACTCCGACGGACGAGAAGGGCGAGTCGCTGGCGCCGGAGGCGTTGCCGTT
>JBGQHM010000535.1:0-3125 GCA_041497995.1 Binatia bacterium | reverse complement strand
GCTCGGCTTGCAGGTCGTGGCCATCGCCGGCCGCGGCGTTGCCGCCGAGTACCGCCCCCTCGGCCTCGCCATTCGGGCGCAGGCCAGGCCGGAAGATGAGATCGTGACGTACGTTCACTACGTGCAAGGGATTCCGTTCTACGGTCACCGGCGGACAATCATGGTGGGCGGCCGCGGGGAGCTCGACTTCGGTAGCCGGCAGGAGAATGAGCGCGCCTTCTTCTGGGATACTGATGCGCAGCTGGTTGATGCCTGGCGCTCGCCCGGCCGGCACATGTTCCTGATCATCAACCGCGTCGAGCTGGAGCCGTTGCTGCCGCAGCTGGAACCGGTGCCGCGGCAGGTTGCGGCGTATGGCAAGAAGGTCATCGTCGTCAATTTCGATCCCCATGAGCGCACCCGCTGATACCGACGCGCCAACGCCGGCACTGACGGAGTTGCCGGTCGACATTTCGGCCACGCCGCCTCCACGCGCGGCGTCCGCCGTGGCCGCTTCGGCGCTGTTGATCGTTCTTGTGTGGACGGTTCTCCAACTGTGGGGTCTCGGTCGGGCGCCGTTTCACACCAAGGGCGAGCCGCGCGAAGCGCTGGTGGTGTGGGAGATGACGCACGGCGGCGGATGGATCCTGCCGAAACGCAACGGCGTAGAGCTGCCGTCGAAGCCGCCGCTGTTTCACTGGCTCGGTGCGCTGACGTCGTTGATACACGGTGCCACAGACGAGTGGAGCATCCGGTTCCCGTCGGCGATGCTCTCACTGCTCGGGCTGCTGGGAGTGTTCGCTGCCGGCACCGCGCTGTGGAGCTCACGCGCCGGACTCATCGCGGCCTTGGTGCTCATGACGACGTTCGAGTGGGCGCGGGCCGCTACCAACGCGCGCGTCGACATGACGCTCACCTTTGGGTTGGAGCTCGCATTCATCAGCTTGTTGTTCTTTCTCCGTCAGCGCGCCAGCGGCTGGCTGGTGCCGCTGTATATCGGCATCACGCTCGCAGTGCTCGGCAAGGGGCCAGTCGGTGCGGCGTTGCCCGGCCTGGTGACAGTGATCATGCTGGCGCTCACCCGCGACATCAGTCCCTTGCGGCAGATGCGACTGGGCACCGGCGCGCTGGTGGTCGGGATCGGCGCGGGTACCTGGTATGTGCTGGCGCTGGTGATCGGCGGATGGGCGTTCTTCCGCAAGCAGGTGCTTGCGGAGAACCTCTTCACCTTTCTCGACAACCCGGATTTCGGCGGCGGCCATCGTCACGGCCCCTTCTATCTGCCGGGCACGCTGCTGCTCGGCTTGCTGCCGTGGAGCATCCTCCTTCCGGGCGTCGTCGCGCGCCTGTGGCGCGCGCGCACGGAGATGTCGCCGCGTGATGCACGGGTGTACCTGCTGGTGTGGATTGCGGTCGTCTTGGCCTTCTACTCGGTAGCCGCGAGCAAACGCGGCGTCTATTTGCTCTCGCTCTATCCCGCCGTCGCCCTGCTCATCGGATGGTGGTGGGATGAGCAGCGCCGTGATGTGGGCGACGAGCAACGCTGGCTCGCCCGTGCGGTGGAGGTGGTCATGTGGCCGGTGTTCGCGGCAGCCGGGCTGGTGCTGCTTGCGGTACTCATCGAGAGTGTGGGTGCGCCGCTCTGTGCGACAGTGCAGCACTGGTTGCCGGCCGACGCGCAGCCCTACATGCCGATCCTCAGTGTCGCGATTCGTGCGGGCCGCTGGGTGTTGCTCGGGTGCCTAACGCTGGCCATGGCTGTGCTGTACGCGGCACTGCACGCCGCGCGACGCGTCAGCTGGCGGGGAATCTTCGCCGGCGTGTTCGCCGCCTCCGCAGCTGGGATGGTCGGGGGACAGCAAGTCGTGATGCCGGGCATCGCGCAGGCACTCTCCCTGCGCACGTTCATGGCCGATGTGCGCCAGGTCGTGGGTCCGACCGCCGACCTTTCCTTTTACAAAACATTTGACTATGGAGCCGTCTTCTACTGGCAAGGCCACATCCGCACGTACGGTGGGCCGTGGCCCGCTGGGGCCCCACGCTATGTGCTACTATCGCGAGCGCTGTGGGCGGAGACACAGGAATCGGCACGGGCGCAGTACGAACTGGTGACGCTTCCCGACGACGGGAATGCAGATGACCCGGAAGGCCTCGTGCTGGTCCGCAGGGTGGGAGAATAGAGCTCGTGGTGGAGAGACGTTGGACGACAGGTGGAGGGGACACATGACCATTCCGCTGCTTGATCTGAAGCGCGAGCATGCGGCGATTGAGAAGGACGTGCACGAGGCATGGGCGTCGACGCTCGCGACCATGCACCTCCTGAAAGGTGAGCAGGTTGCGGCGTTCGAGCGCGAGATCGCCGCGTATATCGGAACGCCGTACGCGCGCGGCGTTGCCTCGGGTACCGACGCGCTGCTGCTGAGCGCGATCGGTCTCGGTCTCGGATCCGAGGACGAGGTGATCATCCATGCCAATGCATTCGCTGCCGCCGTGGAAGCGGTGCATCACGCCGGCGCTCGCCCCGTGTTGGTGGACGTCGAGGCGGATGGGTTCGGCCCGGATCTGGACGCGGTGGAGCAGGCGATTACGCCACGCACCAAAGCCATGATCGTCACGCACTTGTACGGCTCACCGTTGCCGATGGTGCGGACGATGCAGATCGCGGCGCGTCACCAGTTGCTGCTCATCGAGGACTGCTCGCATGCGCACGGGGCGGGGCGTGACGGGCGGAAGGTCGGCACCTTCGGCCGCGTCGGGTGCTTCGGCAGCGGTGTCGTGAAGAATCTCGGCGCGTACGGTGACGCCGGATTCATCACGACTGCTGATGCCGACTTGCACGAGCGCGTGCGCGTCCTGCAGATGCACGGGCAGGAGCAGAAGAACCGCCACGTGGTGTATGGCTTCAATAGCCGGCTCGACGAGCTGCAAGCCGCGCTGCTACGCGTGAAGCTGCGCTATCTCGATGCGCGGAACCAGCGCCGTGCGGCAATTGCCGCATACTACGGCTCGCGCTTCGCGGGGATCGATGCGCGTCTACCGGTCCAGCATCCGGGGGAAGTTCACGTCTATCACCAGTACGTCATTCGGACGGTGCAACGTGATCGCTTGCAGGCACACCTCAAGGCTGTAGGTATTGAGACGGGTAT
>JBGQHM010000534.1:0-3162 GCA_041497995.1 Binatia bacterium | reverse complement strand
AGTGCGGCGAGCAGTTGCATGGCGGTGCGACACGCAGACTCCACCGCTTGCGCACGCTCCTCGATCGACCGGCCCTTCCACGATGGAGCCGGCTGTAATCGTGGCCAACGCCTCCGGGTGGACATGTCCTTCGTTTACACCCGTGCGACGAGGAACATCAAGGACAGGCTGCGGCGTCCGGCGGTCGACAATGCGCATCCTTTGTGGATAATGCGGCGCACTCGGTTCGTACCTGACTTGGAGGAGAGCTCGCATGTCGATGCAACTGAACCGCATCTTGAAAGCAACGGCGTTGGGATCACTGCTGGCGTTGGTGGTGGCCGGCCCGGTCCACGCCGTCGACGGCGTGATCGAGATCAACCAGGCGCGCGTCAAGGCGGGCGGCGGACATTTCCCCTTCATGATCACTCAGCCGGGCAGTTATCGCCTGACCAGCAATCTCGACGTCACCGAGACGGCGGCGCGAATGACCGGGGTGGCGGCGGAGAACACGACAGCGATTCAAGTCACCGCCGACGACGTCACGATCGACCTCAACGGCTTCATGATCAAGGGGCCTTGCGTGCTGCCGCTCTCGGGCATTGCTCCTTGTAGCCCAACCGGGTCTGGCAAAGGGATCGACGCCTCCGCCCAGACCGGTGTCGCGGTAATGAATGGCATCCTCCGAGGAATGGGAAGCAGCGGCGTATTCCTCGGTCCCCAATCGCAGGCCGAAAAGGTCCGTGCCCTGAGCAACGGCTTCAGAGGCATTCAGGCTGACACGGTGGCCAACTGCACAGCCAACGACAACGGCGATACCGGCATCACGGGTATGTCGGTGGCCACCTGCGTAGCAAGCCGCAACGGCAACATCGGCATCGGCGCTACCACGGTGACCGGCTGCACGGCCGACGGCAACTCCATTAACATCACCGCGAACGGCATCAAATGTCACAATAGCTGCGGCGGCACTCTCTGCCCGGGTCCCTGCCCCTAGGGGTAGCGCCAGGCCGGCGGTGTCGGAGTTCGAAGGAAGCAGGCGGCAGGCTCGCGCCAATCGGCCGTGAACAAGATGGGACTCAGAATGTCTGCGATTGAGACCGCCACGCCGAACGGACGCATGAGGGAATCGGCTCGCCGGTTCGCGGTGTGGACTCTGGCGATGCTCATTGGTCGGGCGGCCTGCGCACTGACGCCGCTCAGCTCGGTGCGCTACGCCCCCGACATCACCGTGGTGCTCGGTGGGACGACGGTGACCCCGCAAAACGTCGCCGCGGACAACCTCGCCGGCACGGTGTCGCTGGTGAACATCGGCAGCATCCCCAACGGCACCGACGTCATCGCCTACAGCCCGCTCGCCAACGGCGACCAACTGCTCGCGTTCGATACCACCCTGACCTTGGGTAGCCTCACGGCGCGGCCCGGCGACGTCGTGCGCCTCAGCGGGACGACCTACAGCCTGGAGTTCGACGCGACGGCCAACGGCATTCCCAACGGCGTGATGACCGATGCCCTGGCCGAGATCAGCCCCAACGATCTGCTGCTGTCCTTTGATGTCACGATCACGCTCGGCAGCCTCACGGCAGCGCCCGAGGATCTGGTACGCTTCAAGGACGGAGTCTTCAGTCTCTTCTTCGACGGCTCGCTCGCCGGCGTGCCGGTTGGGTTGAATCTCGACGCGGTCGATTGTCTGCCGCGCAATGGCCACCTGCTGATATCGTTTGACGGTAGCGGCACGGTGGGCGGCGTGAACTTCGATGACGAGGACGTCTTGGAGTACAGCCCGGAGAGCAACAGTTGGGCGCTGGCCTACGACGGATCGGCGCAACATGCCGGGTGGCCGCCGGCGGACCTCGCGGCGGTGTCCGCGTCACCGGCGACACCGCCAAATGCGATCGCGCCTGTGATCGGTGGCGGTATGCCGGGACCCGGAGGTGTCGGCGGACAAGGCGGGTTGCCGGAAGGTACGACGCGGGTCTTTGGACTGGGCACACCCAACGCCAAGCCGGGCGACTCGTGCATCGAGATCTATCTGGTCGGCTCGAACCATGTGCCCGACGATCCGCCCGGCAGCGTCGATGATCAACTGATCGGGACGGGCGGCACCGACGCCGCCGGCAACTTCGTCGACGGGTCGGATGTGCCGGGGATCGCGCTCACGCGTCCGCTGGGAGCGGGTGAACGTCTCTTCGCATTTGATGCGTGCAATTTTCTCCTCGGTGCCACCGTGACCGTGCGCGCTGGTGCGCCCGCGCTGTCTCATGCGCTGCTCATGCTCGTCGCGGTACTGCTCGCTTTGCTCGGCGCGCGACAGGTGTTGCGTCAACAGCGCCGCAAACGGTGATCTCCTTCACGAGCCGAACGACGTTGCCGTCATCGGCTTGGAGTATCCAAGCAACTCGCGCTCCCACCAGGCGCCGGTGACACGGCGCGTGTCCCAGTCTGTGAAGCGGTAGCGATAGAATGCCAGGCGGATGACCTTCGGTGGCACCTCCGGAAACGGATCGCGCGAGAACAATGGCGCGACTGCTTGTGGCGCCTGGAAGAGGCGCGCGAGCAGGTTGTTGAAGTACAGCTCGCGCGGTTGCCGCCCGCGCAGCAGCAGGAACCAGAGCTGGAAGTCGACGCGCGGTTGGTGCGGCGCGACGAATGGCGGCGGGCGGTTCGGGTCGCCCGGCTTGTCGCGGAACTCGTACGGCAGCCACGTCGTGCCGTCGTTCGAGCCCTCGATCACCACCTCGCGGCGAATCAACGTCATGCTGGCAAACAGGTGGTAGATGTTGATCGACCGGAACGGCCCAATCGCGGCGCTCACCGGCGCGATGGCTTGGCTCAGGCCGGCGAGGGGCCGGTAGAACGGGGCGAACAAAATAACCGACACAGGGATCAGGAATGCCGCGACCAGCGAGAGGAAGAGTGTCTGCACGCGGGGAAACGCGCGCGGCGTCGCAGTGGACAGGACCCAGCCGCCGCGCCGCGCCACCCAACGTAGATGGCCGTCGTCGAGGACGAACAGGCAGAGCGCCATCGACAAGTAGTTGAAGAAGCCGTAGTTCGCCGTGAGGATGACGCTCAGCTGCATGGCGATCATCAGCAAGAACGCGGCGACGCGCAGCTTGAGTGGACCCCACATGAAGAACGGCGTGCCCAACTCGACGACGAACGTGAACAGCGCGCACAGCT
>JBGQHM010000533.1:0-3306 GCA_041497995.1 Binatia bacterium | reverse complement strand
TGCCTGCCTCCGGCCCGAGTCTGCCATCCCTATCCACTGCAACGCTTCGGCGTTCTCACCCAAGGCAGGAGCCCGGTGCGGTAATGCCGCTCGCCGGGATCTGTGGAGGGGGTGGTCAGTGATGATCATCTCTACTCCGTCCTTCTGTCGTTGAAGGCGTCAAACTGACAGTCTGCATCTGTTATGTCAACCTGTCATGTCGCGACAGAGGTTACGCCTGCAGGAAGGTGAGCAGCGTCTGGGCGACCTCGTCCGGCTTCTCTTCGTGCGGCAGGAGGCGCGCGCCGGCGATCGACTCGAAGCCCGCGCAGCTGGGAAACTGCGCGCTCATGCGCCGCCCCAGCGGCTCTGGAAACGTCGGATCCTCACGACCCCAGATGAACTGCACGGGGACGGTGATGCGCTGATGGTCGACCGCAAAGTGGTCGATGAGTTTCCAGTCGATGCCGCGCAGGTAGCGGATGGCCCCTTCGGTGCGACGCGACGATTGCATCAGCGGCACAATGAACTGCTCCCTGAAGTCCCCTTCGAGCAGGCTGAGGTCGACGAAGCATCCGCCGAAACCCATACCGGAGCGCAGATACGTATCGGACCGCAAGAGCGTGCGCAGCACGACGCCGGCGCCGGGCAGTCCCATCGTGTGGCGATACAGTGGGATCCACGGCGGCCGATGGCCGGGCATCTCGGTATTGATGATGGCGAGCTTGCGCAGTCGTGGACCTTCCAGCAACGCCAGATGCCGGGCGATCGACGCGCCCGTGTCGTGCGCGAGGACGGCGTACGCGTCGAGCCCGAGCGCCTTGAACATCCGTTGCAGGTTGGCCGCCTGGCCGGGAAACGAGAAGTCGGTCTTGTCAGTCCACTCCGATTCGCCGAGGCCGGGCAGATCGACCATGTAGCAGGTGAACCGGTCCTGGAGATGCGGTAGCAGCTTGCGGTACGTGAAGCTGTGTAGTGGCCAGCCGTGAATGCAGACGAGTGGCGGGCCTCCCGTGCCGAAGACGCGGTACGCAACGCGTGTCGCGCCGGTGTCGATCCATTTCACTGCTGCTGCGAGGAAAAGCTCGCTGGTGGTGTCCATGTGATCGTAGAGACCATCCTTCGTGCCACCTGTCCAGCGGCCCATGCACCGGCACGTCGCGCCGATCAGCCGGTGCGTTGTAGCAACGGTGCCACGCGACGTTGCGGCTCCGCCACGTCGGCGCGTGGCGAGCACGGTTGCGCGTCAGGCGTCGAGCGGGCTAAGTGGAGGCGCTGGCGGCGCCGCCGCGCGGTGCCGCCGGAACGACAGACTGGGAGAGTGGAATGATCCTCGATCGTTTTCGAATGACCGATAAGGTCGCCATCGTGACAGGAGCCAGCGCCGGCATTGGGCGCGGCAGTGCATTGGCCTTTGCCGACGCCGGCGCGCACGTAGTGTGCGCCGCACGCACCGCGGAGACGCTAGAGAAGGTTGCCGCCGAGGTCCGCGGCCGCGGCACCCGCGCCCTGGCGGTGCCCTGTGACGTCAACGACTGCGCGCAGCTCGAGCGCCTGGTCACTCGCACACTGGACGAGTTCGGCCGCATCGACGTCGTCGTGAACAACGCCGGTGGAACACCACCGACTGCCGCGCTCGACTTGAGCGTGCGCGACTTTGAGGCGGCCTTCCACTTCAACGTCAGCTCCGCCTTCCTGCTCACGCGACTGGCCGCACCTCACATGATGAAGAGCGGCGGTGGTGCTGTGGTCAACATCTCCAGCGCCCTGTCGTACATGGTCGAGGTAGGCTTCGTCGCCTACGGAACCGCCAAGGCGGCGCTCTCCCACATGACGCGCTTGCTAGGGCATGAGTTCGCGCCGCACATTCGCGTCAATGCGCTCGCCGTTGGCGCCACTGAGACCGATGCATTGTCGCCGTTCCTCAATGCCGCCGAAGGCTTGCGAGATCAGATGGTCGCGATGACGCCGATGGCGCGTCTCGGTACGCCGGAGGATATTGCGTGCGCCGTGCTCTACCTCGCTTCACCCGCTTCGAGTTGGGTGACCGGGAAGATCTTCGAGGTCGACGGCGGCACGGTGGCGTCCAATTGGCCGTTCAAGATGCCCACCGGACTCTGACCACGGAGCGGAGCACGGGCCATGGCATATCGCGTGATTCAATGGGGCACCGGCAACGTCGGCACGTTCTCGCTGCGCTGCATCATCGATCATCCCGACCTGGAGCTGGTCGGGCTGTGCGTGCATAGCGAGGCGAAGGCCGGCAAGGACGCCGGTGAGTTGTGCGGTGCGCCGCCGGTCGGCGTACGCGCCACCAACGACGTCGATGCGATCCTCGCACTCGACGCCGACTGCGTCTGCTACACCGCCACCGCCGACCTCCGACCGTTCGAGGCGGTGCAGGATCTGAGTCGTATCCTCGCGTCGGGCAAGAACGTGGTCTCGAGCTCCGTGGTACCGCTGGTCCATCCGGGTTCATTCGTTCCGGCGCTGCGCGATCAGCTCGATGCAGCGTGTCGGGAAGGCGGGACTTCGTTTTTCACCTCGGGCATCGATCCCGGATTCGCCAACGACCTGTTGCCACTCACGCTGACCGGCCTGTGCGGGCGGTGGGAAGAGGTGCGCGTCCTCGAGATCATCAACTACGCCACCTACAACCAGCCGCAGGTGCTCTTCGACACCATGGGGTTCGGCAAGCCGCTCGATGACACGCCGTTGCTCCTGACGCCGGGCACGCTCGAGTTCGCTTGGGGCGGGACCGTCCATCTCCTCGCGGAAGGTTTGGGTGTGACGCTCGATACGATCACGTCGGTGTACGAGAAGCGACCGGCCGTGAAGCCGATCCGCATCGGAGCGCACACCGTCGCGCCCGGCACGATGGCGGCGCTGCGCTTCGAAGTCCGCGGCATCGTCGGAGGTCGCGCGGCGATCGTCGTCGAGCATGTCACGCGTCTCGACAACGACGTGGCGCCCGACTGGCCGCAGGGCAACGGGAGCTACCGGGTCATCGTGAAGGGCTTCCCGGCGATGCGCTGCGAGCTGGAGTTCGAAGACGAGCACGGCGATCACGCCGTGGGTGGCGTGATTCTCACGGCAACGCGCATCGTCAACGCCATCCCGGCGGTCTGCCGCGCCGCACCGGGCTTACTGTCCGCCCTCGATCTCCCGCTGGTCACGGGCCGCGGCCTCTACCGCGCATAGGCTGCGAGCAGGGCCGGGTTGCGAAGCAACTACCAAACCAACAGCCGGTCGGACTTGGCAGCCCGGAGCGACCCGACGGGGAGCGGGCCATAGAAATGACGCCGGCCGCAGGCCCTAGGCGAGCGT
>JBGQHM010000532.1:0-3416 GCA_041497995.1 Binatia bacterium | reverse complement strand
GTCTGGCCGGGGTAGCACATGTGGGCGAAGCGACGCAGGTCGACACGCGCGCGACCGCCGTGTCGCGACGCCAGCACGGAGCGCGCGGCCTGTTCCATCTCAATAAACAGGGCGTTGACGCGATCGATCTCGGCGCGGCCGATGGGCGTGATGTACGCGCGCATCTCGTCGACGACGTGGTCCGACAGCAGCAGCCCGAGGGCGGAGAACGCCGGCGAGGTCTTCGGCACCAGCACGGTGTTGATGCCCAGCTCCTGCGCTTGCGCCGTGGCGTGCACAGGGCCGTTGCCGCCGTAGACGACCATCGTCAGGCCGCGCGGATCGACACCGCGTTGCGCCGAGATGCGTCGAATGGCGTTGGCCATGTTGGCGTTCACTAGGCGGTAGATGCCGTGTGCGGCCTCGACCGGATCGAGCCGCAGCGGCTTGCCAATCTGCTCAGCGATGGCTTCGCGCACGCCGGCGGTCTTCAGATGCATCGTGCCGCCGCAGAAGTCGTCGGCGTTCAGATACCCGAGCAGGAGGTTGGCGTCGGTCACTGTCGGGGCGATTCCACCGCGGTCGTAGCAGATGGGCCCGGGCTCCGCGCCGGCACTGCGCGGACCGACTTGCAACGAGCCGGCGGTGACTGCCGCAATCGATCCGCCACCCGCACCGATCGATTGCACGTCGACCATCGGCAGGCCGACGAGATAGCGGTGATGCCAGTTCCATCCCGACTTGATTTCCGGCTGGCCGCCGCGAATGAGGCACACGTCATAGCTCGTGCCGCCCATGTCGGCGCACACGAAGTCAGATATTTTGGCGGCGCTGGCCACCGCGCAGGCTGCGATGACGCCGCCGGTGGGTCCCGAGCTCAGCACAGTGACCGGCCGATGCGTGATGTACTCCGGCGTCATGATGCCGCCGTTCGACTGCATGACGAGTAGCTCGTGCAGATACCCGGCGCCGCGCAGCCGGTCGACGAGGCGGCCGAGGTAGCGCTCGATCTTCGGCGCGACGTAGGCGTTGACGAGCGTCGTGCTGGTGCGCTCGAACTCCGGCGCCGATGGCATCACTTCGTGCGACAGCGAGATGCTGATCCCCGGGCATTCCTCCAATACAATTTCGCGGACGCGCTTCTCGTGCTTTGGGTTGATGAACGAAAACATGAATACGACGGCGAGCGACTCGGTACCGAGTTTCTTCAGGCGGCGCAGCGCCGCACGCACGGCCTCTTCATCCAAGGGCACCAAGACCTTGCCTTCGTAGTCGAGCCGCTCCGGAACGCCGATGCGGCGGCGCCGCTGCGCGATCGGTGGCGGCGGTGGCAGAGCCGGGTCCCAGATGTCTTCCTTGTAACCGCGGCGCAGCTCGATCTCGTCGCGATGCCCGCGCGTCGTGATCAGGCCGGTGACCGCGCCGCTCATTTCGATCAGTGTGTTGTCCGCGGTCGTGGTGCCATGCACGATGACCGCGGTATCGCCCAGCAGCTCGCCCAGGCTGAGATGCTCGCCGCGCGCCAGCTGATCGATCCCGGCGATCACGCCTTCCGACTGATCACGCGGCGTTGTCGGGCTCTTGCTGAGGCGGATCGAACCGTCCGGGCGTACGAGAACGAAATCGGTGAACGTGCCGCCGACGTCGATGCCGATGCGATAACTCACAGTGCTGAGCCCTGAGTGCTGGGTGTTGAGTGACTCTTCGAGGTGGTCCTGAGCGCTTTTGTAGCGGACCAATCGATCGCGAGTGTGAGATCCTCCAACGATCCGGTGAGGACCACGCCGTAGTCGCGGCGGGCGGCTTCGACTGAGACGTACTCGTCGAGGACGTCGTCGAGCACCTTCTGCGGCTCGCGCTCGAGCGGGTCGCCCCAGCCGCCGCCGCCGCCGTAGCGGTACTCGTAGTGTTCGCCGGGTTGGTGATCGACGTAGAAGGCGGTGGTTTCGACGACGTGCTCGTGCGGGCTGCCGCAGCGCAGCGTGAGTTGGTTGGGTGCGCCAGGCTTGCCGCCGGCGATGCCCGGCATCGGATACTTCATGCCGACGACGTAGGTGTAGATCTGCGCCGGCGCGCACAGCTCTTTGATGTAGAGTGTGCCGGGACAGCCGCGCCATTTGCCGGGGCCGCCGCTGTCGATGGCGTAGTCGCGCGACAGGTGGCGCACCGGGAAGATGCTCTCGTTGATCTCCCCGGTGGCGCGGATGAGGTTTCCGAAGCTGACGTTCATCGCGCCCCAACCGTCCTGCCCGTGCACTGCGCCGCAGTATGCGCCGAAGGTGTCCACCGAATGATCGATGAAGAGCTGGCCCGTCTTCGGGTTGGTGCCGAAGATCACCGTGGGCATGCCCATCTTGTAGATTTGCGGACAACAGCGTTCGGGGATGACTTGCTCCAATGCCTTGGCGACCGCTTCGCCGACCTCGGTACCGGGATGGTGCGTGCCGGCGGCGACGGATTTCTCCGGCGGCGGATTCAAGCAGCAGCCCTGCGGGACAATGAGGTCGATCGAGTTGAAGAAGCCTTCGTTCTTCGGAATCGACGGATCCATCATGCTGGCGATCTGTGCCACGACGTAGCCGCGGGTGTTGCCGAAGGTCGAGTACGCTTGCAAGTTCTCGCGCGTGTCGGAGCCGGTGAAGTCGACAGTCAGGTCGCTGCCCTTCACCGTCACGGTGCAGTGAACGTGGATGTCCTTGTTCCCCTTCGGATCGTGATCGACATAGACGTCGGACTCGTAGACCCCGTCGCGCCACTTCACGACCTCCTCTTTGAAGCGCCGCTCGGCGTAGTCGATCATGTACTGCGACGCGGCGCGCACGGCAGCGACGCCGTGGCGCGCGATCACGTCCTTGAGGCGGCGTGCGCCGAGCTGCGCGGCACCCACCTGGGCGCGCAGGTCGCCGACGAAGGTGGGGGTGCGGTTGTTCACCTTCATGAAGTAGGTGATGTCTTTGCGCTCGACGCCTTTCTCGTAGATCTTCACCGCCGGGAAGCGCACGCCTTCCGCCCAGATGTCGCGTGCATCGACGTTGTAGCCGCCGGGCATGGCACCGCCGGTGTCGGCGTGATGGCACTGGATGGAAGCGATGAGCACCATTTCGCCCTCAAAGAAAACCGGCGCGAAGATGTTGTAATCAGGCAGGTGGCCGCCGCCGTGGTACGGGTCGTTGGCGACCAGGACGTCGCCGTCGAAGAGGCCGTCGCGTCCGAAGAACTCGAGCGCGAAGCGTACGGGCAAGGTCGAGCTGAGCATGAACTGCGGGATGCCGACGCTGAGCGCGGCAAGCGCGCCGTTCGCATCGAGGATGGTGGCGTTGCGTTCGTTGGACTGATTCAAGATCGGCGTCGTCGCCGTCAGGCTGACGTGCGTCGCCATCTCGTAGGCGATGGTTTCCATCGCGCCGCGGATGATCTCGGCGGTGACCGGGTCCACT
>JBGQHM010000531.1:0-3417 GCA_041497995.1 Binatia bacterium | reverse complement strand
TACTTTCTGCTGAGCGGGATTCCGACGCACTTCGATTCTGCGACCGGCGAGCCGGTGGCCATCGAAAGCTATGTCCACCTGTTCAGCGATCATGTGCAGGCGGCGCACGCAGCACATTGGTCGCTGGCAGAGATGCATGAACGGCTCGTCGACGATCAATGGATCGCCAAGAAGCCGAAGTGGGAAATCTATCGCGACCGGCCCGTGAGCTTCGCGCTGGCGTGGCGGAAGGACCGGTGAGCGCGCTTCTTCGGAGGCGTCCTCAAAACAACGACGGCCGCGCGGGCAGGGACGCCCGCGCCACCAGAGCCGATTGCCAACACCTGAGGAGCTCCGGTAGCGCGGGCGTCCCTGCCCGCGCGGCTTCAGGGAATCTAACGCTGCGCCCTGGAAAATGACGTGTCACACCCCTTGCAACCGGACGCGGCGAGTTAGAGAACAGCGTACGAGGGGGAAACGATGCCGTACCGAATCATCCAGGGGGCGACGGGCAAGGTTGCGGTGATGCGTTCCTACCTCCCAGCGATCGGAGACTGATGATGGACACCGAGCTGTGTTACCGAACCCTGACCGACGCCGCGAGCCTGCTGCGTCGCGGCGAGATCTCATCGGTTGAGCTGACGCAAACCGTCCTGGCGCGCATCGCGCGGGTCGACGCGCACCTGCACAGCTACATCACCGTCACGGCGGAACGTGCGCTCGACAGCGCCCGGAAGGCGGAGCGCGAGCTCGCCGAGGGCAACGACCGCGGCCCGTTGCACGGCATACCGATCGCCGTGAAGGACCTGATGTTCATTCGCGGCGTCCGCAACACCTGCGCATCACGCGTCCTCGAGGACTTTGTTCCCGACCATGACGCCACGGTTGTCGAGCACCTCGAAACCGCGGGCGCGGTGATCCTCGGCAAGCTCAATCTGACCGAGTTCGCGATGAGCGGCTACGCACGGTCGCTGCCCATCCCGCTCAATCCCTGGGATGTGTCGCGCAGCCCCGGAGGGTCGTCGAGCGGTTCGGGCGTGGCGACCGCCGCCGGCCTGTGTTTCGCCTCGCTGGGAACCGACACGGGCGGCTCGATTCGCGGGCCATCGGCATGGTGCGGCGTGGTCGGCCTCAAGCCGACCTATGGGCGCGTCAGCCGCCACGGCGTCTTCCCGCTGGCCATGACGCTGGATCACGTCGGGCCGATGACCCGCAGCGTTGCTGATGCTGCCGTGATGCTCGACGTAATTGCGGGACGCGATCGGCACGACCCGACATCACTCGATGCGCCGGCGCCACTGTGCAGCGCCGCGTTGACGCGCGGCGTCCGTGGCGTGCGCATCGGCGTCGATGAGCACTTCATGAGCCAGTTCTCGCATCCCGACGTCGTCACCGCGTTGTTGGCGGCTCTCGACGTTCTCAAGGAACTGGGGGCCGAGGTTGTCACCGTGTCGGTCCCCGAGGTGTCGAGCATCCTTGAAGGATGGTTCGTGCTCTGCGCGGCCGAAGCGCTGGTCGGCCATGCCGCGACGTACCCGGCGCGGGCCGAAATGTACGGACCGAGCCTCCGTTCGTTTCTGGAATACGGTGCAGGGTTGCGCGCGCAGGACTACGCACGCGCACATGTCCAGCGAGTCGAGTTCGCGCGCCGGTTTCAAGCAGTGTTCGAGGCCGCCGACGTGTTTGCCTGTCCCGGTATGTTCATGCAGCCGCCACCGGCGGACGCTGTCGATCCGTACGGGCCCATCACCCCAGCCCTCGCCCCGTTCGTGCGCTTCACCGCCCCGTTCAACTTCAGCGGCAACCCGACGCTGTCAGTGCCCGCCGGTTTCAGCGCGGACGGTCTGCCGCACGGCATCCAACTCGTCGGGCCGCTGCTCGGCGAGGCCCTGCTGTGTCAAGTCGGCCACGCCTACGAGCAAGCCACCGAGTGGCACCACAGACACCCGCCGATTGACTGATCGTGTCCTTGCACGACGCGGCGCCCTCGGGCATCGTGTCACGGTTCGTCTGAATTCCCATCCCAAAGGAGACTTACAATGAGCAGGAAAGTGTTCGTCATCGGCGTCGGTATGACCAAGTTCGAAAAGCCTGGTTCAAAGAACTGGGATTACCCGGACATGGCCAAGGAGGCGGGCGAAAAGGCGCTCGCCGACGCGGGTATTCCGTACGGCGAGATCGAGCAGGTAGCAGTAGGATATTGCTACGGCGACTCGACATGCGGGCAGCGCGCCGTCTACCAACTCGGTCTCACCGGCGTGCCGATCTACAACGTGAACAACAACTGCGCCACCGGCTCCACGGCGCTGTTCATGATCAAGCAGTTCGTCGAATCCGGTATCGCCGAGTGCGCCTTGGCGCTCGGGTTTGAGAAGATGGAGAAGGGCTCGCTGGGCGTGAAGTTCCAGGACCGCACCAACCCGATGGACAAGCAGTTCGAGCTTATGGTGTCGCTCCGCGGCTTCGCCCCCGCGCCGCCCGCGTCGCAGTTCTTCGGCAATGCCGGCCGCGAGCACATGGAGCGCTACGGCACCACGCCGGAGCACTTCGCCAAAATCGGTTGGAAGAACCACAAGCACTCGGTGAACAATCCGTACTCGCAGTTCCAAACCGAGTACTCGCTCGACGAGATCAAGAGCGCGCCGATGGTGTACGAGCCGCTCACCAAGCTGCAGTGCTGTCCGACCTCGGACGGCGCAGGTGCGGCGATCCTGGCGTCAGAAGACTTCGTCAAGCGACACGGGCTGCAGAACCAGGCCGTCGAGATCCTCAGCATGGCGATGGCCACGGACCTCCCCAGCACCTTCGACGAGAAGAGCTGCATCAAGCTGATCGGCTACGACATGGCGCGCAAGGCGGCGCAGAAGGTGTACGAGCAGAGCGGCCTCGGCCCCGAAAACGTCGACGTCGTCGAGTTGCACGACTGCTTCAGCTGCAACGAGCTGATCACTTATGAAGCACTGGGCCTCTGTCCGGAAGGCAAGGCCGGCGAGTTCATCGACTCGGGTGCCAACACGTACGGCGGCAAGGTCGTGATCAATCCCTCAGGCGGTCTTATCTCGAAGGGCCACCCGCTTGGTGCGACAGGCTTGGCGCAATGCTCCGAGCTCACCTGGCAGCTCCGCGGCAAAGCCGACAAGCGGCAAGTGAAGGGCGCCAAGGTTGCGCTACAACACAACCTTGGCCTCGGCGGCGCGGCGGTCGTGGCGATGTACCGCAAGGCGTCGATCGCAGCGTAGGCGCAGCACCAGCTGTAGGGGCGCCTCGGGAGGCGCCCCTACAAGCGCCCGGTGTCGGTCAGGTGCGCGAGTTTCTCCCCCAGGTGAGCGAGGCCGTTCTCGGTCGCCAACGTCACGCCGCGCGTGATCAGACTGCGCGCGTGTGCGCGATCGCCGCGTGCGTGGCGTGCCAGCAGCATGCGTGCGTAGTTGTGTAGCG
>JBGQHM010000530.1:0-3459 GCA_041497995.1 Binatia bacterium | reverse complement strand
GCCGGCAGCGACCTCGAACGCGCCCGCTCCGCTGTGGGCAAGCGCATCCGGGCAGAGATTAAGCGCATCCGCAGCGCGCATCCGACATTGGGGCTTCATCTCCTCGCCACGATCACCACCGGGTACTTCTGCTCGTACCAGCCCGAGCGCGACGTGGTTGTGAAGTGGGAGCTGTAGGGAGACGACAAACGCTCAGACAACAGACGGACAGACAAACAGATCACAGACGCTCTCTCTCCTGATCTCCCCGTCGTGTACGAACGACGGGCTCATTTGGCACTGCCGCCGCGCTGCGGTAGTCTTGTCAGCATGGATACCCTGACATTGGCTGAGATCCATGCTCGCTTTGGTTCCGAGTGGGTACTCGTCGGCGACCCGGAGCTGGACGAGTCGCTCGCCGTCGTCCGCGGCAGAGTCCTGTGGCATAGCCCGAATCGCGACGACGTGTACCGCAAGGCGCGCGAGCTGCGGCCGCAGCATTCGGCGGTCCTGTACACCGGGATCTTGCCCGACGCAGCCGCGGTGGTCCTATGGGTGCTTCGTTCGACGCGCAACGCGGACTGATCGTCATTGCGACTCGCCTGTGGGGTCCGACCGGTGACGTCGTTGTCCGGCTTGCGCTCGATACGGGCGCAACGAGAACACTCGTGAACTGGGATCCGATGGTCTTCATCGGCTATGATCCAGCCGGCGTTGGTCCGCGGATCGAGGTCACAACGGGCAGCGGCGTTGAGTTCGTCCCGGAGGTGTCCGTTCGGAAAGTTCAGACGCTGCAGCGCGAACAGCACGACTTTCCGATCCTGTGTCATACCTTGCCGCCGAGCGCGACGGTTGACGGTGTCTTAGGGCTCGATTTGATGCGTGGCCTACGACTCATCGTGGATTTCCGCACCGCGGTCGTGGTGCTTGAGTGAATCCGAGCACCGCATGGTCTGGCCGATGTGTGCTCTCGACGGAGCCACGACCAACAGCAGAGCATTGGCCCTTCGGATAGTCGCCCTCAAACAGCTCTCGCGCGCCGTCGCCTCGACACGGCGCCACCGGCAGGAGTCGGGAGTCGGCGTGTCGCAATCTGAAATCCGCAATCCCGAGTAACGAAAAAGACAGCCGTCACACCGCGTGTCCCAATGGGACACGTTTTGTCCCGCCTTTCCCAGTGACGGAAAGAGCATGGGGGGTCTCAGCAGAGCGAGGCCGCGGCAGGTTGCGGCCGCTGGTCCGGACAGATCGCCACAGCCGCAGATCTTTCGGCGCGAGGGCGACTACTGGACGATTGTCTACGGCGGCGCCACCGTGCGCGTCCGCGACGGGGTCGGGATGCACTACCTGGCGCAGCTGCTGGCGCACCCGCAGCAACGCTTTGCGGCCGGCGAGCTGGTTGCGGCAGTGAAGGGAACCGCGGTTGTCGACGGGGAGCGCGCGCGCTCGGCAGTCAGCAAGCGCCTCCGAGCCGCCGTGGCGCGCCTCGCCCAGTACGACGCACGGCTGGGGTACCACCTGGGAACGACGATCAAGACCGGATATTTCTGCGTCTATCTGCCCGATCCGACGCGCTCACCCGCGTGGTCTGTGGAGGGACCGTGGCCCGACTGAGCCATGGGATGGAGATCTCCCTGATGCGCCAGGTCTACGCTGCGATCGCGCTGGGCGCCGCCTTGGACGACGCCTTGGCGCGCATCGTACGCACCGCAGCCCGGCTGTGTCGCGCGCCGATCGCCTACGTCGCGGTGTTGAGTGCCATGGGTGACGAGTTGAGCGTGGTGAACGGCTTTCCGCGCACGGCGCGTATGCTTGGCGCGCGCCTGCCGGTTGTGGCGCGCAGCCTGGCAATCACGCCGGAGCGCGGCTGGCGCAGCCGCGACGTTCTGCATGACCGGCGTCAGGTGGTTCGCGACCTGGCCGGAGCGAGCGGCATGCGCGGCGCCCTGGTGGTGCCGCTGCGCAGCCCCCGCGGGCCGTTGGGAATCCTCAGCGTCGGCACGCGCACGCCGCATCGCTTCACAGACCGGGACGCCGCGGTGCTCTCCCAGCTCAGCGACGCTGCCAGCATCGCGGTGCAGCACGCGCAACTGGTGCCCCAGCGTCCTGTGAACGAGACGGTTGTCCCGCGTCGCAGGACGTCAAGCCGTTTGATCGCGGTGCTCACGGACCGTCAGCGTCAGATCATGGAGCTTCTGGTCGCCGGCAAGACCGCCAAGGAGATCGCCGCCGCGATTGGGCTCAGTACACGTACGGTCGAGCACCATCTGGAACGGCTAAAGCGTCGCCACGGCGCGTCGCGGCGCGCGACGCTGATCGCCGCGCTGGTGAGCCAGCGCGGCGTGCGGCACAAGCGGTATCATCGCCAGCTGCATCGCGGTGCTGGTTGGCCGTCCTGCACCAGTACCCTAAGGGTGTTTTTACCCATACGGTAAAGAATGGTTATTGACGGCACCGGATGGGCCATGTCAGGTAGAACAATTGGCGGAGCATTCCGTCGCCGCCGCGTTACACCTAGCCGTGATGTAGTCCACCAAGACAGAGGGAGGGACAGATGAAAACGAGGACACAAGGTCAGGCTCTGCTACTTGCCAGTATTGCGTCTCTGATTCTGAGTATCGCCCCGGCGATGGCGGCGCTGACGCCGGCGCAGAAGTGCGCGGCCGCGAAGCTGAAGGCGGCGGCCAAGAAGGCAGACAGCAAGGCCAAGTGTACCGTCAAGACGAAGTTCGCTACGCCGGCGGACCCCACCTGCCTCTCGAAAGCCGAGCAAGCCTTCGTCAAGGCCTTCCAAGGCCGAGGCCCCCGGGGCGTGCAAGGTGAACGGCGACGCCGCCGCTATTGAGGCGACGGTGGACACGCTGGTTAGCGCGCTCGTGCAGGCGCTGCAGCCGTCGCCGGTCGCCACCAAGGAGACGGCGGCGCAGAAGTGTGCGGTCGCGAAGCTCAACGCGGCCAGAAAGAAGGCCGTCGCCAAGACCACGTGTGAGATCAAGAACCTGTCGTTGCCCAGCGCCCAGCTGCTGAACCTCTGCTTCTCAACGGCGGAAGGCAAATTCGACACCGCCTTCACGAAGGCGGAAGCGCCCGGTGCCTGCAGCGCCAGTGGCGATGCCGCCGCCATCGAGACCTTGGTCGACACGTTCGTTGGTGCCGCGGCCGCAGCGCTGGCGCCACCGACAGCAACGCCGACTCGGACGCCTACGCCAGGCGGCGGGGGAGGTGGCCCCCCGACTCCGGTGCCTACGCCAGCCCCCTTCCCGTGCCCGTGTGATGGCTTGATCTTCCCTGGGCCCACAGGTGATCCGGCGTGGAACGACAGTTTTGCGACAGCGCAATGCGACGAATACAGCGATGGTTTTGTTGAGTTTGTTGAGCTGAGGGGGATCACTATGAAATGCTCCGGGCAAAACGGCTTCTACGATGGATATCTCCTCGCGGATCCATCAGGTACACACCAATGCGGCGCGTATACCCAGG
>JBGQHM010000529.1:0-3487 GCA_041497995.1 Binatia bacterium | reverse complement strand
GTCGCGGCGGCAAGGTCGATCTGCAGCGACTCCGCTGGCCCGGCCCGAAACGTGAGTGGCTGACGAAGCTCCGTCACGAGTTTCCGTTCTGATGCCCGGCTCGCGAATGCGCCGCGAGCCAACCGCGCGTTGCTGAACAGTGCGACGATACCACTATGCTGTCGGCTGCGCTTTGCAAGTGTGACGGCACGGTATATAAGCCACACACGCTCGCGCGACGCCAACCTCGCACCGAGCACAAGGAGGATATGCATGGCCTACCCATTCCGGAACCTGGTGTTCGAAGGCGGCGGGGTGAAGGGCATCGCGTACGTCGGCGCACTCACGATCCTCGAGGAGAAAGGCATCCTGCCGCAGATCGAGCGCGTCGGCGGCACCTCGGCCGGCGCCATCAACGCGGTCTTGCTCGGCGTCGGCTACAGGCGCGACGAGGTGCAACAGATCTTGCTCGACCTGAGCTTCAAGAATTTCCTCGATGACGACTGGGGCATCATCCGCGACACCGACCGTCTGCTCCAGCAGTACGGCTGGTACAAAGGTGATTTCTTCCACGACTGGATCGGGTCCTTGATCGAGAAGAAGACCGGTAGCGCACACGCAACCTTCAACGACCTCCATGGGCAGCAGGGCTGCCGCGACATGTACTTCATGGGCACGAACCTTTCGACGCACTTCGCGGAGGTCTTCTCCTTCGAGCACACGCCCCGCATGCGTGTCGCCGACGCGGTCCGTATCTCGATGTCGATCCCGCTCTTCTTCGCCTCGGTTGAATCGCCGCGGGGTGATCGCTACGTCGACGGCGGCGTCCTCGACAACTATCCGATCAAGTTGTTCGACCGCGAGAAGTACATCGCTGCGGCGGATCGGCCGGCGCACAGCACGCGTCCCCCGTACTATGCCGCCGAGAATGCGCGTTTCCTTCAATCGCACGCCGATGCCAGTCCCTACGTGTACAACAAGGAGACCCTGGGCTTCCGGCTCGACTCGGCGACCGAAATCGCTGTGTTCCGCGACGGCGCCGAGCCGCCGGCGCAAAAGATCAGGGACTTCTTCGACTACGCGTGGGCGCTGATCGGGACGATCCTGGACAGCCAGTCCAGTGCGCACTTGCACAGCGACGACTGGCAGCGGACGGTGTACATCGACACCCTCGGCGTCGGCACGACGGACTTCAGCCTCGATGACGACAAGAAGCTTGCGCTCATCGAGTCAGGGATCACGCACACCAACCAGTACTTCGTCTGGTACGACGATCCGCAGAACGCGCCGGCCAACCGGCCGTAAGAGATTGTGCTGCTACGCGACCGCGCTGCAGGCAGCCGGCTCGCCAGCCGTGCCGCGGGCTGACTCAGCGCGCCGCACCACCTGGTCGGGCGCCAGCACCGGCAGCGTATCGGTGCGTGGCCGCTTGCCGGACATTTCACTGTAGGTGTGGCGATACCAGCCCCCGCTCACCTTCTCCTCGCCATAGAGCAGCGCCCAGAAGTGGTGCGTCGCGGGATCGGTGGCCTTCGCCGCCTCGAAGCCACGGTCAAGAGCCAGCTGGCAGCCCGCCATGCGCTGCTTGTCGCGCTCCGTGATGCGCTTCAGGGCGTCGAGTTGGGTGACGAAGCCCTTCAAGTCTTTCATCTCGGCAAACTGCTCGACCAGAATACCATCGACGCACGCCGGTCCCGGCTCACCGCCAAGCGCGCGGAGGCGCTCAGCGAGCAGTCGCGCATGATTCGCTTCACGCTCGGCAATGATCAGGTGCCCGGCGCGCAGCCGCGCATCCGGCTCATCTGCAGCCCATGCCGCATACAGCGTCGCGCCCCACGCTTCGAGTGCACGGAAGACGTTCAACCCTTCGAGGATTTCAGCACGAGCGTTGTCCATGGTGTGACCTCCAGCCCGCATCTAGGCGCGCCCGCCAAGCTGTGTCAATCTGCGCCTCGGAGAAGTGAAATGAAGAAGACGGCTCAAATCGGCGGCGTCCCGCCGGGGGCGCTATGCGGCGACCCGAGTGCCGAGGCTCGATGAACGCGCACCGCCAAGCAACTTCAGGCAGAGCGACCGAATCGCTTCGAGCTCGGCGTAAAACTCACGCCGGGCCTCGGCTGCGGGCAAGACGGCGAAGAGATCCGCAAGCTGTGCGCCGCGGCTCATGATGGCTGCGGCGACTTTGTTGCGAATATCCCGTTGCACGAACAGGCAGTTGTCCCCGTGGTAGAAGGTTTCGACGGCATCCTCGGGCGTGATCACCCCACTCCCCAGCGACTGTGCCAGCCCGAGGTTCAGGAGCGCAAAGACCACCAGCGGCTCGTGGGCATTCTTCATCGTTGTGGACAGATGGATTCGTGATGTCTTGTTCTTTCTCATCGCTCCTCCAATCTCGGCAGGAACTTGACCCCGGCGACGTTACCCGATTGGTGCTCGAAGTAATGAACCTCGCCCGTTGTCCCCACCCTGATCACCTTCTTCCAACGTCCGCCGCGCAATCGCCGCAACTCGCGCAAGACCGCCCGGTTACGTACCGGAAACTTGATCGTGCCGCCTCTGATGGGAAACCACGTGTCGGGCACCACGCCTGAAGGCTGCACGTTGGGGTAGAGTCTCAACGGCATCGCTTCGCCTCATTGGAGTTCGGACTCTACGCTCCACTGGCTGAGCATACAACAAGACGGAAGAGCCCTCACCCCAACCCTCTCCCAAAATGGGCGAGGGGGAGAAAGGGAGATCAGACAGGAAATTCCACTTCGCCATCGTCCACATATCGCGCGGGCTCTCGCCGACCTTGCGCACGACTGACGGCTCGAAGCCGGAGTGCATGAGGCGGTTCTGGCACTTCGGATCCTTGCGTTGCTCCCAGTAGCCCCAGTCGACGCCGGTCCAGAATTCCTTCCACGTCTTGTAGTAGCCACCCTCGTAATAGAAGATGGTCGCCGCCTTGCCGCGTGGATCGATGATCCAGTACTCGTCGACATAGCGCGGCGCTCACCGAGCTGGGAAGGTGAGCAATGCCCCTCTGTCGCCAGCGTGAGCCGTTAGAGGGCAGCCCTGTCTCTCCCGTGCCCGGGTGTCGCGGGCTGTCGGAAGTGTGATAGAGCAACCGCTCTGGGAGGACAGGGTCGGTGATGGGAAGCCCACCGGTCATCACGTCGGAGCTCGTTCAGCAAGAGCTGGACGTCGTCGGCTCCTGGAGTGCATCGCGTGCGAGTCGGGAGACAGTGCGCTTCACACACGAGCAACCCGCGGTGGCGGCGTACATGCTTGCGATGCTCGAAGAGCACGCCTTGGCGACGACGAGCTTCGGATTGCAGCTGGCACACGTAGTCGACCGCGTGTACTGCCGCGCACTGAATCGGCCGGCGGCCCGGATCAGCGACGCCGATATGGAGATCGCGGCGGACGAGACGTACGAACGCTTCGCCGACCTTACCGGCGTCGAACCCGAGCTGGCGTTCCGCAAATTCATGTTCGAGCGTGACCTCGCCGCGCCCGAATTGCT
>JBGQHM010000528.1:0-3489 GCA_041497995.1 Binatia bacterium | reverse complement strand
CCTCACGCGGCTGCCGACGGCCGCTGGATGGATCGCTGCACCAGCAACGGGATGGCGGCGTAGGTCGCAGCGAACAAGAGGAGCAGCGACGCGCCGTAGCTCAGGACGAAATAGGCGGCGAGCGTTGCCGGCAGCAGCGTGCTCAAGAAGTCGTATGCTAGTCGGAGCAGGTAGGCGTTGTACGCCAGCACCAACGGCAACGGCAGCAGCGCCAGCAGTACGCCGATGGCCACGCGCCGCCACCCGGCCGCAATCGCGTGGCGTTGCAACTCCGGCTGCAGGCGCGCGAACGTCTGCCGGGAGAGTGCCGCTGCATCAATAGCGGGGACCGCGGCTTCCAATACGGCGGCGATGGGATCGAGCGGCAGAGGTGTATTCCCGCACTCTGCGCACTCGGCGCGATGCGCGGCCAGTCGAGCAGATCTGTCGTCAGATTGCATCACACTCACTGCTGCCCTTTCACTGCAGCGGCCAATCGTGCGAGGGCGTTGTGCAGCCGACTCTTCACCGTGCCCTTGGGGCAATCAAGGATCTGCGCCACCTGGTCCTCCGTCAGATCCTCGTAGTAGCGCAGGAGCACGACTTCGCGTTGTGACTCCGGAAGCGTGGCAAGGAGTCGTGTAGCATCGATGCGCGCCTCCGCGGCTGGAAGCTCGTCCTTCGCGGCGCGATCGGGTAGAGGCGCAGGTTCGGGCGGCGGCCGGCGATGCCAATCGCGGCACAGGTTGACGGCGATGTGAAAGAGCCACGTCGAGAAGCGGCGGTTGGCATCGAAGCGCGCGGCGTGTTGGACGACCCGCAGCCACGTCTCTTGAAAGAGGTCCTCGACGTCGCGGCCACCGGTGTGGCGATAGATGAAATGCGACAGCGGGCGCTCGTAGCGGCGCAGCAGCTCATGCAGGGCCAGCTCATCTCCATTCACCAAGCGGCTGACGAGTTGCTCGTCCGAAACCATTGCCTCCGCATAGCATGACTAGGAACCTTTCGGGCTTGGCACCACGCAGCGACCATCGGGAGCGGACCATAGAAAGGACGCCGGCCGCAGGCCTTAGGCGGCGGGGTTCTCCCACATGCTCGGCGGCGTCGGTGGCCGGTTGTGTCGCCCGCCCAACGATGCAGCGAGCTCGAGCGCGTGGCGCAAACCACGCTCCAGCAAGGAATCCTCTCCGGGGTGCTTCGGGATGATCAGCCACAGGGCGCCATACACCAACGGGCCGAGCAAATGAACAAAGCTCAGGATGACGAACCCCACGCGCACCGCAGCCACCGGAAGCGCCAACGCCGATCCGAGAGCGGCGCACACGCCGGCGAGGCGGGCCTCAGAGTGGTTGCGGTGCCAGTGTCCTGCATCGAATGACGTCAGGCGACTCCGGCAATAGCGACACCGAATCGCCTCAGCGCGAACTTCCTCACCGCAGTACGGACAATCCTTCATGTTTTCCATGTCGATCCTCCCTCGCTGACTGTAGTACGTGGGTCAGGGAGAAAGGTTCAGACGACAATCAGCGATTAGCTGCGGGCTCGAAGTTGGGGACGGGGAGCTCGGCGAGGTGCCGGTGACACATCTCGCAGCTGCTCACGCCTCGTGCCCGTGCGGCCGGGTCGAGCACGGCGTCGATCCAGCCGCGGAAGGCCCGATAGTTGCGGAAGACGGCGGCAGGATCAGTGCCGACGCGACCGAGGTCGTAGTGTGGCGAATCAATCTCAGCGGCAAAAGGGCAGGCGTGGAACCGCCCTTTGCTGGTGAGCACCGGGAAGCAACGCACACAGCCTGAGCCGAGGCCGTGGAAGTCGGCCTCGCGGTCGCGGTCATACGCAGCCTCTGCGCCCGCGCCGGCGTGGAAGAGGACCTTGTAGCCTTGGAAGATGCGGTTCGGATTGGCGCGCGCCCAGTCCTCGAGCCGTTGCTGAGCGTGCGGCGGCAACGGCTCAGCGTCACGGCCGTGGTAGATGGAGTAGTTGAGTACTGCTTCACTGCGCGCATCGCTTTCGAGGATGTCGATGAGCCGGTCCGCCTTCACGCCGTTGGAGAAGATCGTAAACAGGCCGCGGAAGCCGCGGGTGCGCAGGTATGCCATGGCGTCGATGATTGCCTTGGCGTGTAACGTCGGCTCGCCGCCGTAGAACTTGACGTTGCCGTCGGTGGCGACTGTTGCCAGCGCCTGATCGAGCACCGCGTCCGAGTAGTTCTGATACCAGCCGTCGGGCGAGCCGTTGATCGTGCACCAGGAGCACGTGCGGTTGCAGAAGTTTCCTTCGTACAGGTGCAGCTCGCGCAACTGCGTGTCGCCTTCGGCGTAATGCTCGACCGGTTCGTGGAAGAGGATCGGACCGAGGTGCGGCCGGCGGTTGGCATCGTTGAGACCCCAATCGTAGGTGTTGTAGACGACCTCGTAGTCGGCGATCTGTTCGAAGGGCACGCCGGTGTGTTGCGCGACGAAGCGCAGGACGCCGCGCCGGTACTCCTGGCTCGTACCTTCCGTGCCGGCGAAGTCCTCGGCGTACATCTTGAAGATGCGCGAGATGAAGATGCGACGTGTTGCACGGTCGATGCGGCAGTTCCATTCACTGCCGAGGAACTGCTCGGTGGCGGCGCGTAGCGTGTCGCGCAGGCCGCTGCCTTCGTACGCCGAGGGGCGTAGCGGCGGGCAGCCATTGGAGCCGCAATTGATGGCGAAGTGGATGCGCGGCTCCGCGAACGTGCCGCGCAGAATTTCGTGTTCGATCTCGTCGAGGCTGACCGCGCGCCCGCCGGCGATGTGCCGCTTGCGCTGGAAGAACTGCCCGTCGCGCGTCTTCCAGACGGAGGTGATGGGATACTCCGCCATGATCGCGTGCAACGTGAAGGCGTTGTAGGCGTTGATCCAATACGCCAGCCGATCCTCGTCGCTGGGGAAGGTCTCGGCATGGCTCTCCGGGCTCATCGCCCCGAGCTGGGCGACGAAGGCATCAAGTTGGTCGCGACGATCGGCGAGCCGCGGATAGTCGGCCTTCCCGTCCGGCGTCACGATCTCCGCAAGCAGCGTGTTCCAGGCTTCGTAGCTGAAGGTAGCCGACATGACAGTCCTACGGGGTTCTTAAACGCGTCACGGGGTGAACACAAGTTGTCTTGTTTCAGTCGGTCAGGTAGAGCGCGGGCACCATGCGGAATGCCAGACGACAGGCCGGTCGCAAGGCGGTGATCACGGCGCCCGACTGGCGCCTGTGGGTGTGCCGCGCGGCGTTGGTGCTGGCAACGTGCGCGGCGTTCGCCCCTGCGTTTCGAGCCGAGTTCATCCGCTGGGACGATCCACAGTACGTCAGTGAGAACGAGTTGCTGCGCAGCGCTGACGGCCTGAAGACAATCTGGACCCCGTTGACCGCCAAGCTGCCGCAGTACTATCCGCTCACCTTCAGCTCCTACTGGGTCGAGTATCAGCTTTGGCAGCTCACGCCCGCCGGCTATCACGCCACCAACGTGTTGCTGCACACCATCAACGCCGTGCTGGT
>JBGQHM010000527.1:0-3493 GCA_041497995.1 Binatia bacterium | reverse complement strand
TCGCTGATCGACTACATCTGCGTCAGCGGCAGCCTGCACAACCGCGCCATCGAGTTCGCCGATCATCTGCACGAACACTTCCTCGATCCGGTGATCGTACGCAACGGCCGCTACCTGCCGCCAACGGCGCCGGGGTTCAGCATCGAGATGCGTCCGGAGTCACTGGCCGAGTTCGAGTTTCCGTGGAAGAAGTGAGTCACTGAATCACTGGGTCATGGCTTCATTGAGGAAAATGATTCACTGGCTCAATGACTCAATAATTCAATTCATAGACGAGTTTCATGTCCGCCCACCACTCACCCGGCTTGGCCTCGGCGACGGGCTCCTGAAACGTTTCCATGAGCGCCTGCCACTCGCGGATGCGCTCGTCGCTCTCCATGTAACGGGCGAAGTCGCGCTCGGGATCGAAGTCGTCGGCCGTCTCCATCAGCATGAAGAGCCGCCGGCCGAGGCGCCAGATCAGCATGCTTTCGATGCCGATGCTGCGCAGCCCGCGCTCGACTTCCGGCCAGACGTTGCGGTGATACTCGTCGTACCGCCGAATGATTGCGGGATCGTCCTTCAGGTTGAGGGTGCGGCCGTACTGCTTCATCAGAACACCAACACCCCGCCGTCGATGGGATACGCCTGGCCGGTGATGAACGAGGCCTCGTCGGAGCACAGGTACAACGCCAACGCCGCGACCTCCTCCGGCGTGCCCATGCGGCCGATCGGTTGATACGCGGAGAGCTGCGCGAACATCTCCTGCTCGCGGCCCGGGTAGTGTTGGCGCAGATAGCCGTCGACGAACGGGGTGTGGACACGCGCGGGGCAGATGCAGTTACAGCGGATGCCGTCCTTGATGTAGTCGACGGCGATCGAGCGCGTCATCGTCAGCACCGCGCCCTTGCTCATCGAATACGCGAAGCGGTCGACCAAACCGATCAGCGACGCGATGGACGCGAGATTGAGGATGACGCCGCCGCCGTTGCGCCGCATGCGCGGCACCGCGGCCTGCGAACACAGGAACACGCCCTTCACGTTCACCGCATAGATGCGGTCGAGATCCGCCTCGGTCGTACTCTCGACGGTGCCGATGCCCGCGATGCCGGCGTTGTTCACGAGAACGTCGACACGTCCAGCAGCGGCCTCAACGCTCGCGAACGCCGCGGTGACCGAGGTCGCGTCGGACACGTCGCACGCCACCGCCATCGCCAGGCCACTGCTCGCGGCAATCCTTTCGACTGTCTCCGCCGCCGCAGGCGCCTGGCGCTCCAGCACGAACACGCGCGCCCCCTGTGCGGCAAAGGTCAACGCGATGGCCCGCCCGATGCCGGAACCGGCACCGGTGACGACGGCCACTTTCTCATCCAGTCGAAACATCGGAGCGTCCTCCGCGATTGGCGCGCCGAGAGTAGCCTCCGTGCACCGATGGATCAACCGCTACGGCCGCAACGGAGCGAGGCGGATCGCCTGTTCCGGGCAAGCCGGAATGCACAGCTGGCAGGCGTGGCAGGCTTCCGGTCGCACCACAAATGCCTGCCGGTTGCCATGCGCGAACGCCTTGAGGCGTCCGAGGAGAGACATCGCTACCCTCTCTTCCGACCCGAGCTTGCGCACTTCGAATACGTTGTACGGGCACACGCGCACGCAGTCCTCTTTTGCTTCGCATCGATTGCGATCGATCACCGGCGCGACTTTGCCTGGTGTGCCCTTGCATGCTTCGTGGTCAGATTGTTCCATTCCCGTTCCCCCGTTCTGCGTGCTGGTTGGCTTGTATCCTCGCCGGTACGGATGCAGCAAAGATGACGCCTGCGCGCGATACCGGTTCACAGAACGGTAGTGAGCTGTGATGCTCCGGCTGCTGCAGTGCACGTCATGCGGGGCGGGGGCCTTCCGCCAGCGATCACCGGTCGAGCGTGTAGGGTGTGCTCTGGCATCGCCGGATTCTTTGTCGCGTGGGCGCGCCGGTCAAGATGCCCGCCCGACGGAATCGTTGCGGTTCACAGCACGGCACGTTAGTGTCGCCGCACATCACGAATAGGGGAGACATCGAGATGAGTCGTTTTCAGGGGCGCACCGCAATTGTCACTGGCGCGGGATCGGGATTGGGACGGGCAACGGCGATGCGACTCGCGACCGAAGACGCGGCCGTCGCGTGCCTGGATGTCGCTCGCGAAGCGGCCGAGAAGACCGCAGCGGAGATCGGTGCGGCCGGCGGCACGGCGCGCGCGTATCCGGTCGACGTTGCCGACCCCGGCTCGGTGCGTGCCGCGGTGACTGCGGCGGCACGTGACCTTGGACGGCCGGCGGTGCTGGTCAATTGCGCCGGCATCGGCAAATTCGCCAACTCGCACGAGATGCCGTTCGAAGAGTGGTCGCGGATCATTGCCGTCAATCTGACCGGCACGTTCCTCATGTCGCAGGCCGTCCTTCCTCACCTCCTCGATGGCGGAGGCAACATTGTCAACATTGCCTCCAACGCCGGCCTGATGGGCCAGCCGTACAGCGCCGCTTACTGTGCGTCGAAGGGTGGCGTCGTGAACCTCACACGGGCGCTAGCGGATGAGTACCTACACCGCGGCATCCGCGTAAATGCCGTCGCTCCGGGTGGCATCGCCACACCGTTGCAGAACGCCTTCCGGCAACTCCCCGATGGCGCCGACCCCAAGCTGATCGCCAAGCTGCGCACGCCGCTCGGCAACAGTCAGCCGGAGGAGATTGCCGCCCTCATCGCGTTCATTGCGTCGGATGACGGACGCTTCATGACCGGCTCGATCGTCTCGATCGACGGCGGCCTGACGATCTGAGCGCCAATGGCGGTTGAAGTGGATAAGAGGCTGCGATTGCGCTACTTGGGTATCGATGCACAAGGCCACGAACCTACGTGACATCAAGCTGTCGCTCGACCCCCGCCCGCTGACGCCGCCCGAGTTGCCGGCTTTTTTCGTCGACACCGCCGTAGCGCGTGACCCCAGCTCGAATCGGCGCATCGAAATTGCCGAGGAGTTGGAGACTGACGATCACGTCAAGGTGCTCCTCGCAGGACACAGCGGCTGTGGCAAGTCCACGGAGCTGACGAAGTTCTGCAGTGATCAATCTGACCGCTTCTTTGCGGTGCCGTTCTCGATCCGATCCGAAGCCACCTTGAGCAACGTGTCGATCGAGCAGTTGTTGGTGCTGATCGTCGAGCGCGTCTTGAGCCGCGCCGACTCCTTCGCCGAGAGACTCTCGCCAGAGACGCTGGAAAGTGTCTATAAGTGGTTTGACGAGACTTTCACGAAGCGCGAAGCCACCCGCGAATCAAAGATTGAGGCGGGCGGGAAGGCAGGTGCCGAGGAGTCGCTGCTCAGCAAGTTGCTGGGCATCGGCGTGTGGCTGAAAGCGGACATGCGGGCCGGCGCGAAGGTCCTGCACAGCACGATATCGAAAGAGAGCCGACGGCTGTCGGAGCTCTGTCACCAATGTGGCCTCATACTCAAGGAGGTCAGCCTCGCCCTGCATCCGCGCCAGC
>JBGQHM010000526.1:0-3561 GCA_041497995.1 Binatia bacterium | reverse complement strand
CGCGACTGCACGCCGCTCGCATCATCGTGACACGCGCCGGCGACAGGGCTGAGCGCGCCGCAGCTGCCGGTATAGGCGGCGAGGATGGTGTCGTAGCTGCTTCCAAAGGTGTTGGCAGTGAGGGTCCCGTTGGTGGGTGCGGTGAAGCGGTACCACATGCTCTTGTTGCGGCTGTGGTTGCCGCACGCCGGGGCGGGATCGGTTGCATCGGTTGTCGCCGTCGATGCACCTACAATGCTAGAAGAGGGTGCAGCAACGATGTTGGTGGCGGCGGCGCAGGCATCGTTGCCAAGCCCGGCAGGCGTCGTCGTTGGTTGTGCCGCCGTCGGTGTCCCGCTGGCGGTGGGTGTGGCGCTGCGGGCGACGGTGACGGTGGCAGTCAAACTCGGGGGTGCCGTTGGCGCTGCGGTGCGCGTCAACGTTCTTGTTGGGGTGCGTGTGTTGGTGGGCACCGATACGAGGGTGGAGGTTGGAGTCCGTGTCGGGTTGGCGGTGCCGGTCCGCGTCGGTGTCGATGTCGCTGCACCGGTTGGAGACGCCGAAGGCTGCGGCCCACCACTGCCCACCGAGAAGCGGCGCGCAACACGTGTGATGTTGCCTTGGTTGTCGCTGACCGCTGCATACAGATGTGCGTTGGTGATTGCCTGAATCGGCTGCGCCAGAGCGATCGAGTAGATCCCATCGCCGACTTGCACAGCAAGGCCGATGAGCTCTTGCCCTGCGGCACGGCCTTCGACTGGCATGTCTGCGGTGACCGAGAGCGAGCTGGTGTTGATGCCGCTGTCGGCATCCGCCACACCGATGCGGATCTCAGTCAAAGGTGTGAGGTTCTGACCAGGTCGGGGCGAGCTGACAGCCAGCGTCGGCCGCAGGTCGTCGAGGAACCAGCCGTAGTTCGTTTGCGCGTAGTTGATTGGTGCGCCGAGATCGATCCAGCGAGCGAACAGCATCTTCTCGTCCGCAGTCAGCGCCGGCACGCTGCTGCCAGGCGGTGGCATGCTCGTCCCTGTGAAGTCGAGGTCGGCGGCGTTGAGGTCTGCGCCGGCGGGCAGTGTGCTGGCGTTTCCCGGCACGCTCTCCGTCGGATGATCTGCGTTCGTCCAACCGTCGAGCCGCTGGCCGAACAACTTCCACATGAGTAGGCTGCGGCGGCTCTGAAAGATTCGGATGTAGCGGCTCGCGTTCGTCTGCCTCCACACCGGCGTGCCGACGCGCACCAGCGGCGGGTAACCCCAACGCGCGGCGTCATCGTCGGCCAAGCGCGCGTAGTCGCCGGGCAGGCTGTTGTAGATGTTGTAGTCGTCAAGCACGAGATTGCCGGGCGGAGTCGCGTTGCTGCGGGTGTGGCACGGCACGCAACTGCGCTGCAGGAGCGGACGGATGTCGCGCAAGAATTCCACGTTGACCTCAGAGTCGCTGTCGATCCGCACCGCCGGGTTGCCACTGGCGTCCTTCGTCAGGAGTGGAGTCGAGTGCGCGAAGTCGGCGACGGGATAGTCCGAACGCGCCGCGTAGGTGCTGTCGAACGCGAGAGGCAGCTGACTGTGCGCGTGGCAGCCGCCGCAGTTGTCGCGCACCTCGCCCGGCCGCACCTGATGCCAGGTCTGCGCCATGTTGAGCACCATGCCGTTTCGATCGAGAGTCTGGAAAGTGAACGGAGTGTCGGCGGGAATCTTCACCAGGAAGCTGGTGTCCGGGTTGCCTTCGGGGTCGAGGATGGGACTGCCGTCGGTGGCGAACTTGCGTACTGGGAGCTCACCGAGGATGCGCAGGCGCTCGTTGGCGTGGCTGAAGAACAGCGGCCCGCCGCTCGGTCCACCGTTCGGTCCGTAGCTGCGGTGCGTGTTCGGCTCCATGGCGAGCAAGCGGATTGCCCAGACATCGCTGTTGCGATACTTGCCGGCGTCGGCGCCCTGCACACCCCAGTTACTGCTCTGACCGTTCTCCGCAGTGTTGAACGCGTCCAAGCCATCAAACGTGTCCGACCACGGCACAACGAAGCCGGGGAAGCTCTCGCGCTTGTAGAGACTGCTGGTGCCAACCAAACCGTACGGTGTTCCCACCGGTAGCGCGCTGTGCAGCGTGCCGTCATTGGGCAGCCACGGCAGCTGCGCCGGCTCGTCTACACCGTGGACGCTCCGGTATGAAACCACGGCGCGCGGCCACGCTTCGTTGTAGCGCGGATCGTTCTTGATGAGCGTCAGCGCGCTCGGGCTGTTGATGATGTTGCCGCCCGGGATGAGATAGAGGCCGCCGTCGTAGTACGGCAGCGGCGACGGGCGATCGAGGTTGTTGGTCGGTCCTGGGCTCCAGACGACGAGCAAGTCGTTGTTCAGCGCGGCGGACGGGTGCGTGAACTTGCCGACGCGCACGCCGTTGGCACCGACCGGGGCCGCTTCGTCCTGGCCGTGCGTGAACGGCACGATCGAGTACATGCCCCATGGCGTGAACGGCATCTGAAAAGGATAGAGGAAGCCGCCGCCCACTGTCTGCTGTATCGCCGGATTGTCGTCAGGGAAGGCGCTGAAGAACCCCGGTGTGTTTGCCGGCGGCTGCACGGGCAAGCGGTACAATGCGCCGAAGCCGTTGTCGTTCAAGTTGTAGTAGTCGGTGACGACGAGATCACTGTTAGAGAGTTGGGTCATGAAGTGAAACGCCTGGCCCTCATGGAACGCGCTCACCACCGGCTGCCAGCTGCGGCCGTCGGGCCAGATAGACCAGATGCCCCACATGCGCGTATCCCGCACCCCTTGCGTCTCCATCGTGCTGAACATGAGGCGCCCGTCGACCAGCGGCGTCGGGTGCAGCGCGCTGCCGATGTTCATCGGGGCAATCTGCGTGACGTTTGCGCCGTCGTCATCCATGACGAACAGCTGCAGCGTCGGATTGGTCAGGCCGCGCGGTGGTACGAAGCCGTTGCGGTTGCTGCTGAACGCGATCTTGCCGCCGGCGACCGGCGCGGGGCCGAGATTCAGGATGCCGTAGCCCAGGTAGTCGAAGCCCGAACCGGGATTCACCGGGTTGGCTTCGTTGAAGTGTCCGGCGCCGGTGTTGGGTGTGAATTCTTGGAAGGTCAGCTGCTGGATCTGTCGGCTCGTGAGATTGATCCGGAAGATGTCGGCGCCGAGATAGGGCAGACCGCGCTGGTTGTTGTAGCCTTGGGGGCGCACATCGTAGAAGTAGCTGTAGTACACCCACTGCGCGTCGAACGAGACGAACGGGTCGGTGACTGCGCCGATGCCGCCCGGTACCAGCACCTCCTCCGATCCATTCGGATGCAGCAGCATCAGGTCGGCGCCGGGTTCGAGCTGCGCCGGATGCGCAACCTCAGGCCACGTGGTGTTGGTGGTGTCGCCGTAGCGCGGCTGGCGGACGTAGACGATGTCGTAGGACACCGCATGCGCGACGCTCGGTCGCGCGGTGGCGATGAGGACGGCGAGCGTGACCAAGCGCGGCACACACCGCGCTCTCGATTTTGTGTTGTTCATTTCTCCCCCAGGGTTGGCGGACAGAGACCTGCAACGCGAGTGCCGTTACCAGCGACGCGCTGGCATCGCGCGG
>JBGQHM010000525.1:0-3613 GCA_041497995.1 Binatia bacterium | reverse complement strand
GTTGAAGAGATCGCACATCGTCGGGTGACCCAGGCATAGTGGTCCCGGCACGCCCGGAACCATGGTCGTGAGGTCAAGTGCCATCAGCCGCGCTAGCTCGGGATCGACCTCCTCGCCGAAGGGCACGTGTTGCGTGACGTGATGCCCGCCGGCAGCGACCAGCCGGTCGTACAACCCGAGCCGCTGCGCCTCGACGACGCCCCACGGTGCCAGCCACTCACCGCGCACGTGATCGACGTGCACTTCGGAGCGCTCGAGGATGAGGATCGCCATACCGGCGCGCGCCAGCGCAGTCGCGAGCGCGCTTCCGGCGATGCCGCCGCCAACGATTACAATGTCTGTGTCCTGTCCCATGCTACGGTCCTACCTCTATGTGCTGCGCACGCGCTCGAGCGGCATCACCACGCACGTCGGCTGCTCGGGAAACCCCTCGGCCTGCAACCAGCGACAGAAGAAGAGACCCTCGCGGTGCCCGGCGGTGTCGAGCCAGTTGGGCACGCCGGGGTCGCGATGCGCGATGATCACGCGCCACGAGCCGTCCGCTTCCAACACCGCCTGCGCGTGATTGATCGACACGCGGTGATAGCGGTAGTCGAGCGACTGCATGTAACGGTTCCACAGCTGCACGCCCCAGTAGATGCACGCGGGCGAGCGGCCGGTGATGATGATGGCCTGGTCATCTTCGAGCTCGAACGCGCCGAGCGCGTAGATGTTGTCGGGCGTGCCCCAGCCGCGCACCGTGGGACTCCACGGCATCGGCGGCAGCAGCATGTTCACCATGGGCAGCGGCGGGATGGGGGCGAAATTGAGCGTCTCGCGAATGAAGGTAATCACGGCGCGGAGGCGTGCCGCGAGCAGGTCGTCCGTCAGCGGGGCCGGCGCCGCCACTGCCTGCACTGCCTCGATCGTAAAGTGTGCGGGCTGTGCGTGGCCGATGTCGGTGTAATACTCGCGTGAGATGACGCACACGGCGTCGGGCTCCAACTTCACCCAGTTCGTCGCCCCCGGCGGCGCCGCCTCCGGGCTGAGCGTCAGCGTGAAGCTGCCGTCTGCGCCGAAAGTGATATCGCGCTGCGAGACATTGGCCACAACCCGCTCCGACCACTCGCCCGCCGGCGGGCCGCCGTAGATGCAGAACGACAGGTACACGTCGTTGCCGCGCGCGCCGCGGATACGGTAGGCGCGCGTGCCGTCGATGGCTGCGAAGAAGTAGCGCGAGTCGACGTTGTCGCCGAGAATCTTGCGAGTCGGCGACGCCAGCGGCGTGAAGCAGGGCCGCAACGCGTCGCTTTCGAGGTAGAGGTCGAGCGCGTACGCGAGCAGGTGGGTGAGGTGGCGGTAGCCTTCGGCGACGCTCACCGCATCGGTGACCGCGCGCGGGCCGGCGAGGAAAGTTGCGTCCGCGTCGCGCAGGACGTCGAGGAGCTCGCGGAATGCGGCTCCGGCATTGGTTGCGGGCTTCGTCGGCACGTGCGCAGTCATTCTGCCCTGGGCGCATATCGCGGGCGCCCTGCCGGTTGCAACTGCGGAGGAGAGGTCCCTACACTTTGCGCAACTCCCAGATCAGCGCCGCCGGTAGACCAAGCAGCGCGGTGCGGAAGGCGTCGCTGGCCATGTCCATCATGCCACCGGACATCATGACGACGCCTTCCTCGCTGGTCGGCGGCTCGATGCACTGCTCCACGACCACGCCGGCGCTCCGAAACGCGGCAAGGTACGCGCTATGTGTGTGCGCGTAGCTGCGCACGTACGCGGCGCTGCCGTCCTCCGCGACAAAGAACGCGGTCATCCCGAGGAGCGAGTGCAACGGATGCAGGTCCGAAAGAATCAACCGGCCGCCGGGCCGCAGCACGCGGGCCAGCTCGGCGATCGGCAGATCCAGGTGCTCGAAGTGCGTCAGGGCGAGGGCACACACCGCAAGATCCATGCTTGCGGTCTCGAGCGGGAGCGCGAGGAGATCGCCGACACGGAAGTCGACCGCGGGAATCTCGGCGCGCGCCTTCGCGAGCATCGCCGTGGTGACGTCAACGCCGATGACCCGGTGACCGCGCTCGGCCAAGTACTTCGTGTGCCGACCCGTACCGCACGCCGCGTCGAGCGCACGCCCGGGCGGCAGGGCATCGATCAGGGCGCGGACAATGGGCTGCTCGGCATAGATCAGCGCATTGGGACCGCCGTCATAGGTGGACGCCCAACGGCTGTAGCCCGACACGACGTCTGCCTCTGGGACATCCAGCTCGATGACCAGCGGCGGCCCCTGCGGATCGGCCATGAAGCGTGTCAGCTCCTCGATGCGCCGGTCGGCCTGCGTGCGCTCACCCGTCAACCAAGTACGCAGCAGCGCCAGACCTTCGACGCCGACGATGTAGTGTCCCGCGTTCACCCTCCCCATACGGTATCCCCTTCCTCACGACGGAACGGTCGTTTCCAGTTTGAGGTGATAGCCCTTGAGTTTCGCGCCGGGAGCTGGGCTGAAATCAAGGTCTGGAGCGCGCCGAAACCCCATGTGCTCGTAGAGCCGCATGGCGGCTTGCATGACGTCGGTCGTATGCAGGGTGAGAACTGTCGCGCCGGAATGCCGCGCGCGCCGCACGCACTCGTTCATGAGCGCAGCGCCAACACCCCGACCGCGAACCGCCGGTTCAACGGCCAACAGGCGCACCTCCGGCCAGGTCAGTGTGACCGCGTCCCCCGGGTTGGCGATCACGGTTCCCGGCGGGTAGAGCAGGACTGCGCCGACGATCCGCGTGTCCTGTTCGGCCACGATCTGCGCGGCGGGCTCCACGGCGGCGAGTGTCGCCAAGATGTTCTGCCGATAGCGTTCCCAGTGCGCCGGCATGACGGCGGCGTACTCCTGGTAGGCGGACAGAGTGACCGCCTCGATGGCGTCGCGGTCGGCCGGATGTGCATCTCGAATGTGAAGTCCATTCATTGGCGTGGTCCTTCGAGCCTAAGGGATGCTCGGTGAGGGTGTATTCGACGTCGCCGCAGAGGCGGGCGCCGCGCCTGGGGGAAAACGACCATGGCTCTCCAACGCTATGCCGTTGTGCTGCGGCGGGCAATCGATGCCGTCTGCGGGGTGCGGCGTGCCCGCCGTCAGCTCCAACGGCGTGTTTCGTGTCACAGGCGCTTGACCGACACGAGCGCGGGATTCTCCTCGCCGCACAGGGCAGCGGTCTCGAAGAGTGGCGCGAAGCCCATAGCGGTGTAGAAGGCACGCGTGCGCGCGTAGAAGGGATCAAGACGAGCCGCGAGTCACCAGTCACGAATCACCACGTCATCGGAAGTCATGCGACTTGGGAAGCTGAGCAGGGGGTTGGGGATGAGGGTCGGTCGGTGTCACGCGCATGCGGTAGCCGTGGCCGGTGAGACCGATGGGCTGCTGCGGCAATGAGAGTGATTGCATCCGCCTGGCGCGCACGTGGATGACGTCGTCGACCTTCTGTAACGGCCCTTCGATCAGCAGCAGCGCGGCGGTGTGGATCACACTGCGGTAGCGCTGGAACACGTCGGGTACGACGATGGCGTTGGCGGTCCCGGTCTCGTCTTCGAGGGTGATGAAGCAGAAACCCTTCGCCGTTCCCGGCCGCTGGCGCACGATCACTAAGCCGGC
>JBGQHM010000524.1:0-3640 GCA_041497995.1 Binatia bacterium | reverse complement strand
CTGAGCTTCCGGCCGCTGCAGTCGATGTATCTCAGCTCATTGGCTCCCAATGTCGCCTTCCCATTCTGGGAGTTTCCGGACATCCCGGATCAGGACTTTGATGGGAACCCGCGCAATAATTGGCTGCGTATCGCCAACCACGCCGACCGCATTCTGTGCGCATCGGAGTACACTCGCAGTGCCTTCAGCCGCGCCGGAGTGCGTGCGCCCGTGCACGTCGTTCCAGTTCCGGTTCGCGGTGAGTACTACGCGCTCCCGGCGCGTGCGGCGGGGGATGAGGGGTACCTGGACTGCGCGGTGCATCTCTTTCCACGCGAGCCGCGCGAGTCCGAGAGGCTTGCCCTACGGAGCTTACCGACACTGCCCGCATGGAACGTCCTCGCTCCGATGCACGCCGCGGCGCAGCGCGCCTTGCGTGCAACCCTTCCTGCATGGCTGGACCGGCGCGTAGGTTTGCTCGGCGTGACGGCACGCGCACGGTTGCGGGCCCTCCAACTAGAGATTCGTACTCCGTCTCCAAGCAGCTCGACCCTCGGGCTGTCCGGGGTCGTGTACACCAGCCTCGTGAACCCCTTCGACCGGCGAAAGAACTGGGAGGACCTCCTCAGTGCCTTCCTCATCGCGCTGCGCGAGCAAGACGACGCCACGCTGGTCCTCAAATTGGTCTTGCCAGCAGGGCTGCACGCCGCCGGACTCCAACACGTGTTGCAATCCTACTACCGATTCAATCTCGCGCACCGCTGCAAGCTGGCGGTGGTGACCGACTATCTTTCCGATCATCAGATGATCGATCTGGCGCGTTGGAGCACCTACTACGTCACCGCGGCGCGCGCGGAAGGGGCGTGCTTGCCGGTGCAAGATTTTCTTGCCGCCGGGAGGCCGGTCATCAGCCCGTGTCACAGCGCGCTGTCCGACTACTTGGATCCCGATGTCGCGTTCATCGTGGACTCTCATCCGGAGCCGACGTCGTGGCCGCACGACCCCACGCAGCAGCTTCGGACGACGTGGCATCGTCTGGTGTGGCAGGCACTGCACGACCGCATCCAGGAAAGCTACCGCGTCGCCAAACAAGACGGCGCCCGCTATGAGCGCATGGCACAATTGGGTCGCGACCGGATGAACAACTTTGCGAGCGCTGATCGCGTCTGGCCGCGGCTGCGTGCAGCGCTCGACGACGTGACGCATGCAACGCCCGCTCTACGTTGAGGTCAGCCCGCTCCTTACCGATCCCCTCACCGGGCTCGGCCGGTTCACCGCGCGCCTGGTGGAAGCGCTGGCCCGCGTGACACCACTCCGTCTGTTCACGACGACTCCCGACGGACGCCTCGGCGGCGAGTGGATTCCACTCCAGGCCGGAAGCGTATCGGCCGCTGATTCCGACCTCGCAGCGTGGACGCGCGACCTTCTCGCCCAACCACGTGCACACGACGCCGCTGCTTCATCGCACGAGTGTGCGTGTTTGTACACGCTTCTTCCGCCGGCGGAGCGGCATTTCGCGCGTGAGCTCAGCATCCTCTACGACTTCACTCCGGTGCTTCTACCGTGGGCGCACGTGGAGGACACGCGTACGCATTTCGGCATGTTCTTTTCGCAGGTGGCTGGACGAAGCGACAAGGCGATCGCCATTTCGCAGGCGACCCAAGCGGACGCGCGGTGGCTCTGTTCGCTGCCCCCCGACGACGTGGTGGTTGCGTACCCCGGACCCAGCCTCTGCTCCCGCTCCCACGCATCGGCGGAGATCGTCAGCCGGTCGCCTCAGCTCATCCTGGTGGTGTCGACGCTGGAACCGAGGAAGAACGCAACGTTCCTGCAGAAATGGTTTCTTGAGACGTCGGTGCTTGCCCCTGAGACAGAGCTGTGGTGGGTCGGTCCCCAAGGCTGGCTTTGGGACAGTCCCGTCCGGCGTTTCCGAATCTCCGGCAGGCGCCGCCGCGCGGTGAAGTTCGTTGGCATGGTGCCGGACAGACAGCTCTGCGAGCTCTATCGCCGTGCGGCGTTCACCATCTATCCGTCGCTCTACGAAGGCTTTGGTTTTCCCGTCTTGGATTCGCTTCTCCACGGCGCGCCAGTGGTGTGCAGCTTCAACAGCTCGCTGAAGGAATTCGCCGGGCCGGGGGTATTCTACTTCGATCCGTACGCGGCGGCCTCACTCGACGCCGCGTGCAGCGAGCTGCTAGCAAGTCAGCCAATGTCCCTCGAACGCGGCGATCTCCGTGAGCGCTGCTCGTGGGATGCGCTGGCCGCAACCGTCGTAGCCCTTAGCACTTAACGCGGCGGACTCAGCGGTCGGACCGCCCAACGCGTCGGCAGTGCGGCGACTCCGTCGAACGAAAATGACTGGTTCGGTCTGACCTGGAAGACGAGCGCCTGGTCCCACCAATCGTAATTTCCTTCCACATGCACACGCCCGCGGTGCAGCGCGGCGGACACCGAATAGTGCCCGGGGCCGATATTCAGTTCGATCTCGAAAGACGCTGCGAACGCTCCACCCGGCGCGCACTCGCGCGGCTCGACACCGAGGTGGAAGGTGTTCGTCCCGAACACATCTCCACCGAGGCGATCGCGGATCAGGAATCCCACCGTAGGAAATGCCATCTGCTGATTGATTCGGATGTGGCAGCGGAGCGTGGCGGTTTCCCCCACCTGAAACAACCGCCGCGGATCGCCGCCGGCGTCGCACAGCTCGACCGTGACAATCTCCGCCTCCTTGCTGCCGGAGCGCGTCACCACGCGACCGTCAGCACTCCCGCTCTGCGAGATCGTGGCCTCCTTCTCCTTCTGTGCGATCAGAGCGTTGTAGTAGTTGAAGACGGCTTCCGCCGGCCCGTCGTGCAGCAGTAACCCGCGATCGAGCAAGATGGCCCGGTCGCACAGCGCCTTGAGCGCGACCGGATCGTGCGTGACGAACAGCAGCGTCGTGCCCTGTTCCTTGAACGAACGAATCCGGCTGATCGACTTGTGCTGGAAGTAAGTGTCGCCGACCGCTAAGGCCTCGTCGACGATCAGGACGTCGGGACGTACCGCTGTCGCTGCACTGAACGCGAGGCGCAGCTGCATGCCCGTCGAGTACGTGCGCACCGGCTGATCCATGTGATCGCCGAGCTCGGAGAACGACTGAATCCATGGCAGACGGTCGTCGACGACCGCCGGTTCCATTCCCATCAACTGGCACGCGAGCATCGCATTCTGCCAACCGGAGAACTCGGGGTGTATGCCGAGTCCCAACTCCAAGAGCGCGGCGACCCGCCCCGTCACCGCGACCGAGCCTTCTGTGGGCTGAGTCGTTCCGGTGAGAATTTTGAGCAGCGTGCTCTTGCCGGCGCCGTTCATACCGATGATGCCGACGCTCTCGCCGTCGGCGATCTCGAAGCTGATGTCGCGCAGCGCCCAGTCTGGCTTGTGTGCGGTGTATCGATCGGCGGTGACCCATTCCAGCAGCCGGCCCCACGGGTGCGGGTAGATCTTGTACTTCTTCCCGATCGAGGTGACCGCCAGTCGAGTCATCAGAGACAATCGACCATCTCGCCCGACAGACGACGGAAGGTCATCGCGCCGACCGCTAGCGCTACGGCCGCGCAGATGACCGGAAGGAGAAGCTGTGACCAGTCCGGCCAGGCGTTTCGCAACAAGATGCCTTGAT
>JBGQHM010000523.1:0-3641 GCA_041497995.1 Binatia bacterium | reverse complement strand
GCTACATCGCTACGCATCGCGGGGGAGCCGCTGGAACGCATCGCAGTCAAGGCCACCACGGCGCTGCCACGCTGGACCCTGTATGCGAACGCAGTGCGCACGCCCGCGGAGACGCTTACGATCGAGGGGGCGGGGGAGGGCGACACCAGCCTGCAGCTCTCTATCGACTCGACGCCGCTGAACCTGGCCACACTGCGTGGCGCCGGACGCGGACGCCTCACCGGCGTGGTGACGCTGCAAGGCCAGGTGTCCGGTGCCGTGCGGCAGCCCAGCGGAGCTCTGCAGCTCACCGCAACCGGCCTCGGCGCTGGGGGGCATCAGCTCGGGGAGCTCTCGGTACATGCGGATGGAAGCGCTGGTGAGTGGAGCCTCAGCGGCGCAGCGGTTGGCGACACGGTCACGCTGAACGCCACGCTGAAGAGCGTTGGGGCACTACCGTTCTCGCTAGCCCTAGCGTGGCACGACACGGATCTGTCGAAGCTCGTCTCGGAGGACCGGTCCCTCGCGGTAGTGACCACCGGCGCTGCGACCTTCAGTGGCGCGGTGCGTGCGCCGGAAGACGTGACTGGGTTGTTACGCGTGACGCGATTCGACGTCAGGCGCGACGAGGGTCAGGTCGAGCTCGCGGAACCCGTTCAGGTCCGTCTCGACAAGGGACGCTTCCACATCGACTCGCTTGTCCTGACTGCGGCAGGTAGCCGGCTGAGTGTGGCCGGGCAGGGCCGCCTGCCCGCCGAACTGGATCTCGATGTGCAAGGCGACGGCGATCTCGTGCTGTTGGAGGTGATCGGTCCTCCATTCTACTCGGCACGCGGCCAGTTTGGCGTCGCGGCACATGTCGGGCGCACCGTCGCCGGCGGATGGACGCTGCGCGGTCAGGCGAACTTGCGTGGTGCCGCTCTCGATCTTGGCCTGCCGGTCTCCTTCACCGACACGAACGGTGACTTCGCGCTCCTCGGCTCCAATGTGCTCGTGCAGCATCTCGCCGGGCGGACCGGCGGCGGTCGGTTCCATGTGAGCGGCAAGCTCCGCCTCAAACACGGGCCGGCGTTGTCGTGGTCGCTGCACGACGTCGGCCTGTCATTTCCCCAGTGGCTGGAGGAGCGCATATCGGGCAAGGGCACGGTGCAGGGGACGTGGCAGGATCTGACGGTTCGTGGCGACATCGACGTGCTGAGCGCCCTCTACGATAAGAAGATCGAGCTGACCGGACTGATTCCCTGGTTCAAGGAGCAGATCACCCCGGCGCCGCGCATCGGGCCACCGCGTACGATCGTGCGACTCGATTTGCGCATTCGTGCGCCCGACGGTGTCTTCGTAGACAACAACTTTGCGAAGGCGGAGCTGTCGGCGGATCTGCGTATCTCAGGGACCGCTGCCAGTCCGTTGTTGGACGGCAAGGTTGAGATTCTCTCCGGCGAGGCCACGGTCGGGTCGCGGGTTTTCACCCTCACGGGCGGATCGGCGGTGTTCCAGCCCGGCGAGCGCATCAACCCCGTCCTCAACCTCACCGGGGAGAGCCGGATCTCCGGAATCGACGCCGACTATACCGTACGAGTCGCTGTCAGCGGCACCGCGGACAATCCGCGCGTCCAGTTCAACTCGGACGAGCCCAATCTCTCGCAGAATGACGTGCTGAGTCTGGTGACCCTCGGTAGGACGACGCGCGAGCAGTCGCGGGACAGCGGCGTGGGTGTCGGCGATGTGTTGTCGCTGCTGCCAAGCGAATACACAGGCGATGTGTCGCAGGGGGTTCGCACGCTGTTTCGCGTCGACCGTTTCGAGGTCGATCCGGCGTACGTCCGCAACACCGGAACCGTCGAGCCGCGCGTCACCATCAGCAAGGACATCACGGATCGCATACGGGCCTTGGCGTCGACCAGCTTCGGCGTCGATGCGCGCAACACGATGCAGATCGAGTACCGCATCACCGGGCGCATCTCGTTGCTGGGGACATGGGAAAGCGCTTCGCAGTCGCAAGCCGGAGCATTCGGCGGTGACATCAAGTTCCGATACGAGTTCCGGAAAGTCCGCTTCTCGTTGTTGAGTGGCGACTCGGACCTGCCGCAGCCGAGTGATGCGCAGTAGACCTCTCCATGAACCTGAAGCTGCCCCGGCGAATGAATTCGCGGCAACAAAAGGCACCAAGTCGCCCTACGGCGACTCCCCCCAGCCCCGTCAGCGCGTCGGGCGGGGAGCCCACGCGGGTGGGCTTGGCGCTCTTGTTGCCGCGGTTTCAACCGCCGGGCGGAGAGGCGCCGGTTCATGGGCTCGTCAAGCCGGCGCTTTCGCCGGTCGGCCTCTCAGGGCGAACGGAACGGTGCCCTTCATTTCAAATCGGATGAATCCTGTACCGTTCGTGCTGAGGCTCTCGAAGCACGCTCTCCGCGTTTGTCGACAGTGCCTGCTGGTCTGGATGCTGCTGAGCGGCTCCGCCGCCATCGGGCAGGTGCCAGAGGCGGAGGACCAGCCAATCGTCGCGATCGAATTCGAGTGTGCTGCGCCCATCGACCGTCAGGGACTCCAGCAGATCATGCCGTTCAAGCTGGGCGACGAGCTGAAGCCGGGGGATCTGGCGCTGGTGCACGAGCGCCTCACGCAGACCGGTATCTTCACCGAGGTCGCGGTTGCAGCGCAGCCCCGGGCGGACGGCCTTGCGGTCGTGGCGCGGCTCGTACGCAAAGCGATCCTCAACGCCGTGCGGTTCAGCGGCAACGATGCGCTCAGCTATGACGAGCTCAGCCGCGTGGCACGCTTGCGCGAAGGGACCGTTGTCACCGAAGAGCAGGAGCGCTCCGCAGTCGCGCGCCTCCGCGAACGGTACGTTGCCGAGGGCTTTGACGCCGCGCAGGTCATCGTACATGTGACTACGTTGAGCCCCGGTGAGGTCGACGTGACCTTCCATATTGTGGAAGGTGCGCCGCTCCTGATCAGCGCCGTCGACATCGAAGGGACTCTGCCGGTGCCGGTGGACGAGGTGCGCAGTGCCCTCAAGGTCAAGACGGGCGACCGATACGTGCGAGCCAAGCGAAGGAAGGCCGAGGCGGACATCGTCCGCTTCTTCCGGTTGAAGCGCTATTACGAGGTTCAGGTGGACGGCAAGTGGGAGCCAGGCGAACCGCACCAAGGCACCCTCCACTTCAAGATCGACCCCGGCCCGCTCTTCGCGGTTGAGTTCGTCGGCAACCGCTACCTGAAGGACAAATACCTGCTCGGGCTGATGGAGCTGGAGACGCGTCCGATCGTCACCGACGGTACATGGCGGGAGCTGGCGCGGCGCGCCCGCCGGGCGTACCAGGAAGCGGGATACTACTTTGCGCGAGTTGACCTGCGCATCGAGTCCGGGCCACCAAAAGCTGTGCGCTTCACCATCAACGAAGGCGAGTCGTACCGCATCGGCGACGTAACGTTTGACGGAAACCGCGGGCTCCCGGCGCGCACGCTGCTGGCGCCGATGGCGACACGTCCGCCGAGCTGGATTCCGTGGCGCCGCGGCGTCCTCTTGGACGACGTCTTCGACGATGATCTGAAACGGCTGTGGTTCCTCTATCGGCGTCACGGCTTCGAGGACGCCCAGATTGTCGACGCGCAGACACGCTTCGATCGCGATACCCACAAGGTGTACGTGACGGTGCTCATCG
>JBGQHM010000522.1:0-3744 GCA_041497995.1 Binatia bacterium | reverse complement strand
TGGTCCAGCTCCGCCAATAGCTTCGCCAGCGCGGTACCGAAGCTGCCGCCACCAATCACACCGATGCGCATGGGGATCCTCAGCCGGCGACTTCGCACATTTGGTCTGAGCGCGCAAGGTGACCACACCGCGGGGAAGACGGACCGCCTCGGTATCCTTTTGGCCTTCCCATCCTTCTATGGAATGAAGACTCGACAAGGAGGGTGCACGTTCATGGTGGACATAGAGCTCAACGACCAGTTGCGGCGTGGACTGGTTAGTGCGTGGCACGAATTCCTCGAAGCCATCGATCCCATACGGCCCGATCTGTACCGTTATTGTGAGCGACACCGCGACGATCGACATGCACGGCTTGGAGAGCGAGACGGGGCGAGCGGCCTTCGAACGTGAGCGGGGGTGGTTCTATCACAACTTCTACAACCCCTTCGACGGATCGCCGTCCACGTTGCGGTGGCAGGCCACCGTCTTTCAGGATGAGCCAATCATCCTCGTCTTCGACGGTCTGGACGACGCGCTCGTGTCCGTCATGCGCATCGAAGGGCAGGACGCCGCCGTTCAGCGGATTCGGGTGTACGCGTTGTGCCCTGATACCGTCGCTGAAGTCGGGGCGACCTTCGGGTTTCCCGTTCGCACGTTCGGCTATCGATTCCCGTTCGACGTGAGTGCGCAATCGTAGCGTCTGCTTCACGACATCGCATTCGAACGCTTCACGAGACTCGCTTCACGAGATACGATCACTTCATGCTTGCCCGGGCGCTCACCATTGCCGGCTCCGACTCGGGTGGTGGCGCCGGCATCCAGGCGGATCTGAAGACCTTCACGGTGTTCGAGGTGTACGGCATGAGCGCGATCACCGCGCTCACCGCGCAGAACACCTGCGGCGTTGCCGGCATCCACCGGGTGCCCGCCGCGTTCGTGCGCGCGCAGATCGACGCTGTGATCAGCGACATCGGCGTCGACGCAACCAAAACCGGCATGCTCGCCTCGGCCGACATCATCAACGAGGTCGCGCGGGCTGTGCGCGACCTCGCGATTCGGCAGCTCGTCGTCGATCCCGTCATGATCGCGCAAAGCGGCGCCGCGCTGCTCGAGCCGGCGGCGCGTGCGGTGCTATTGGAGGAGCTTGTGCCGCTCGCCACCTTGGTGACACCGAACATTCCTGAGGCCGAAGCGCTGACCGGCATCGCCATCGGATCGGTCGGCGACATGCGTGCAGCGGCGCGGCTGCTGATCGAACGGGGCGCCCGGGCGTGCCTGGTCAAGGGTGGACACCTCGGTGGCGACGAGGCCGTCGATGTCTTCGATGACGGTCGCACTCCGCAAGAGCTGCGTGTCGCGCGGCTACCGACGCGCCACACGCACGGCACCGGTTGCCAGCTGTCAGCGGCGATCACCGCACATCTGGCGCGCGGAGTCCCGTTGCTGGAAGCGGTTGAGCACGCCAAGCGGTTCATCACGGTAGCCATCCGCCACAGCCTCGCCATCGGTGCAGGTGCGGGGCCGGCGAATCCGCTGGCATGGCTCAGCGAGGCCTCAGCGCACCGGAAGGCGTGATCTCATGCGCCCGTTCCTAACGCTTCCCCTCGTACTGCGCCAGAATACGGCGCGCCACCACCATCTTGTGCACTTCATCTGGGCCGTCGTAGATGCGCGCGAAGCGCGCCTGGCGGTAGAACATCGAGAGCGGATGGTCTTCGGTGACACCCGCGGCACCGAAGACTTGGATGGCCTTGTCGACGACGCTGTGCAGGACCTTGGCGCCGAAGAACTTGATGAGAGAGATCTCCTCGCGTGCGCCGGCGGCTCCGGCGGTGTCGATCTTCCATGCCGCGTGTAACGTCATGAGCCGCGCCGCTTGGATGTCGGCACGCGCTTCGGCGATCCAGTCCTGAACGTTGGCCTTCTTCGAGAGCGTGCTGCCGAACATCTCGCGCTGCGTGGCGTACTCGCACATCATCTCGAAGGCGCGCTGCGCCACGCCCAGCCAGCGCATGCAGTGGTGGATGCGGCCCGGACCCAGGCGCTCCTGCGCGATGACGAAGCCGGTGCCTTCGCCGCCGAGGCGGTTGGTGACCGGCACGCGACAGTCCTCGTACCAGATCTCGGCGTGATGGTTGTCGTAGTCGCCCATCACCGGAATGCCGCGCGCGATCTTGAAGCCCGGCGTGTCGGTGGGGACGATGATCTGACTGAAGCGCATGTAGGGGTTGCTGTGCTCCGGGTTGGTCATCGCCATGATGATGGCGAACGACGAGCCGTGCCCGCCGCTGCTGAACCACTTGTGCGCGTTGATGACGTAGTAGTCGCCGTCGCGCTTCGCGGTCGCCCGCAGCAAGCGCGGATCGGAGCCGGCGACCTCCGGCTCGGTCATCGAGAAGCAACTACGGATGTCGCCGTTCACCAGCGGCTTCAGCCAGCGCTCCTTCTGTTCGTCGGTGCCGAAGCGCCAGAGGATCTCCGCGTTGCCGGAGTCGGGTGCCTGCGAGCCGCACGCAACTGGCGCGATCGGGCTACGGCCGAGTATCTCGTTGACGAAGACGTAGTGCATAAACGGAATGCCCGCGCCGCCGGCTTCCTTCGGCAGATGGAAGGCCCAGTAGCCGGCGGCCTTTGCCTTCGCCTGCACTGCCTTGATTGCCGGCGGGTAAGCCGGGCCACCGACCTCCATTGTCCAGCGTTCCGTCGTGCGCTCCATCGGGTAGACGTGCTCGTCCATGAACTTGCGGATGTTGTCGCAGAGCTGCTCGATCTCGGCGGGGATGGCGAAGTCCATTCTGGTTCCTCCTGTGACACGGACAATAGGCCGCTCTCCGCGAAGTCCGCAACATACCTTCGCTCTGCCGCTGTGTGATAGGAATGACTTCCATCATGTTGCGCATGCTGTCGAGCGACCTGTGGGTGACCGAGCGCCCGCAGCGTTTCCTCGGCTTCGAGATGGGAACCCGCATGACCGCCGTGCGCCTCACGGACGGCGGCCTCTTCGTGCACTCGCCGGTACGCTTGGACGCCGCCACGCGCACCGCCCTCGACGCGCGGGGTCCGGTGCGCGCGGTTGTCGCACCGAACAAGTACCATCACCTCTACGTCGGCGACTACTTCACTGCATACCCTGAAGCGGAAATATCTGCCGCACCTGGCTTGCCGGAGAAGCGGCGAGACCTGCGCTTCCACGGAGTTCTCACCGACGAAGCGCCGCCACTGTGGGCCGGCCAGATCGATCAACTCGTGTTCCGCGCGCTCGCCGTGACCAATGACGTGATCTTCTGCCACCGTCGGAGTCGGACGCTGATTGTGACCGACCTCGTCTTCAACCTGCGCACAACGCGTTCGTTGGCGACGCGCCTCTTCTTCCAGTTGGACGACGCCTACGGCAAGTTCGGCCCCAGCCGTCTGTGGCGCCTGTTGATGCACGATCGCACGGCGGCGCGCGCCGCAGTCGACCGCATCCTCACCTGGGACTTCGATCGCGTCATCATGGCCCACGGTGACGTGCTCGAAAGCGGCGGCCGGCAGGCATTACGCGACAGCTTTGGCTGGCTGCTCACCGATCACTGATCACTTCCCCGGCGGGTTGCAACTCGGGAGGCGCGGCGATAGACCTGCCTCTCGCTGTCACCATCACTGTCAGACGGAGTAGAGATGATCATCACTGACCACCCCCTCCACAGATCCCGGCGAGCGGCATTACCGCACCGGGCTCCTGCCTTGGGTGAGAACGCCGAAGCGTTGCAGTGGATAGGGATG
>JBGQHM010000521.1:0-3780 GCA_041497995.1 Binatia bacterium | reverse complement strand
CGTCAACGCCATCGCTCCTGGCCCCGTCCTGTTCCCCGAACACTTCGACCCCGCGGTGCGGCAGCGCGAGATTGATCGCACGCTGCTCAAACGCGCCGGCACTGCGCAGAACATCGCCGACGCCGCGCTGCATCTGATCCGAAACGACTACATCACCGGCGTCGTTCTTCCCGTCGACGGCGGTCGTCTCCTCACCTGACATGCACGTCCTCTGGCGCTTCGTCTTCGGCAACGACCATCCCGTCGAAGTGGAGATCGGCCCTGGCACCGGGGTGTTCTTGCTCGCCGCCGCCACACGCGACGCGCACACGAACTTCTTCGGCGTCGAGCACTCGCACACCCGGGCGACGGAGCTCGCAGCGGCTATCGCAGCGCGCGGATTGTCGAATGCCCGCATCCTTGCGGCCGACGGATCGTGTGTCGCGGCCACCGTGCTTCCGCCGAGCTCGGTCGCGGCTTACCACATTTACTTTCCCGACCCGTGGTGGAAGCGCCGGCATCACCGACGCCGTCTGTTCACCCCCGCCTTCGCCACCGCACTGGAGCGCACCCTGGAATCAAATGGGCGCATCTACTTCGCCACCGACGTCGACGACGTCTTCACCCTCGCGTTGCGAACGCTGGCGATGTGCGCGACGCTGGCGCACGACAGCGAGCCACCTCCGCCGCGCCCGGGAACCACCCTCTTCGAGCGCAAAGGGCTTGCCCGCGGCGCGACCATCAAAGAGGCGACGTTCGTGAAGCGGGCGCTGCCGGACGCGCCGCGCACTCACACCAATAGCGCCGCGCCGATCACGCCTGCGGAATCGCCGAGCTGATTGCGGCGGATTGGCGTTCGCAGCTCGTCATTGAACACGTAGCGCGCCGTCGCGTCACGTCCCAACGTGTACAGCTCATCGATGTTCGACAGACCGCCGCCGAGAACAATCGCCTCGGGATCGAGGATGTCGATGAGATTCGCGAGCGCGCGACCGAAGCGATCGATGAAGCGCTGGAAGACCGGCGTCGCAGCCGCGTCCGCACGCCGATAGGCAGCGACGATGGCGGCCATCGAGAGCGCTGTCCCGTTCACGCACAGGTAGTCTTTCTCAACTGCGGGGCCGGCGATGAACGTTTCCACACATCCGCGCTGGCCGCAGTAGCACGACGGTCCCGCGGGATCGATGACGTGGTGCCCCCACTCGCCCGCGAGGTGCTGCGGCCCGCGCCAGAGCTCGCCTCGGTACACGATTCCTCCACCGACTCCCGTCCCCATGATCACACCAAAGACGAGCGCTGCATCGCGGCCGGCACCGGCGACCGCCTCCGCGAGTGCAAAGCAGTTTGCGTCGTTCTCGAGGACAACGGGCACTCCCAGCCGTCCGACCAGATCCTCGTGCAATCGACGACCGTTCAGGCAGGCGGTGTTGGAGTTCTTCATCGTGCCGTCGCGGGTTGAGATCGCCCCGGGCGTCCCGATTCCGATTGCAGCGCACTCCGGCGCCTCGCGGCGGCACGCCTCCGCGATCTGTGCGACCCGATCCAAGATGTGCGCGTATCCTTTGGCGCCCTCGGTGGCAACGCGTTCTCTGAGGACTATGCGGTTGTCGGCGTCGAGGACGACGCCTTCGATCTTGGTCCCGCCTACATCAAGGCCGATGCGGCGACGGGGCTGGGCAGCCTGCGGCATAGGGCCTCAATCTAACCGACCGCGCCACACGCTGCCAACAAAACGGCCCTGCACAAAACGGCCCTGCCGGAGAATCGGCGAGGTTGTCTCAAAACGTACAGGCTGGAAGCCTATACCACCGTGTCTCCATTGCAGATCGAGGAGAATCTGGTGGTATAGGCATCTTGCCTGTACCACCAGCAGGGTTTTGAGACAGCCTCTTCGATTCTTCGGCGTCGCGTCGCAACTGGGCGCCCCGACTTTGACGCGACCCTGCCCTTTGTGGGAATCCCCGCCCGCCAAGTTGCAAGGCGCTCCACGAATCGCTCTATTGTTCACCATGTTCCCGGTGTCCGCAGCCAAAGCCTCGGCGCTTACGGAGCGCTTTGAACGTCTCGGTATTCGCGAGGACGATCTCGAAGAATCGTTCGTGCGCTCCGGCGGCAAGGGCGGTCAGAACGTGAACAAGGTGTCAACCTGCGTTGTCCTGCTGCACCGGCCCACGGGCACCATGGTGAAGTGCCAACGCGAACGCTCGCAGGCTCTGAATCGGTTCCATGCGCGGCAACTCCTCGCCGACAAGGTCGAGCGCGCCATCCTCGGTGCGCGAAGTGCCGAAGCCCAACGCATCGCCAAGGTGCGCCGGCAGAAGCGCCGCCGTTCCCGTCGCGCCAAGGAGAAGATCCTCGAAGCGAAACACGCCCGCGGCACGATCAAGGATCTGCGCAGGTCCGTCCGTCCAGACAGCGACTGAACCAGCAACCGGGCTGGAGGCCATACGGACGCTTCGCTATACGACTCACCCACTCACATGAAGGAGAACACTATGCACGAGCAGCCGAGAGGCAGCGCTGCACTGGTCGTGATCATTCTACTTTCCGGGGTCGTCGTTGCAGCCGCCAACGTCGGGATCATGCTGCTGGCCATGCGGGCAAACCCTGACGTTCCGTTGTTCGAATCGACCTACCGGCTCTCACCCGCCTCCGTCAGCTATTCGATCGCCGCACCTTTGGCAGTGTCGCTGCTGATGGCCTTCCTCGCTCGCAACGCCTCGCCGGCAGCACCGAGCACCGCAGCGGCAACCGCAGCAACTGTCCCGGCAGGTCCGCCTTCACCCACTCCTGCCTTGCGCCTCCTTTCGCTTCTCCAGCAAGAAGGACGCTTCGTCGACTTTCTCAAGGAGGACATTGACGGCTACAGCGATGCGCAGGTCGGTGCGGCCGTGCGCTCGATCCACGCCGGCTGCCGGAAAGCTCTGAGCGAGCGGATCGAGCTGGAGCGCATCTTCACTGCCGAGGATGGGACCGAGGTGGTCGTTGAGGCGGGCTTTGATCCGGCCGCGGTGCGGTTGACCGGCAACGTCAGCGGTACGCCACCGTTCCGCGGAACATTGCAGCATGCCGGTTGGCGCGCCGCCAAAGTCTCGCTCCCACAGTCGCCGGGCGACGTCGATGCGACCATCATCGCGCCGGCCGAGGTCGAGATCCTTTGAGCCGCCCGCGCTACTGCATCGGCATCGACCTCGGCACGACCAACTCCGCAGTCGCCTACGTCGATACGACGGCGGGCAAGCAGGTCGAGATCTTTGCGGTACCACAGCTGGTCGCCGAAGCGACGCTGGCGCCGCAGCCGACGCTGCCGTCGTTCCTCTACCTTGCCGGCGAACATGAGCTGCCGGCGGGGGCGCTCGCGCTCCCGTGGGATGCCGCTCGCACGTACGCCGTCGGTACGTTCGCGTGTGTGCAGGGCACACGTGTCCCGGGTCGGCTGGTCTCGTCCGCCAAGTCCTGGCTCTGCCACGGCGGCGTCGACCGCACCGCAGCGATCTTACCGTGGGGTGCGCCGCCGGAGGTGAAGAAGCTCTCCCCAGTCGAGGCCGCGGCACGTTACCTGGCGCACATCCGCGAGGCGTGGGATCACAGCCATGCGGATGCGCCAATCGAGCGGCAAGATATCGTCCTCACCGTGCCGGCGTCGTTCGACGAGGTGGCGCGTGAGCTGACCGTGTCAGCCGCCGAGGCGGCAGGGCTGAAGCGCGTCTGGCTTTTGGAAGAACCGCAGGCGGCGTTCTACGCTTGGCTGAGCGCCAACGAGCGCGAGTGGCGGGAGCGCCTCGATGGACTCAACCTCCT
>JBGQHM010000520.1:0-3782 GCA_041497995.1 Binatia bacterium | reverse complement strand
GGAGCTGACGACCTGTCAATCACCAGACAGTGAGGGACGGAGACGGCAGCTGCTATCGCCCCCAGGGGGCGACCAAGTTCACGCTCGGAAGTCGAGGACAGGGCGAACCTCGACCGCGCGGTTGCCCACGCCTGGAATCCGCGCTGCAAACAACAGCGCCTCATCAAGGTTCTTCACGTCGATCAGGTAGTAGCCACCGAACTGTTCCTTGGTTTCCATGTACGGCCCGTCGGTGACGACGGGTTTGCCCGCACCGAGGCGCACGGTGGTCGCCGCGCCGGTCGGCGCCAGGCCGCCGCAGCCCCGATACTTGCCGGCCTTTCTGAGGTCCTGTTCCAATTGCGAGTGCTCTTGCATGACCGGCGCCATCTCCGCCTCGCTCTTCGTGGTCCAATCCGCCTCGTTGGCGTAGATCATCAACATATAGATCATCAGAGTCCTCCCTCCTGTCTTCGGGCACGTGTTCTCACCCTTGTAGTCGAACGGCTGACGGGTTGATCGACATGGGCCGATGGTTTCGCGTCGACGACGAAGCGAAGGGCAAATTGCGATTTTCGTTGACCGCCACTGTGTTGCGGTGTTACGAGCGGTCTGAGCCCGGCTCCGCCCGGCTGCCGAATGACAACAAGGGAGGAATTCGACATGCGCACATGGTGGCGACTGTTCAGAACAAAACACGCGTTAGGCAGCACGGGACGAGCGGTCTTGGTCCTGCTGCCTGCGGTCGCGTTGCTGTTGGGCGCCGCGCCGCGTTGGGCTGCGGCGGCGAACGTCCTTCGGGTCGGCACCTACAAAGGCAAGGTCGGCGATTTCACGACCATCCAGGATGCGGTCGACGCCGCACAACCTGGTGACTGGGTTCTCATCGCCCCCGGCGACTACCACGAACGCGGCGACTACACGCACCCCGGCCCCGACGGCGAGGCTGGCGCCGGTGTCCTGATCCGCACCCCGAACATCCACATCCGCGGCCTCGACCGCAACTTGGTTGTGATCGACGGCACCAAGCCCGGATCCGCGCAGTGCGACTCGTCAACCGCCGCGCAGGACTTGGGCCCGCTCGATACCAACAGCAACCCCATGGGCCGCAACGGCATCGAGGTGTTCGAGGTCGATGGCGTGTCGATCGAAAATCTCACTGCGTGCAACTTCCTGACCGGCTCCGCCGGCGGCGGCAACCAGATCTGGTTCAACGGTGGCGACGGCTCCGGCACGGTAAACATGGGCACCTTCTCCGGCGCGTATCTCTCCGCGACGTCGACCGTCTTTCTCGGGAACGACGCCCCGGGCGGCGAATACGGCATCTTCGTGAGCAATGCTCGCGGCCCCGGGGTGATTCAGCACACCTACGCGAGCAACATGCGCGACGCGAGCTACTATGTGGGTGCATGCGCCGATTGCAACACCACGCTGACCGACGCGCATGCTGAAAATTCCGCGCTCGGCTACTCCGGCACGAACTCCGGCGGACACCTCATCGTGGAAAAGTCGGAGTGGGACGAAAACACGACCGGCATTTCGACGAACAGCCAGAACAACGATGATGCCCCCTCACCGCAGGACGGCGCCTGCCCGAACAACGGGACCGGTCCAACCGGCTCACACTCGTGCACAGTCTTCCGCAACAACTTCATCCACGACAACAACAACCCGAACGTGCCGCGCTCGGGCTCTGCCGGGCTGGGTCCCGTGGGCACGGGCATGATCATCGCCGGCGGTCGCAACGACACGATCATGGGCAACAAGATCGTCAACCAGGGCTCGTGGGGCATCCTCGTCGTTCCGTTCCCCGACTCAACCGACACCGCGCCGCCGGTTGCGCATTGCGAGGGTGGTGCGGACCACAATGGTTTTTCCTGCTACTACGATTCCTGGGGGCACGAAATTACGAAGAATACGTTCAAGTACCTCAAGGGCTTCGTCCCCTTCGGCAACGTCTCGAACGGCGACCTGGCAGAAATCAGCGACCCGCACGATCCGGGCAGCTGCTGGCACAAGAACAAGCACACGGGCGGCGTGACTACTTCGCCCGCCGATCTGCAGACGACCCACGCGCAGTGCGGCGTTTCTAACTCCGGAGCGGATCTCGCGAGTGACCTGGCGGCGCAGGTCATCTGCGCCACCGAGGTCTTCGGCCCCTGCCCCGACCAACCGGGTATGCACTACCCCCGCACCACGGTAGTGGCGATGAAATCACTACCGCCGCAGAAGAAGATGCCCTCCGTGTGTAAGGGGGTGCCGAAGAACCCTTGGTGCTGAAGAGCTCTTCTGATGTGCTCTGATTCCCGATCGCCTCACACCGCGGCTCGCGGATCGGCAGACTCCCAGCACATCCTTGTGCGTGGCCCCCAACTCAGTTACAACACGGTCACAGTCTCATCGGGGAGATACGCCAGTTTGGAGCCGCAGAGCTCACTGCTCTTCGGTTGTCTCGTTCGCAATCACCATCGCGTTCCGGATTCAGCAGCTTCCCAGTGACGAGTACGAAGGAAAGGAGGGAAGCGCATGGCTCAAGGAACAGTGAAGTGGTTCAATGCCGAGAAAGGGTTTGGCTTCATCAGCAGCGATGACGGTGGCGACGTGTTCGTTCATCACACCGCGATCATCAGTGAAGGCTACCGCAGTCTCGACGAAGGCCAGAAGGTCAGTTTCGACGTGACCCAAGGCCAAAAGGGACCGCAAGCGTCCAACGTTACCAAGCTGTAACGCATTTCCCCATGGAGGCCCGATCCGGGCCTCCATGGTTTATCTCTTTCACCATGCACAACCTGCCGCCGCAGTGTCCCGCGGCGCGAGAAGTGCAGCTAGGGAGAACACAGACGTGATCGAACGTGGCCTTTTTGAACCGGATGTTCTGATTCCCGAGCAGGTCGCCCGGCGCCGACGCGCGGCGCTCTCGGGTGAAAAGCGCTTGATGCTGGCCGTCATCGAGAATGCGCTCGACTGCTACCAGAAGTACATCGAAGCCACCGACCGCATCGGCCGCACGCTGTTTATGGAAGCCGCGGCGTGGATGGAATCAACCAGCAACGACGACATCTTTTCGTTCGAGAATATCAGCGAGACACTCGACATCAACCCCGAGTATTTCCGGCGGGGCGTCGCCGCATGGCACAAGCGCCTGCTAGAGACGCGCCGCGCCGCGGAGATCTCTGCGGGCGAGTCGGCGGAAGCGGTCGGGGCCGCGCGCTAGGGCCTGCGGCCAGCGTCGTTTCTATGGCCCGCTCCCCGATGGGTCGCTGCTGGCTGCCAAGTCCGAAAGGCTCCTAGCCTAGTCGTCCCGGCAATCGCGTTCGCGTCCGCCTCAGATCGTGGCGGCGAAGAACGCTGCCGTTACAGCTCACCGATCCTTGCGGTGGCGGGATTCGCTGTTAGCTTGTGGGCCATGAACTTCACCGAGATCTACGCTGTAGCGCGCGACATCGACAAGCAGATCGACCGCGTATCGCCTTCTCACCCCAGCAAGCACCACTTGGACGCGTGGTCGGACGCGGAACTCAGCAACCCCGACGAAGCGAGCAGCGCCCTGGACCACGCGCAGGCTGCGTTGCAGTCATGCGTTGGACTGGACGAACCCTCCCAGGTTGCGGGAACGGTAGCCATGGCAGCTTGGTTGGTCACGCACGGCGCCATCGAAAGAGAAACCGTACACCAAGACATGTTCCTCGAGGCAGCGAAGCAGAGCATCGAGAGCATTACCCCAACGCGTTACGCTTGGTAGCAGCGCGTTGAGCGACGGCAGCGGGCCGGCGTAAGCCACGTCCGCTCCACAGCCACCTTCC
>JBGQHM010000519.1:0-3826 GCA_041497995.1 Binatia bacterium | reverse complement strand
CATTGCTGGGCGAGCAGCTTCACGGCATTCCAATGGCCGCGGAGATACCAGTACCCACCGCTGAACAGCGCGCCGATCAGGTTGTGGCTGCTCACCAAAAACGTGCCGCCCGGTTTGAGTACGCGGAATACTTCGGCCATGCACTTCAGCCGCGTACTGACGGGGTAGATGCAGTCGATGCCGTTGTAGCTGAACAGCGCCGCGTCGAATGTGGCGTCAGGGAACACCAGGTCGGTGGCGTTCATGAGTTCGAACTCCAGCTCGGGATGTCGCTGCCGGGCTGCAGCAAGGAGAGCAGTCGATAGGTCAATGCCCACGACCCGATACCCCTGGCGTGCCAGGGCGACGGTTGTTCGCCCAGCTCCACATCCGAGGTCAATGATGCGAGCCGGCGGTGGCGGAAAGACCTCGGCGACCAGCGTCGCCTCGATCGGCAGCAAGGTCTCATCCCGCGTGTACTCGGCGACGCTCCACGCGGTGTCATAGTTCCTGAGGTTGCCGGCGGTCACCTCTGAGACGCTTGGCTTCATCGCGCTAACGATGCAGGGCGTCCCAACACGCCAGCGCCGCCCCGCGCCAGGTCGGCGCATGCCAGCGCACGGCTCGCAGGTGCAGTTCCGTTGGCTGCCAAGCAAGCTTGTACGGCTGTCCGCCAGTGAGCAGATGTATGCGCGGCCAACCGTGGGCGATGGCGTGTTGAATGAGCAGCGTCAGGAGAATCTTTCCGGGAGAAAAGTTCTCCCACTGCGGGTCGTAGCACGGCATCCAGTAGTAGAGTCCGCTGCCGTCGTGGAAACCCAAATGCCACGCGATCGGTGTCCCGGACAATCGCAGGGCGCTGTAGTGAGCCCAGCCGGCCGGCACCCCTTCCGCGACAACTCGCGTCAGGAACTCGACCACGCCCGCGTGTCCGACGATACTTCCTGATGGCTTGCGGCTCCATCCGGTATCAAGGGCGGGAATGAAACGGGTGGTCATGTCGGCCGCGGCCTCGTCGACGCTGGCGGCATCCGCGATCCACAAGCTCACGGCGCCCACGTCACTGAGGCGGCGGAGCTGACGATGCACGTCGCCGCGATGACTGCGCGAGCAACGCTCCAAGAGCGCTTCCAAATCCGGCAGACCAGAGAGGTCGAGCACGGGACTCTGCTCGCCGCACGGCTCGGTCAGCGCGCCCTGTGCGTAGTGGGGATCGACGAAACGGAACAGCGCCTGGTCGCACCAGGCACGCACCTCACGGCGCGCCGCGCGCCAGAAATCCGGCCAATCGATGTGCTCACCCGCTGGCGCGGCAACGAGCGGATCATGATACCCAAAGAGACTTCCGCCAATGGGCTCGAGCACTCGTCGCGGCAGAAAGCGACCGCGGTATGGGACGACGACCCAGAGCAGCAGCGCCTGCGCTCCACTCTGATGTCTGGCGAGACCGACCAGCGGGTCGGCGTCGAGCGCAGCGGCGCGTGTGCGCGCCCACGCCCGAACCACGTCGGGCTGATGGAAAACATGCGCCGAGCCACTGGTTGCCAGGAGGCCGGCCCAAGTGTCTTGGAACGTCGGTGCCCAGACGGCATCCCATGTCCGTCGCCATTCAAAGCGCCAACTCATTCCGTGAATGCCGCCGCTTCAGCCGTCTGCGACTGCTGCCGGATCGATCCGGTAGTGTGACCAGTCGGGAGTGACGAACTCCCCGCGATCGTCCAGCGGGGTTCCCGCGAGTGCTTCGCGTTTCGGGCGGCGCAGGTAGCGGAGCCAATCACCCGCCGAGAGTCCGGCGTGCGCCAGGCGGAGACGCGCAATACCGAGCCGGCCGGCGCGCAGGTCTCGGTACGTCAGCTTCGCGATGGCGAACGCCCAATTGCATTTCGCCTGTTCGCGTTCCGCATCCGCCAACGGGCAGTCCGCCGCCTGCAGTGCGCGCCACGCTTCACCGGCTACGAGCGCATACTCCGCCGAGGCCACGGGGCTGTGAAACTCCTGCCCTGGATGCGAGCGATACCAAAAGAGATCCGCCGGCAGCAGCAACACGTTGACGCGGGCGCACGCCTTCAACCAGAAGATGTGATCCGAGCCTACGCCCATCTCGGGAAAGCCGCCGAGCTGGCGGAACACGTCGGCACGAAACAGCGCAGATGGTGGGCCACACATGAACATGCCGAAGCCGAGGAACTCGCGTTGGTAGCACATGCGTGGCGTCAACAGCATCGGGCACGGGCCCCCCGGCCAGGACCAGCCCATCGACAGCGCGAACCCGGCGCGCGGCTCCTTGGCCAGCGGCCCGACCATCGTGGCCAGGCACCACGGATACATGAGGTCATCCGAGTCCAGGTACTTGAGGTACTGCCCGCGCGCCAACTGCGCCGCATGGTTACGGTTGACGTAATCGGTAAGGTTCCGATCGTTGACGACGAGTCTGATGCGTGGGTCTTGCCGAGCGTACTGCTCGGCGGCGGCGCGTGTCCCATCGGTTGAACGGTCGTCGACGATGAGCAGCTCGAAGTCGGTGAACGTTTGGGCCATCACGCTCTCGATTGCTGCGCCGATGTACTGCTCGCGGTTGTAGGCGGTCATCAGCACGCTGATTAGGGGAGAGTGATTCATCGTGATCCCCCACTGCTGACGAGCGCGCGCTCTTGATGTAGCCGCCGCCATGCCGAGCGCAGGGCTCGGACCACCGCGTTGGGGACCCACGGACTGTCCAAGCGGCTGCCGTAGTGCAAGGTGACCCGCGGCGGCCGTGGGCGGCGCAGCTCGCGCCAGCGCGCGTACAGCGCAGCGAAACCGCGTGCGCGCTCCCGAATGTCGAAACGTTCGACGACCGTCTGACGTGCTGCAAGCCCGAAGACATCGAGGCGATCCGGATCGCGGGCCAGCTCGGCTATCGCCGCGGCGAACTGGCGGGTGTCGCCCGGTGGCACGAGATATCCGGACACTCCCGGTTCGACGATGTCGCGCACGCCACCCGCGACGTCGCTGAGCACGGGGACGACGCCCGCGCTCATTGCTTCGAGGGCGGCGCGCGGCAGGCCTTCGCCCTGCGTTGGCAGGACAAAGACGTCGTGGTCCGCGCAGAGATTCTGCACCTCATTGCAGGGCCGCATCCCGAGCCACCGAACCCGACTGTGATCGTGCCACGCAGCGGTCGCAGCCCGCGCATCCGGGCCGTCACCGACAATCGTCCACGTCGCGTGCACTCCGAGCGCACCGAGGTGAGCGTCGATCGTTGGGAGATCAAAGACGCCCTTGGCGCGATCGAGACGCCCCACAAAGAGCAACCGGAGCGGTCCGTGGGTGGCTGAACGCACCCGTGGCGCGAGGGGCACGCCGAAGGGCAGGAAAAAGATCGATTCGGCACGGTGCGGCAAGATCGTTTGCAGGTGCGCGTGGGTGTAGCGCGTGATGGCGACAAAGGCATCGATGACCCGCTCGTGCTTGAGCGCCAGATCATAGTAGTAGTCGTAGTCGCCGTGCAGGATCTGCACGAGCATCCGTTGTGGGTCGAAGACCGACGCCATCGCCAACTCAATCCAGTCGTTGGCCACCAAGACACCCGCACCGGGTGGAACGGCGCGTGCCAACCGGCGCAACACCGCATAGAGATTCTCGGGCGGGAGGCTGTACTCCACGGTAACTTGAGCGTCGGCCTCGACGCCCGCTGCGGACCGCGCATCGGTGCTCCGGCAGTTGTGAGTCAAGACAATATGCTGCTCGAACCCCTCGCTGCGGAGCTGGGTGAGGACATCAGCAGTGTTACTCAGCACACCGCCGAGCTTGTCGGGGAGCACGTAGACGATGCTGGGCTGCGTTGTGCGCATGTGGCTCAAGGCGT
>JBGQHM010000518.1:0-3829 GCA_041497995.1 Binatia bacterium | reverse complement strand
TGCAACACGCGTGGGCCCCGGGTCGGCAGGTTCTTTAGCAGGCGTCGGGAGCTCTTATAGCTGCAGTGCTCCGACCACATGACCGAGAGCACGCCCAGCTCGGTGAAGTTCGGTGCGCGTCCGAGCACGTCGCAGATGCGGGCGAACTCGTCTGCCGTCAGCCCGTGCTCAGCCGCTTCGAGCGCAGTGACCGTGGCGGTGTTCGCAGGCATCGCCATTAGTGTCCCGGAGCCATCGCCGCAACCCGGCGCTGCGTACCCTCGGTGTGTGCGGCGACGAGAGACTGAAACAGCTTCAAGCCGTCCTCACCGCCCAGAATCTTCTCGGTTGCATGCTCGGGGTGCGGCATGAGGCCGAAGACGTTGCGCTGCTCGTTGATGATGCCCGCGATGTTGTTCAGCGAGCCGTTTGGATTGGCCTCCGCCGTCGCGCGGCCGCTGCTGTCTACGTAGCGCAGGACCACCTGATGGTTGTGCTCGAGCCGGTCCAGGGTTGCCGCATCCGCGATGTAACAGCCTTCGCCATGCTTGATCGGGATCGTGAGAATCTCGCCGCGCGTACACCGGCAGGTGAACGGCGTCTCCGTCTCCTCGAGGCGCAGGTGCACGCGGGTGCAGACGAACTGCAGTCCACGGTTGCGAATCAGCGCGCCCGGCAGCAGTCCGGCTTCGCACAACACTTGGAACCCGTTGCAGATGCCGAACACCAAACCGCCGGCATGGGCGAACTCGACGACGCTCTCCATGATCGGCGAGAAACGCGCCAGCGCGCCGCAGCGCAGGTAGTCGCCGTACGAGAACCCGCCCGGCAGGATGACGCAGTCGACGCCCTTCAGGTCGCGATCCTTGTGCCACAACGACACCGCGTCCTCACCGAGGACGTGATCGACGACGTAGAGGGCGTCGTGATCGTCGTTGGAACCGGGAAATGTGACTACACCCCAGCGCATGCGGGTCACCCTATGGCCGGCGCAGACGAAGAGCGGGTTTGAAACCCGCCGCTACAAACGGCCTGACGTGATTCATTCGTCGAGCTCGAAGCGGTAGTCTTCGATCACGCCGTTTGCCAGCAGCTTGCGACAGATCTCGTCGGTCCGGCGTTCCGCCGCTTGCCGGTCGACACCGTCGAGTGAGAGCTCGACGTATTTTCCCAGATGGACATCACGCGCTTCCGTGTACCCGAGCGCGTGCAACGAATGTTCGATCGCCTTGCCCTGCGGATCGAGCACATCTTTCTTCGGAGTGATGAACACGCGTGCGCGCACAGTCCTGTCCTTTACGCCGCCGCGCAGACGCGGCGGTGCACCTCGTGGTACGCCTCTTCGACACCGCCGAGATCCTGGCGGAAGCGGTCTTTGTCCAGCTTCTTGCGTGTCGTCGCATCCCAGAAACGGCAGGTGTCCGGGCAGATCTCATCACCCAGCAGGATCTGTCCGTGGTGGCGGCCGAACTCGAGCTTGGCGTCGACGAGTAGGATGTCCTTACTTTCAAGAAAGCTGCGCAGGACGCCGTTGATCTTCAATGCCATGTCGGTGAGCGTCTTCAGCTCCGCCTCGGTGGCCATGCCGAGTACGGTGATGTGCCACTGGTTGATCATCGGGTCGTCGAGCGCATCGCTCTTGTAGTAGTACTCGACGATCGCCTGCGGCAGCGCCTTCCCTTCCTCCAGGCCAAGACGCTTCGCGAGGCTGCCGGCGATGATGTTACGGACCACGGTCTCGACCGGGATGATGTCGAGTCGCTTCACCAACATCTCACGGTCGTTGAGGCGCTCGACGAAATGTGTCGGCACGCCGTCGCGTTCGAGTCGGCGAAAGAACGTCTCGCTGATCTCGTTGTTGAGGATTCCTTTCGAGACGATCGTGCCTTTCTTCTTAGCGTTGAAGGCGGTGGCGTCGTCCTTGAAATACTGGATGACGAGATCTGGGTTATCGGTGGTGTAGACGCGCTTCGCCTTCCCCTCGTAGATCAATTCCCGCTTTTCCATCCGTCCCCTCCAAAGGCGCGGGGCCACAGGCCCTCTTCAATGCTTATCTAGCAACTGATCCGACGGGCGGCCGGGTTGTTTGTCGGTGCCCAACGCTCGTCGGAACAGGTCGTCTTCATAGCGCAACTGGTGGCGCAGGTCGAAGAGCTCTTTCACCTCGGACGCGGCGAGGTATTTGGCGATGTCCGGGTCCCGGGCGACTTCGGTGCGGAAGTCGGCCCCTTCCATCGCCTTCATGCCGTTGCGTTGCACCCAGCGGTACGCTTCCTCGCGCGCCACGCCCTTACGCACCAAGGCCAGCAAGATGGCCTCGGAGAACACCGCGCCGCGCCAGCGCTCCAGGTTCCGCTGCATGGCGTCGGGATGCACGACCAGGTCGCGCACGACACCGGTCATGCGATGCAGCATGAAATCGAGGGCGATGGTGGCGTCGGGCGCGATGATACGCTCGGCCGCCGAGTGGCTGATGTCGCGCTCGTGCCAGAGCGCGATGTTCTCCAGCGCGGCACCGGCGTAGGCGCGCATCAGCCGCGCCAGACCGGTGACGTTCTCGGTGAGAACCGGATTGCGCTTGTGCGGCATTGCCGACGAGCCCTTCTGCGCACCGCCGAACGGTTCCTGCGCCTCGCCAACTTCGCTGCGCTGCAGATGGCGGATCTCCACGGCGAAGCGCTCGATCGAGCCGGCAACGACCGCCAGCGTTGCGAAGTACTGCGCGTGGCGATCACGCGGCACCACCTGGGTCGCAACCGGTTCCGGTCGGAGCCCGAGCCGGCCACACACGAAGGCTTCGACTTCCGGGTCGAGATGGGCAAACGTGCCGACCGCACCCGACAACGTGCCGTAGGCCACATCTTCACGGGCGCGGTGCAGCCGCTCGAGGTGACGCTGCATCTCGGCATACCACCCAGCCAGCTTCAGCCCGAAGGTGATCGGCTCGGCGTGGATGCCATGGGTACGGCCGACCATCACTGTGCCGCGGTGCTTTTCCGCCTGGCTGCGGATAGCATCCGCCAACTCGCCGGCACCTTTGATGAGCAGGTCGGCAGCACGAACGAGTTGGACAGCGAAGGACGTATCGAGCACGTCCGACGACGTCAGGCCCATGTGCAAGTAGCGCCCCTCTGGCCCACATGTCTCGGCCACCGAGGTCACGAAGGCGATGATATCGTGGGCCACCTCGCGTTCGATCTCGCGCATGCGCGCAACGTTCACCTTGGCGCGGGCGCGGAGCGCGGCGGGAACATCGGCGGGAATCTCGCCACGTGCGGCAAGCGCTTCGCAGGCCAGCAGCTCCACCTCGAGCCAGATGCGCAGCTTCTCTTCCTCGTCCCAAATCGCGCCCATTTGCGGGCGGGTGTAGCGCTCAATCATCGCCAGCTCTCTGCGGACAAATAGTACTCCCTGCGTCGTTCCTTCGGTCCCAGTTTCCGGTTGCGCGTTGCTGGAGGAAGGCGGGGCCAGCGAGCCCTGCCTCTACGTAAGAACCAATCTAGCGCATCTAGCGTGCGCCGTCACCTGGGGGGTCATTCAACACCTGTGTGACCGAATCCCCCGGGACCGCGGCGGCTGTCGGTGAGCGCATCGACCTCTCGCAGGTCGGCGCGCACGATCGGCGCGACGATCATTTGCGCAATGCGGTCACCGCGACGGATGGTGTACGGCTGTTCGCTCAGGTTGATCATCAGGACTTGGATCTCACCGCGGTAGTCCGAGTCGATGGTGCCGGGCGAATTCAGCAGTGTGACGCCGTGGCGCAACGCCAGGCCGCTGCGCGGACGCACCTGCGCCTCGAAGCCCTCGGGCAGCTCGACGGCAATGCCGGTAGGAATCAGGCTCCACG
>JBGQHM010000517.1:0-3830 GCA_041497995.1 Binatia bacterium | reverse complement strand
GAGTACGGCTTCGCCGGCGTCGAGCGCCAAGCGACGCGGCTCCGGAAAACCATCCAGAGTGATGGCTGAAGACTCAGCAAGAATCGTCATAACCGGCACGGGCGCGATCTGCGCCGCCGGCAAGTCACCCGACGAGATCTGGGAGACGGTCCGTGCCGGCCGATCGGCGATTGCGCCCATCCAACAGTGGGACGCCGTACCGGCGCAGGCGCCGCCGGCGGGAGAGATCGCGAATCTGGACGCGCGGGATCTGGTCGCGGATCGCAAGATCCACAAGCTGCTCCGGCGCACAGACCTTCTCGGTTTGTACGCGGCGCGCAGCGCCATCGACGATGCCGGTCTTGGGATGCACCGCGCCACGCTCCGTTCCGACGCCGCGGCAGTTTTCAACGATCGCACCGGAGTCTTCGTCGGCTCGGGTGGTGGTGCCTATCAGAACCAGTACGACTTCTTCCCGCTGCTCACCGCCGCGCAGGGAGATTTGCAAAGGTTCGGCAGCGAGCTGAACGCGACGATCAACCCGATGTGGCTCTTGCGAACGCTACCGAACAACGTGCTGTGCCACATCGGCATCCAGCATGGCTTCAAAGGCCCCAATGCCTGCGTGACGCATCACAGCGTCGGCGGAACGCTGGCAGTGGCGGAGGCAGCAGCCGCGTTACGCGCGGGTGAGGCAGACCGCGCCGTGGCGGTAGGGCATGATGCGCCGGTTGAGCCGCAGACGATCCTCTATTTCCTACGACTCGGACTCCTTGCCGCCGATGCGATCCGACCGTTTGACGCGGCGCGTAGCGGCAGCCTTCTCGGCGAGGGCGCTGCTGCACTGGTCCTCGAGAATGCAACCGCAGCGGATACACGTCACGCCACGGTCTTCGGCGAGTTGCTGGGCAGTGCCTGCACCGCCGAGGGAGAGGGATTGCTGTCCATTCGTGCCGACGGTGATGGCCTCGCGCGGGCCATCGCCCTCGCGCTTGCGGACGCCGACCTGCAGGCCGCCGACGTGGGCATGATCGTGGCGCACGGCAACGGGACGCGACAGTCCGACGCGTCCGAGGCGACCGCGATTCGGCGCGTGTTCGGCCGCACACCACCACCGGTCACCGCGTTCAAGTGGGCGTTTGGACATGTGCTCGCCGCGTCCGGAGTCGTCGATACCGTGCTGACGCTGCTGGCGTTGCGCAACGGCGAGGTTCCCGGCGTCGCGACGCTACGCGACGTCGATCCCGACTTCGCGGGCCTACCGGTATCCGCCGGACCGCAGGCGCCGCGCAGCAATGTCGGGTTGGTCGTCAGCAGGGGATTCGCGGGAGCAACTGCTGTGCTACTGGTTCGCGCGTGAGGGCACGACCGTGACCACCGGAGCCTCCGACCCGCTCACGCGCTGCGGCATCGACACCGTCGAGATCGCGCGCATCGAACGTCTGCTGTGTGAGACTCCCACTGACGATCTCATCAAGATCTTTTCCAGCGAGGAGCTGCGTGACTATGGCGACAATGGCGGTCGCACCGCGAGCGGCCGCGCCGCGGGTCTGGCTGCTCGGTTTGCAGCGAAGGAAGCCTGCCTCAAGCTTTTCCCGCGTGAGGCGGCGATGGGAACGATCGGTCCGGCCGACTTCGCCGTGGCTCGGGACGGCTACGGTGCGCCGCGCATCGTGTGCAGCGCCAACGCGTTAGAGCTGCTCGACCGGTACCGCCTCAAGACGATCGCGCTCTCGCTCACCCACGACAAGTGCAGCGCCTCGGCCGTTGCGGTGACGGAGCAAGTCCGGATCGACGTGCCGGTGATCGGCACGCTCGTCTACTATCTGCTGCCCATTCGCCGTCGGGTGGTGCTCTCCAATCTGTATCGTGTCTTCGGCTGCACAGTGCCCGCAGCTGAGATCAAAAGTTTGGCACAAGCGCACTACGCCCATCTCGCACGCGTGCTGCTCGAGTTTCTCAGCCATGCATGGCGACGGCCGACCGTACGGGTGGACAACATCGAGGCCATCCTGCGCGCGCACGCGCAGGGCAAGGGAGTGCTCGTGTTGACCGGCCACTTCGGAAACTGGGAGGTTGCGACGCTCGGTGGCATCGCGAGCTTCCCGCAGTATCGCGGCCAGTTTCACTTCGTCCGTCGAGCCCTGCATCCACGCTGGCTCGACCGTCTGGTGACGCGGCGGTTTCGGCGCGGCGGGTTCGGCGTGCTGCCCAAGCGTGGTGCGCTCGATGCGATTCTCGGCCGCTTGGCCGCCGGCGATGCCGTGGTGTTCGTCCTCGATCAGCACGCTGGCGGGCGGGACGGTGTGGAGGTCGACTTCTTCGGGTACCCCGCTGGGACCTTTCGCAGCCTGGCGATCCTTGCGCTCGCGACGGGCGCTCCCGTGGTGCCCACCGCCACGTGGCGTGAGCCCGACGGCAGTCACGTGCTGCGGTTCGAGGAAGCGCTGCGGGTCATCGAGCATGAGGATGCAAACGAGGCGATCCGAGCAAACACTCGCGCCTACAACGTGGCGCTCGAGCGGCTCGTCCTGCGTCACCCCGAGCAGTGGTTCTGGGTGCACAGGCGCTGGAAGCCAACTCCCTGACGATGCCGAGCGACGGTGATGGTAGACGTCCGACGATCACATTTTCTAGCGATGGACGCCCTACGCGCCGGCGCGGCGCTCTTGGTGGTCGCGCTACACGCCGCCGTTCCGTACATGGACGTGCAGTTCCCCGAGGTCCTGTGGGCGATCCACGATCGTTCTGCGAGCCGCGTGTTCGACTGGGTCTTCTTGTGGTGCAACGGAGTCTCGATGCCGTTGTTTTTTCTGCTCGCGGGCTTCTTCGCCGCGATGGTGTGCGACGAGCGCGGCCCAGGTGAGTTCGTATGGCAACGTACGAAGCGAATCCTGCTGCCGTTCATCGCGGCGTGCATCGTCATCCTCCCGGTCACCTTCTACGTCTGGGCCGGCGGGTGGCTGCTGGCGGGCCGCTGTACGATGAAGGAGATCTTGCGCGTCCAATTCGGCCCCTCGATCCAGCCGAATCTCTACGGGCCGGCGCATCTCTGGTTCCTCGAATACTTGTTTCTGCTCTGCCTGCTCTTCGCGGCCGTGGCGCCCCTCCGCACACGCAACCGCCGAAGCGTCGGAGTCACGGTGCCAGCCTTGTTCGTGGGCGCCACGGCGCTGATTCTGTGGATGGATCCGGGAGCGCCAGTTCACTTTCATAACTCCTTCGTGCCCAACCCCGGCCGCTTCCTCTACTACGCGGTCTTCTTCCTTGCCGGTGTCTGGCTGCTGCGTAGCAGGCACCGCATGGTGGGCTCGACGCGGCTGAGCGCGTTGCACGTGGGGGTGTCACTCGTGGCCTTCTGTGGCGTCGCTTGGCTGCTACCCTCGCATCTTGGTGCAGAGCTCGAAGGTTGGCCCCGGCTGCTCCTCGTCACCACGATGGTGCTGTTCGCGTGGTGCTCGATCTTCGGCTTCGTCGGTCTGGCGCAGCACCTCTTCGACCACGAGTACCCCGCCGTGAGTTACGTGGCCGCCGCGTCATATTGGATCTACCTGGTGCACTTTCCCGTTGTGGGAGCGGCGCAGATCGGCTTGTCCACACTTCCAGGGCCGGCGGTCGTGAAGTATGCCGCCGTGTTCGGAACGGCGATGTGTGTGAGCCTGTTCTCGTACGAGCACGTGGTGCGCCACAGCTTCATTGGGAGGTGGCTGGACGGGACACGTCGGGTCATGCCGAGTGCGGGGCACCCACGCCGTGCGTCAGCTCGAGCGGTTGCGGAGGCTGGTTGAAGCCCACCCCCGCTTGGCGCCCGCGCCGGCGAGTCGGCGCATGAGGCGCCGCGGCAGCGCGCG
>JBGQHM010000516.1:0-3832 GCA_041497995.1 Binatia bacterium | reverse complement strand
GCTGAGCTCTCCCGCCGAACGAATTGCCACCGACGCTGCCGAGCAGTGTGAAGTGTCGGTCGTCCTGCCGTGCTTGAACGAGGCGGGGACCGTGGGCACGTGTGTCACCAAAGGCCTCGATGCACTCCGTCGCCTGGGGATACGCGGCGAGGTCATTGTCGTGGACAACGGGTCCGCGGACGGCTCCGCAGAGGTCGCGGCGCGCGCTGGGGCCCGCGTGATTGACGAACCGCGACGCGGATACGGCAGCGCCCTGATGCGCGGTGTCGACGCGGCGCGTGCGCCGCTCATCATCATGGCGGACGCCGACGACTCGTATGACCTCACCGACCTGGAACGCTTCATCACGGCGCTGCGCGGTGGTGCCGATGTGGTCATCGGCTCGCGCCGGCGCGGCACGATCGAGCCCGGCGCGATGCCCACACTGCACCGCTGGATCGGCAATCCACTGTTCTCCGTCGCGCTGAGCTTCTTGTTCCGCGTCAAAGTGTCGGACACCCACTGCGGCATGCGCGCCTTCACCCGCGAGGCGTACGCGCGCATGCAGCTGCAGACCATCGGGATGGAGTTTGCTTCCGAGATGGTGATCAAGGCGGCGCTCGCCGGTTTACGGATCGGCGAGATTCCAATCACCCTCCGTCCGGACGGTCGTGGGCGCCCGGCGCATCTGCGCCCCTTTCGCGACGGCTGGCGCCACCTGCGGTTCATGCTGCTGTTCTCGCCGACGTACCTGTTCCTGCTGCCCGGATGCCTGCTCATCCTGTTGGGCCTGCTTCCCTTAGTGGCGCTGGCGAACGGACCGCGACACTTCGCCGGTCTCAGCTTCGATATCCACTACATGGTGCTGGGCAGCCTGCTGACCATTCTCGGTTTCCAGATCGTGACCACCGGCGTGTTCGCCAAAGTGCATTCGCACGCCGCGCGCTTGTACGCGCCGGACCGCACCCTGGGGCTCTTGCTGCGCTACTTCAATTTGGAACGCGGCTTGGTGGTGGGTGTGTTGCTGTTCCTGCTGGGCTTCGCGATCGACGCATCGATCCTGGCGCGCTGGCTGGCGAGTCGCATGGGGAGCCTCGATGCCGTGCGGCCGGCGCTGCAGGCATCGACACTGATGATCGTCGGCGCGCAGACCGTCTTCTCTTCGTTCTTCCTCAGCATGCTGGCGCTGCCGCGGCGGAACCCGCCGGCTGAGTAACGGCGGTCGCGGCGTGCGCATCGCGATCGTTTACGATTGTCTCTACCCGCATACGGTCGGTGGCGCTGAGCGCTGGTACCGTAGCCTGGCGGAGCGACTCGCGCTGCGACATCAGGTCACCTACATCACGCGACGCCAGTGGAACAGGCGTGGCGTACCCGATGCCCCCGCCGGTGTTCGCGTCGTGGCGGTGTCCGGTGGCGCGCAGCTGTACACCGCATCCGGCCGTCGCAGCATCATCCCACCGCTGCGTTTCGGGGGCGGTGTGTTGGGGCACTTGCTGCGCCATCGGCGCGACTATGACGTGGTCCACACGTGCGCCTTCCCCTATTTCCCACTCATCGCCGCGCAACTCGCTGCCGCGGTTGGCGGGCCGCCGGTGGTTGCCGACTGGTTGGAAACGTGGAGCGATCAATACTGGCGCAGCTACCTGGGTGGTCTGCGCGGCCGCGTTGGCGCCGGCGTGCAACGGTTGTGTATGCGCCTCACGACGCAGGCATGCGTGCTGTCCGACTTGCAAGCGGCTCGTCTTGTCGAAGGTGGTTACCGCGGAGAGCCACTCATCCTGCGGGGCATTTATGCCGGCCATACCGAGCCGGTGAAGTCTGAACCACACCGGGAGCCGTTAGTGGTCTATGTCGGCCGCCACATTCCCGAGAAGCGGGTGAGTGCAATTCCGGCCGCGATCGCTGCGGCGCGCGTGCGCATTCCAGGGCTCCGGGCAATCATCTTCAGCGACGGACCGGAGCGGTCGCGGGTGGTGAGCGAGATCCAACGGCTGGGGTTGCAGGACGTTATTCGGTGCCCGGGCTTCGTGCCTTGGGACGACATCGACAGCGCGCTGCGCCGCGCCCTCTGCTTGCTCTTGCCGTCAGAGCGCGAGGGCTACGGGCTGGTGGTTGTAGAAGCGGCGGCTCGCGGTACGCCGTCGATCGTCGTGCGCGCGCCGGACAATGCGGCCACTGAGCTGATAGCCCATGGCGAGAACGGCTGGATCGCTGACGGTGCTGAGCCGCCGGCGCTTGCCGCTGCGATCGAGGCGGTGCACGCGGCAGGTCCAGCGCTGGTGCAGCGTACGCGCGCGTGGTTTGCCGAGAACGCGCCGCGCTTGCTGCTGGATACAACCATCAATCAGTTGGAAGCGCTCTACGGCAGGATCGCTCGCGTGCCTTCCGGAGCGAAGAGGTAGGCGGCCGCGCCGGGCTCGTCGATCGCGAGCACGCGCTCGCGTCGTGCCGCCAGACGGTCGAGGAGGTCCTGACTCGGAAACGCTCGGCCCGCGGTGCGCGTTGCGATGAACCAGACGCGGGATGCGGGGCTTGGGTCCACAGGCGCATCGGGCAAACGCTGGCCTGTGTAAAACTCGAACTCGGCGGGGCACAGCACGAGCAGTTGATCATCTGGTTGTTGATGCTGCTGCACGAAGGCGATCACCGGCCGGACCTCGTGGCGCCAGCGTGGGACAACAAGGTGGTACGTCGCGCCCGCGAGCCCGGGAATGAGGAGCAGCGCGACACACATCGCACCTGCCCACGAGCGCCAGCACGTCAGTTGGGCGCGCAGGCGCTCGGTGCCCTCGCCGACAAGGATCAACACCGCCGGCCCCGCGAAGACCATGTGCTGGTTGCCACCGAAGGGCCACCGGTGGAGGAACGATGCGACCAACGCCAGCAGTATCGGCGTGACGAAGACAAGTACCTCAACGCGACGACCGTGGCGCGACGCTCTGGCGCATCCAACGACGGCGAGGAGAATGAGCGCCGCACCCAGCGGCTGCCAGAAGTAGTTGAACAGGCCCAACAGCGACCGCCCGAGCCAGTAGATGAGTGCAGACGCGCTGCTCGTGTCGGGAAAGCTCAGAGTCCAGAAGCTCAGGAGGTCGCCGCTGAGCTGTGCCTGTATCGATGCCAGCAGTAACGCCAGGGAGGCAAGCACCATCACGTTGGCGACCACATACGCGGTGCGCGCTTGGTAGTGCCACGTACGCATTGCACGCAGTGCCAGGACGAAACTTGTTCCCGCGAACACGAAGGCGCTGGCGAAGGACAGCCACACGCTGCACACACCGAGCGCGCCCCAAACGAGAAGCGCCACGATTGCGTGGCGCTCGTGCCAGGCGCGCAGGGCGAGCTGGGTGAGCACGACGGCGCACAAGAGATCGAGCGTGAACTGCTTCGTCTCATTCGCCTGGGCGATCAACTTGTCCGACGCGGCCATCAGCACCACCGCCCAGCACGCGGCGGCTGCGGAGCTGCACGCTTGCCGCACCAGCACTGCGAAGCAGACGATTCCCGCGACGCCGGCGAGCAGCGGAACGAGCCGCAGGGCATACTCCGATCGGCCCAACGAGTCGACCACTAGCTTTTCAAGCCAAAGGAATCCCGGCGGCGCGGCCTCTTGCCAGTCCAGCGGTCCCAGCAGACCGGCATAGGTCTTGTGGATGACGTTGAGCGCAACGTACGCTTCGTCATGCCAGAGCGAAGTGTGAGCAGCGAACTGGCTCACGCGGCACAGGACGCCGAACACCACTGCGGCGATCAGCGGCGCTTGCCACGCGCTCTGGTGTCGCTCGGCGTGCGGCGAGTCAGGTTGGGGCATCGTGGCTTGTCGCTGTCGGACGCCGCAGCGCGATCACGC
>JBGQHM010000515.1:0-3888 GCA_041497995.1 Binatia bacterium | reverse complement strand
GGACACGCAGGCAGCGACGCTGCAAACGGTCGTCGAATCCGTGAGCAACGGGAGGCTCGACTAGGGCCTGCGGCCGGCGTCATCTTCATGGTCCGCTCCCCGCTGGGTCGCTGTGGGCTGCCAAGCCCGACAAGCTCCTAGCTCGAACCGATACCGCGCGCATTGTTTTCCGTGTCGTCTCGCCTTTGCGGCTTTGCGCGGGGTGTCCTTCTCTTAGAGTTGGTCAGTTCTCCTGCGCCACGCTTGCCCGCTGTGGCGTGGTGATCCGCTGAATCGCGCGTTCGGCAAAGGCGGCCACTCCTTTGTCCTCGTCACGACTGACTCGTTGCAGCTCAGGGAGCACCTCATCGCCGCCGAGGTTGCCCAGCCCCCACACTGCGGCAATCCGGATCTCCTGCAGCGGATCGGCCAGCCCGGCGCGCAACTCGTCCCTGAGCTGCGGATCCGGAGCCCCGGCGGCTATCCAGAACGCAGTGGCGCGTTCGCCGTCGTTCGTCGCGTGCATGGATTGCACCAGAATTGCACGGTTGCGCTCCGGCGCCCGCCGGTACACCTCGGCGGCTAGAATGGCGGAAAACGGGCTGGCTGCCGAGAGGAGCGAAGTGATCATCGGGAAAATTTCCTCGCTGCGGCCTTCGGCAACCAGAGCTTGCGCGGCAGTGACCCGGAGTGCCGGATTCTCGTTCGCGTCGTCCAGGACGCGAACGAGGAAGGGCGCGAAGCGCTGGTCACGATTGCCCGCCGCCACGCCGATGGCGAAGAACCGCAGGCCCAACAGCTCCCAAGGATCGTTGATCCATGCGATGGCTTGCGTCGCGGGCAGCACGTCCTCCATGGTGGCGCCGTCAAGGCGCTTGTGCGGTACGTACCAATAGCCCTCGACTACGGCACGGGACTCAACATAGAACAGGCTTGTCGAGATGCCGCCGAGCTCTGTGGGGTCACCCTGCTTTAGTGTTTTCAACAGCGGCTCGACCGACCTCTGGTCACCCCTCTCCACAATGGCCTGTAGAAACAGTGCGCGTATCGGGGCGGGGAGCGTATGACCCTCGAGCGCGGTCGCGAGTGCGGCGGCACCCGCGGTGCTGCGACTCTTACGCACCAGGTCCGCCAGCAAGCGTTGTCCGGAGGAGTCCAACGTCAGAGTAACAGCCGCCAGGCTCGCCACATCGGCGCGCGACATGGCATCGAGCGCCGCATCCAATCGGCGAGCGGCTGCACCGTGGCTATGGTCGAGTTCGCGGCGCCATAGGGCGAGGGAGTCGATCAAGTCACTACGGCCTACGTCGTTGTCGCCGGTTGTCTCGTCCCCCATCTGTTCGTCCACCGCACTGGCTTCCTCGACCACTGGCCGCTTAGGCGCAGCGCTATTGCGGCGCAGCACGTCGAACATGTCCAGCCGCCGCACCGGATGGTAGTGCTGGGTGACATACTGGCGCAGGTTGAAGTAGTACAGCGGCGAGTCTGCAAAGAACCGCGCGTGATCGTGCAGGGTCACGATGTATGGCGGCTGGCGCTCGCGCAGGGTGTCAATCACCTCGGCCTCCACCGCACGCCCCGGCGACCCGGGATAGTAGTAGCCGTGACGCGTTGGATCGCGCCGATCGAGCAGGAAGCCAAGCGCGTCCAGACACGGGAACGTAAAAACGAAGTCGTCGGGGCGCGTCCGCGCCCGGACGTAATTGACAGTAGACGACAACGCCAGGAACGATCTCCCAGCAGCGGGCTCGACGACCAACGGGGCGTGCTGGGACTCCAAGCGCACCAAGGCGGTCACGTCTCGTTCCCAAGTGGCGCGTATCAAATATTCGATACGTGAGACTGCCGGCGCCAGCGCGATTGCAACAACCGCGAAAGCCGGTACGAGCGCTGCGACACGAACCACGCGCCGGCCCGTCGGTCGGCGGGCCATACCCTTCGCCCACAGCGTTGCCAGCGCCCCGAACAGCTCACCACCCAGCACCAGGACAGCAGATCCGCTGAAGACGAGATGCTGGAAGTCGGAGCGCGGAAACAGTTGGGCGTGCATGAGAATCGCGGACACGAGCACGATGAGAAATGTGCCGCGCGACTGCACGAGCCGGCCGCGCTCCACGCTGTCGCCGGGCATGATGCGCATGTCCGCGATCATCTGCGCATCGTGGGTGCGGCGAGGCGCGGTTTGCGCGATATGGACGGCTACTCCGGCCCACTCGATGGCCAAGACCAGCCCGAATGACATGGTCTGCACGAGCGCAACCAGAGACCTCTGGAACCCTTCGACCATTGGTCGCGGGTGCTGCACGAACCATAGCGTGGCGGCGAGTAGCAGCGTTGCGAGCGCCGCCAGCACCAGTCGCGGCTGCAGCCAACCGCGCCGCATCAGCAGCCCGGCGCTCACCAGGACGCCGCCGACGGCTAGAAAGAAGAGACACCAGAACCCCACGTCGGGATACGGAATGAAGTAAAGCTTCTCGTAGTTGCTGCTGCCGCCGATGTAGAGGATGGACTCCAGGAAGCCGGCCGTACCCAGGCGCTGCCAGAAGTACATCGCCCAGGGTAGCGTCACGAGGCTGAAGCCACACGCGAGCAGGATCAGGTCGCGCCACAACGTCAACGCAAGCACCGGCCGCGCCAGGCCAGCGTGAGGCACCAGTAGCTGCCAGAGCACCACGATCAGGAGCGGCAACGCGAACACCTCGACTTCACGCAGCCCAGCAGCGCGGTCCAACATCGCCACCAGCGCAAGTGTCCCCCCGAGCGGGACGAGCCAGCGCACAGCCTGCTCCGTCCACTGCGTCCAAGCGCGCAGCCTGCCCGAGGGTTCCTGGTCCCCCCAAACAGGCCGTTCCAACAGACAGGCCGTCATGGCGAGCGCCGCCAGGTCGAGCAGCCCACCGTTCTGCTTGAAGGCGAACGCCACACCAGCGCAGAGCCCGGCCACGCCCCACCAGATGCCGCGTGCACGTTCCCACCAGCACAGGGCGCACATCACGCTGAGCAACCAAAGGAGCGTCACGTACCACGCCGGGTAGGGAATGTTGAAGGAGGCGAAGTATCCGTCAAGGAACGGAATGAATGCCAGATACAACAGACTAGTGACCGTCCCGACCAGAACCGAGGCACCGAGCCGCCGCGCCAACCAGAAGAGACACCACACGGAGAGCGCGTTGACCACGGCCAGGCACAGCCGCACCATGACCAGGTTGACGCCGAAAAGGGAAAACACCGCGGCGTTCCAATAGTACACAGCTGGGGTGTAACCGGTGTGAAAGTCGACGTAGGGCAGCTGGCCGAGATAGGTCCGGTAGATCTGATGCACGAGGTGCCCCTCGTCGGCGAGATCGAAGCCGTAGGGCGCCAAGATGCCGAAGTAGGCGAGGGAGAACAGCAGTAGCGCCGCACCCGCGGCGACCGCATACGACTGAGTGGGGGCAGGAGCCTTCAAGGTCAATGTAACGGCCTCTGGCGCTGCACCACTGAATTCTTCAGCAGTGACGATCTCATCTCATGCAAATCAGAGGCGGGCCTCGATGCAGAACCGGATGGCTTGCATAACCAGCGTTGCTAGCATGGCGGACTGGAACCGACGAACGAAAGCCCCTGACTTCGGGGGGAGTAGTCACGCGTGTGTGGATTGGATCGACATCCGCCCGAAAGTATAGGAACGCCACAAAACCCGGCGGGTGTTAACACTGCCTGGACTCTAGCCCGACCGAGCAAAGTATTGCAATCGCGGGTTGCGCTGGTCTAGGCGTGACGCCGGCGGATGATTGGTCGAATCACCCCGCAGCTGCCCTGCCCGCCCCGCCAATCGGGCACCGTCGCGTCAATGTTGCGAGCTTCCGGGCGGTGTCCTCGATTCGATTTGGTATGGTTCTCAGATCGAATTTGCGGAGCATGTGACGT
>JBGQHM010000514.1:0-3986 GCA_041497995.1 Binatia bacterium | reverse complement strand
TGCGTGACGCGCATCGCCGCCGCCGGCTCGTCCGCGCCATTGGCCTTCCACATCCTCGCCATATACTCGGCCGTCAGGTTGTACTGCCGTTCGTCGCGCAGGCGTGGAATGACCCAGAGGATCCGCCGCACTGCGGCTGGATCGGCGAACATGAAAAGCTTGTTCTCGTCGCGATTCGTCCCCAGCATCACCGGCACGCGGTTGTAGCCGTCGGTGCGCGTGAGGCGGTGCATCGGGTCCTCCTCCGGAAGGACGACACCCTCGCGGAAGACCGTTGGCATGCGGATCATGCCGGCGCCGGGCATAGGCGTGTAGGCTTGCAAGAGCTCGACGTTCGTTTTGCTGCGCAGGTAGCGCTCGACCTCGTTGGGGCGCATCCCCGCCAAGCGTTGCTTCGCCGCGGCGCGATCAGCCGCGCCGTCCGTGATCAACAGGCGCAGCAGCATTTCATTCGAGCTGTTGGCCTCGCCTGGTTGGGCGTCGTCGGTGAAGTTCTCTGCGCGTGACACCTCGCTCATATAGAAGCCGCCGCTCTCCACAACGGCGCGGTGAAACAGCCCCCGCGCCTGCGGCGAGAGCAGCAACGAGTTGACGTTGGTGCCGCCGGCGGACTCGCCGAAGATGGTGACGTTGCCGGGGTCGCCGCCCACCGCGGCGATGTTGTCACGCACCCATTCGAGCGCGCGGACGAGATCGAGCGTCCCGAAGTTGCCGGAACGATCGAGCTCACTCGTCCCGTCGCCACGCAGTGCCGCGTTGCGCAGCCAGCCGAACGGGCCGAGTCGGTAGTTCAGCGTCACCACAACGAGGTTGTGCGTCGCCGCCAGATTGCCGCCGTTGTAGAAGCCGCCTTCGCCGATGGTGTTACCACCGCCGTGAATCCACACCATGACTGGCAAACGCGCCGCGCCGGTCGGCACTTGGTCGGCGGCAAAGCGTGGTGTCCACACGTTCAGGTACAGGCAGTCCTCGCTGCCGGCCGGCTCGTTCGCGTGCTTGCCCGCGACTCCGGCGAAGGGGCTGGTGTACTGGGTGCACGGCGCACCGAACGCCAGCGCCTCGCGCGTACCGCTCCACGCGGCGGGTGGCTGCGGCGCGCGCCAACGCAACGCATCGACTGGCGGGGCGGCGTACCGGATGCCGAGCCACGCATCGCTGTTGTAACGCGCTTGCGTACCCACTAGATCACCCGATTGCGTTGTGCGCTTCGTCGTCGGATCCGCCGCGGGCCGTGGTTCACTGCGCGTGCAGCCCGACGCGGACAGTGCAACGGCAATCGGCAGTGTGCTCAGCAGTCGCATGATGCGGGGCCCAGTGGTCAGCATAGTCGCTCCATTCAGTTGTGGCGCGGAGCATACAGCGGCGCCACCGTCGCTTCAAACGGGGCGGCGACGGTCGTGGAAACGAACCCGCTCGCGGCTCCGGTGCAACGTCACCGCATGTGACGCACGCCGGTGTGCTTGTTGCTGCGTGTCCACTCGACGGGGCCGGACAGTGCGATCGCGTCGAACGAGTCGAGGATCGCCCACCGACGGTCCGGCCGCCGACCACGTCCAGGTCGGTGAGAGCGATCTCTTCGAGGCGCATAGTCGTCTCCAGCTTCTGCTCCATTTGAACCCGCAGCGTCAAGTCGATCAGTAGGCATCCGATGGTGCTGGACCTCGATCTACTCTCTGGACTAGTCTGCCGCCGATGATCACCACCGACTGGGGCTTCGCCAGCAACCTCGAGGATGTGAGTGGTGAGATCGCCATCGTCGGAATCGGTGACGCCGACTATACCAAGGCGTCGGGACGCACGACGCAGGAGATCGCGGCGCAGGCAACCGAGCGGGCGCTCGCCGACGCCGGGCTGACGCCGTCGGATATCGACGGCATCATGTACGTCCCGTTCTCGGGGGACCAATTCACTGCCGACGCCTACCATTCGCACTTCGGAACGTCGCACGACATGTGGGTGTCCGACAAAGGCGGCGGCATGGTGTGGGCCGGCTCGGCGCCGTACGACGCGGCGCTGGCGATTCGATCGGGCAAGGCGAAGTACGTGTTGAACACCTTCTCGGTCGCGTGGGCGACGCAGCGGCCGCAAATGGTCGGCGGCCCCGGACACGTGCACGCCGAGGACCTGTACAAGCAGAACCTCGAGGTACCGTTCGGCTGGTTCCCGCAACCGGTCTACTTCGCCACCATCGCGCGGCGCCACATGTACGAGTTCGGAACGACCCCCGAGCAGCTCGGCGCCATCGCGGTCGCGTGCCGGCGGCACGCTACACTCAACCCTGACGCAGTTATGCGCCACAAGCCACTCTCGCTCGACGACTACTTGCGCAGCTCGCTCATCGCCGACCCGTTTCGTAAGGAAGACTGCTGTCTCATCTCCGACGGCGGCGCAGCGTACATCATGACCTCGATGGAGCGCGCCCGCGACCTGCGCCAGCCGATCATCGCCGTGATCGGCGTCGGTGTCGGCAACTCACGCACCGGCGCGTACTGGTCACAGCAAGGTGCGTTCACCTCAACCCCGCAGGTATTCGCCGCACCCGGCGCGTTCGCGATGGCGGGCCTTCACCGCGAGGACGTCGACGTGCTCGCCTGCTACGACCCGTTCACCATCGTATCGCTCATGCAGATCGAGGACATGGGCTTTTGCCCAAAGGGCGACGCCGGGCGCTTCGTTTCGGGCGACACGCTCCACTTCGATTCCGGCAAGCTGCCGTACAATACGCACGGCGGCATGCTGTCACACGCCTACGTCCTCGGTATCGCCCACGTCGTAGAGATCGTCCGACAGCTGCGCCATACGGCCGCGGCGCAAGTGCAGGACGCGCAGATCGGGATCTATGGCGGGTACACCGGACCGCAAGCGAGCACGCTGATTCTCGGGAGGCAGTGATGCATCTGGATTTCCCGTTGCCCGACGTCACCTGGGAACCAACACGCGAGTTTTGGACTGGCGCGGCGCGCGGCGAGCTGCTGATCACACGCTGCGATGCGTGTGGCCACTACGTGTGGTACCCCGAGCCACCATGCCGCTACTGCGGCGGCACGCGCCTCACGTGGACGCCCGTCAGCGGACGCGGCACCCTCTTCTCGTGGTCCGTGCTGCATCACGCGTGGATCCCACAGTTCAAGGAGCAGCTACCGTTCGTCAGCGGCCTCGTTGCGTTGCAGGAAGATCCCGCCGTGCGCGTGGTGAGCTACATCGTCGACTGCAACCACGCAGATCTCCGCTGCGAGATGCCCGTACGGGTCGTATTTCGGCCGTTGCGATATCCGGGTGTTGCACGCGAGGTGATGGCGCCGTTGTTTGCGCCGGCGGACAAATGAAGGGAAACAGTGAAGAGAAGGGAGAATGGCCGGCGCGTCTGATGGTCGTAGGGTCCGCTGTGCGGACCACATTCAGCCGCGGTGTGCGCAGAAGGATGGTCCGCACAGCGGACCCTACGGAAGTCGCAGCTTGATGTGCTCCCATCCCCACGTTTTGCGTTTTGACTTTTTCCGGAGGTCATCATGAGCGAACTGTTCGCCGAAGTCGCTAGCATCGACTACCCGATCATCGACTCTGACGCCCACGTCAATGAGCCGCCGAGTCTCTGGCAAGACCGTGTGCCACAGCGGCTCAAGAACCGCGCACCCAAGGTGATCCACAAGGACGACGGCGACGTGTGGTCGTTCGACGACGGCAAGAAGCTGCGACCCGTCGGCCTCACGGCAACTGCCGGCCTGAGCTACTTGCAGTTCCGTCCGTCGGGCTACAAGTACGAATCGATTCGGCCGGGCAGCTTCGACACCGAAGAGCGCCTGAAGGACCTCGACGCCGACGGCCTGTATGCACAGGTCATGTACCCGAGCGTGACGCTCGCCGGTGCGCGCACCTACACCGACGAACGCGAGCTGCAGTGCGCCTGCGTGCGCGCCTACAACGAGTGGCTGTTGGAGTTCTGTGGGCCATCGAACGGCCGGCTCATTCCGCAGGCGATCATTCCG
>JBGQHM010000513.1:0-3987 GCA_041497995.1 Binatia bacterium | reverse complement strand
GACCACTCCGACCTGCCGTTGTTCGCGACCCGGGTCGGCTGCAATGAGCTCGGCCACGGTCTCCTCCGCACTCCGCCCTTGCTTCAGCATCCCCAGCCCGAGCGGGCCGAAGCGGGGATTGGCGAGTGCCTGCGTCGCGACCGCACCGACTCCCGCCTCCGCCCACGGCACGACGTTGCCGACAGCGAGGAACCGTGACTGAACCGCCACTCCCCACGACTCTGTAGCCGGGTCGTAGGCGACGACGGAAAAGGTCGAGATGATCCGCATCGTGCGTCGAGCCTCCTATGGAGGATTGGCTCGCACGAGGCAAGCGCGTGCGGGTACCTTGACCTGTCAGCGTGCAAGACGGATGCTGAGAGCCCACTCAACTGGACCGGTCCGCAGCCGTCTACGCCGGCAGCACGCGCCAAGGAGCAACTCGTGCCCACACACACCAATCGCTTGATCCACGAGACCAGTCCCTACCTCCGGCAGCACGCGCACAATCCCGTCGACTGGTATCCGTGGGGGGAGGAAGCCCTGACGCGAGCCCGCAGCGAGAACAAACCCATCTTGCTGAGCGTCGGCTACTCCGCTTGCCACTGGTGTCACGTGATGGAGCACGAGTCGTTCGAGGACGAGGCGACTGCGCAACTGATGAACCAGCACTTCGTCAGCATCAAGGTGGACCGCGAGGAGCGACCCGACGTCGATCACATCTACATGAACGCGGTGCAGATGCTCACCGGCCGTGGCGGGTGGCCGATGACCGTGTTCCTCACACCCGACGGCAAGCCCTTCTACGGCGGCACCTACTTCCCACCGGAGGACCGCCATGGGTTGCCCAGCTTCCGCCGTGTGCTGCTCGCGATTGCACAGGCGTACCGCGAGAAGCCGGAGGACGTGCAGAAGACCGTGGGCCAATTGATGGCCGGTCTGCAGCGCATGGAGGCGTTGCAGCCGTCGGGGCAGTCACTCGATGCGTCCCTTGTTCCCGACGCCGCCGGCAAACTGTCCGGCGCGTACGACGCCGTGCACGGCGGTATCGGCCAGGCGCCGAAGTTTCCCAACGAAGCGGTGTTCGAGCTGTTCCTGCGCGCCTACCGAGGTACCGGCCAGCAGAAATACCTCGATATGGTCCTGCAGACGCTGCGCCAGATGGCGCACGGCGGCATCTACGATCAGCTCGGCGGCGGTTTCCACCGCTACTCGGTCGACGAGCGCTGGCTGGTACCGCACTTCGAGAAGATGCTCTACGACAACGCGCAGCTCGTGCCGCTGTATCTGGTTGCCTATCAGTTGACCGGTGACCGCTTCTTCGGCGACATTGCGCGCGACGTGCTCGAGTACGTCACGCGTGAGATGCGCAGCGCCGCCGGCGGCTTCTACTCGACGCAGGACGCCGACAGCGAGGGTGAGGAGGGCAAGTTTTTTCTCTGGGATGTCCCCGAAGTCCGCCGCATTCTGGGCGACGACGCGGCGGAGATCGTCTGCCGCTACTGGGACATCTCTGAAGTCGGCAACTTCGAGCACCGCAACATTCTGCATGTGACGCTCGAAGTGGAGCAGCTCGCGAAGATGTTCCGGCGCGACGTTGAGGAGCTCCGTCGACTCCTCGCCGACGGGCGCGCCAAGCTGTTCGCGGTGCGTGAGCAGCGCATCAAACCTGGCCTCGACGACAAGATGCTCACGGCGTGGAACGCGCTGATGATCACCGCGTACGCTAAGGCTGCCGAGGTGCTCGGCGAGCCGCGCTACCAGCAGATTGCGGCGGACGGTGTGGCCTTCATCGAGACGACGCTGCAACGCGGCGAGCGCCTGCTCAGCACCTTCAAGGACGGCGTCGCAAAACTGAATGGCTACCTCGACGACTACGCATTCTTCATCGCCGCGCTCCTCGATGTGTTCGAGCTGACCCAGGACCGTCGCCATCTCGAACGCGCCACGGCGCTGACCGACTCGATGATCGCACATTTCTGGGACGCGCAGGCCGGCGGCTTCTTCTTCACCAGCGACGATCACGAGGCGCTCATCGTGCGCAGCAAGCCGGCCTTCGACGGCTCGATCCCATCGGGCAACTCGGTGGCGGCGCGCAACCTGTTGCGCCTGTATCACTACACAGAGACTGCGACGTACCTCGAACGCGCCGAGGCGTTGCTGCGGTTGTATGCCGGCCCGATGCGCGAGCAGCCGTTCGGCTTCGCCAATATGTTGGGCGCCGTCGACTTCTACACGCAGAAGCCCCGCGAGATCGTCGTCGTCACGACGTCTGCGGGTGATGGTGCTGAGTTGCTGCAACACATCCGTCGCACGTACGTTCCGAACCGCACGCTGACGGTCATCGACCCATCACGCGGTGAAGCGCTACCGTCGCTGCTGCAAGGCAAAGGCCAGCTCGACGGCAAGCCGACGGTCTACGTCTGCCACAACATGACCTGTTCGGCGCCAGTGACGGAGTGGGCGGGGCTGGAGGCGTTGCTACGGTAGAGCGCAAGAAAAAGATGGTCCGCACAGCGGACCCTACAAGAATTTGATGCGTAGGGTCCGCTGTGCGGACCACTCTCTGCTCCCATGCTATGCTCCGTGCATGCCGATGTATCGCCGGGCTCATGTGCCTGGCGGGACCTTCTTCTTCACTGTGGTCACGGAGAACCGGTAACGCTTCCTCTGCAACGATGCAGCGCGTGCGTCTTTGCGGGGGGCGCTGCGCGAATGTCACGCACGTTGGCCATTCACAACAGACGCTTTGGTGCTCCTGCCCGACCACTTGCACGTGATCTGGACTCTTCCGACTGACGACACCGACTTCTCGCGCCGTTGGGCGTTCATCAAGAAGCAGTTCACCAAGCAGTGGCTTGCAAGCCGTGGCAGCGAAGAGCCGCGGAACGACTCGCGACGGCGCAACCGTCGTCGAGGTGTGTGGCAGCGCCGCTTCTGGGAGCACGCAATCCGTGACGAGAAGCAACTCGAACGGCACCTCGACTACATTCACTACAATCCAGTGAAGCACGGTCTCGTCAGTTGTCCGCACGCCTGGCCGTACTCGACGTTCCATCGAGACGTTCGTCAGGGAACGTATCCGGCTGATTGGGGGTGCAGCTGCGGGGACAAGGTGCTGACACCGACGAGATTCGATGATCTCAATGAGACCGCAATGGAGTAGGGTCCGCTGTGCGGACCATCTGTGTAGGCGGATCCTGCTGTCCAGGAAGATGGTTCGCGCAGCGGACCCTACGCAGCCGCGTCAAGCTGCAGACCTCACGCCGCGATGAGGAGCTTGTACACTAACCCCACCGCGGCACCGCCGAGGACGACGTAGAGCACGTCCCACTTGAGGCGTGACAGGCCAATGAATGCGACCGCAGCAAGTGCGGCAGCGACGGGGTCGATGCGCCACGGCTGCGGGAACAGCACGTGTTGGCCGAAGAAGACCGCGAGGTTCAACACGACGCCGACGACCGCGGCGGTGATTGCCGACAGCGTTGCGCTGAGGCGCACGTTGCCGCGCGTCTGCTCGATGTATGGCGCACCGAGGAAGATCCACAGGAAGCACGGCAAGAACGTGAAGTAGGTCGCCACCAACGCGCCGATGACGCCCGCGACTGCGGGCGACAGGCTGCCAGCCTGTGTCCACGCGCCGACGTAGGCGACGAACGCCACCACCATGATCAACGGCCCGGGCGTGGTCTCCGCCAGTCCCAGCCCGTCAATCATCTGCCCGGGCTGCAGCCAGTGGTACGTCTCTACCCCAGCCTGTGCGATGTACGGCAGGACGGCGTAGGCGCCGCCGAAGGTGACCATCGCCGCCTTCGAGAAGAACAGCGCCTGCTGGAAAAACACGTGAGTCGTACCATGCCACAGCGCCAGCGCTCCGAGCGGACCGATCCACAACGTAAGACAGACGGCAAGCACTTTGGCGGCCCAGGCGCGGCTGGGCCGCGTGTGCTCCGCGGACGGCTCGTCGTCGGCGATCGATGCGCCACCGTCCCCACCGTGTCCTTTGAT
>JBGQHM010000512.1:0-3988 GCA_041497995.1 Binatia bacterium | reverse complement strand
GCCATCGCCGTGCAGATTCGCGGCGAGCCGGATTTCATCACCGGCGACAACCATCCGTTCAACGACGTGATCGCTGACGTGTCGAAGTTGGTGTTCGAGGCGTGGGGTCGGGACTGACGGCGGCGTCAGGTGATGCGCCGCGGGTGCGTCGCCAGCCACGCGGCGCGGCAGCCACGGTTGCGGCAGAACCAATGCGGCCCGTCGCTGAAAGCGGTGACGCAGCGTTCGCTGCCGGTACCGAGGCGAATGACGGGATGCCGTTCGCCGCACTGCGTACAGACCACGCGGCGCGCGCGCGGAGTGTCCGGTCCTTTGATCGTCCGGCGGGTCTGTAGGTCGATCACCGTGCCCATAGAATCTGCGGTACCCCACGTCTGCTGCGGCCACGGCATATACACCGAGCGGCGCCCGTTGTCACGGAGCGTACGGCACGGTGCTCTTAGGCAGTGGGGGCGTCGCCCACCACCGGCGGCTTGTGGCGCCACACCCAGTCGCTTCGTGCACGCATGACCTGCGTGCCGTCGGCACGGACAATCATCTGCAGCACGGGAGCGCTGCTGAGGGTCTCGCGGGCGGCATCGAACCCGTCCGGATCTGGCAACCAACTCTGCACGACCAGCTGATCGCCTGCCAGCGCGTCGCTCAGATATTCGATGTCGAGCCAGCGGACGCGCAGTGCTCCGCCCGCTGCAAGCATACGCGCGAGCGGCCAGCCGTGGGCGGCGAACAGGGTGAAAGCTCCGTCCTCCAGGTAGCTGGCGTAGACGGCGTTGTTGACGTGTGTGACGTGGTCAAGGTGCGAGGGCTGCGCAGTCAGCTCATACCGCACCGCGGCCGCCGCGGGCTCGGGCGCCAGCGACTCGGCGCGCGGCAACGTCGGCAGCGCGGCACCGTCGGTGAACGCTTGTTGCATCTCGACGGGAATGCGTGCCGGACGCCCGCTGTCCGCGTCGCAATAGACCCAATCCGTCGTCGCATGACCGATGACCGTCGCGCCGCGGCGAACGATGTAGCGCCGGAGCGAGCGTGCCCGACGAAAGTCGATGACCTGGGTTTCAACCTCGAGGGTATCGCCGCCACCCACGGGGACCGCGCGCTCCAACCGCGTGCGGCGAATGATCCAAAGGCGCCGCGCCCGCGTGTACCGCTCGGTGTCGAAGCCGACTGCGGCCGATGCCTCGACGGCGGCTTGTTCCAACAGCCCGAGCAGGGCGGGGATCTTGAGCTCACCGAGGAAGTCGACATCGGCGTGAGAGAGGCGGCGGTCGAGTCGATAGGTGCGCATGCGTGTCGCAGCTGCCGCCTATCATGCGGTGCGTTCCACGGGTAGGGGCACGGCATGCCGTGCCCCTACCCGCGAGGTGCCTCGGGGTGTTCGTCTATTGGCTGTGTGCTAGGGTTCCGGCCATGGCACGACGGACGGCGACGCGCGGCGGCCCGGATCTGTTCGCAGCCGAAGGCGAGCGCGCCAAACGGCGCGGGGCGCCCCTGGCGGAGCGCATGCGGCCGCGGACGCTGGAGGAGTTTGTCGGCCAGACGCACCTTGTCGGCCCCGGCCGCCTGGTACGCGACATGGTCGATGGGCAGCGGCTGCACTCGCTGCTTCTCTGGGGCCCGCCGGGCAGCGGCAAAACGACGCTGGCGCTGCTCATTGCCACTTCGACGCAGGCGCACTTCGTTCATTTCTCTGCCGTGCTGTCAGGCGTACGCGAGCTCCGCGAGCTGATTGCGGAGGCGCAGGAGCAGCTGCAGCAGCACGGCCGGCGCACCATCTTGTTCGTCGACGAGATCCATCGTTTCAACAAGGCACAGCAGGACGCTTTTTTGCCCTACGTCGAGGACGGCACCGTCACGCTCATCGGTGCGACCACCGAGAACCCGTCCTTCGAAGTGATTGCGCCGCTCCTGTCGCGGACGTCCGTGCTGGTTCTGGAGCCGTTGCCGGTTACCGCAGTGCGCGAGTTGCTCGAACGGGCGTTGGCGGATGACGAGCGTGGCCTCGGTACCCGCAAGCTCCAGATCGAACCGGTGGCGCTGGACTTTCTCGCCGACTATGCGCGTGGCGATGCGCGTCTTGGGCTCAACGCTCTCGAAGCCGCCGCGGATCTGGCCACTACCAAGCAGCGGCAAACGATCGACCTACAGCTCGCAGAGGAAGCCGCGCAGCACCGTGCGTTGCTCTACGACAAGGCGGGGGAGGAGCACTACAATATCATCTCCGCCTTCATCAAAAGCATGCGCGACAACGATCCCGACGCCGCGGTCTATTGGATGATGCGCATGATCGAAGCGGGCGAGGATCCGCTGTTCATCGCGCGTCGCATGGTCGTGTTCGCGGCCGAGGACGTTGGGAACGCTGACCCGCGGGCGTTGCAGGTTGCAGTCGCGGCCAAGGACGCGTTTCACTTCATTGGTCTGCCCGAGGGCCGTATTCCGCTGTCGCAGGCGGCGACCTATCTGGCCTCGGCCCCGAAGTCGAACGCGTCGTACAAAGCCATGCTCGCCGCGGCCGAGGACGTGAAGCAGTATGGGCCGCTCCCCGTGCCGCTGCATCTGCGCAACGCGCCGACGCCGCTGATGAAGCACCTTGGCTACGGCCGCGGGTACAAGTACGCGCACGACTACGAAGGGCACGTCGTGGCGCAACAGCACTTGCCCGACACGCTCAAAGACCGGCGCTACTACGAGCCGACCGAGATCGGTGACGAGCGCGCCATCAAGCTGCGTTTGGAGGAGGCGCGACGGCTGCGGGACAACGCGGCGCACGGGCCGTCGTCCACAGAACGCAACAAGTGAAGCACGAGAGGATGCATGGCTGATACTGGTACCAAAGTGCGCGGCTGGTTGGTGGCAGGGCTCGTGGCCCTTCTGCTCATCTCCGTCGTCGGGCCGGTGGTGTTGCACGTCGGCCAGAAACACCACAACGTGCTGCCGTTCGACGTCGCGAAACAGTTTCCCCTCGACCAGCCCATGGTCGGCGGCGAAGCGTTCGCGGGGACGATCATCGCGCTGATGGAGCACGAGCTCGATGGCTTCACCGGTTGGCGTCCGAACGACTTCATTCTTTGGGGACCGCGACTGTGGGCCGACAACAACGCCAATCGCCAGCTCGGCATCATCCAGGCAATCCGCGACAGCGTCCGGGTGTTCAAGGATCACCTGACCAAGGTGTCGAGCGACCAGTACGATCCCAACCTCGTCGCGGCGGACACGGCATTCCGCAACGATGCCGAGCGGCTGTGGCTGCCCTCAGCGGAGGGGAAGTTTCGCGAGGGTATCAAGGACCTGCGGGCGTACGTCGCCGGGCTCAAGGCGTCACCACCCACGTCGCGGCCGATCAATCAACGCAACATGGAGCTGCTCCGGTTGTTCCAGACGTGGGGCGATCTCCTCGGTGATGCACACGCCCGGCTGTATCGAGAGCCCGAGGCGTTCCTGGAAGTCGACGACGATTTCTACCATGCCCAAGGCTTCGCGCACGTCATTCACCACCTGGTGCTGGCGGTCGGACGCGAGTACCAGCACGAGTTCGAGACCAAGCCGGTGATCCACACACTCTTCAATGAAGTCGCGGCCGCGCTCGATCAGGCGGCGGCCCTCAAGCCGCTCATCGTCTTCGACGGCCGGCCCGACGGCCTGTTCGCCAACCACCGGCGCAACCTCGATACGTACATCTCCGAAGCGCGCCAGAAGATGTACTCGATTCGCGAAGAGTTGGAGAAGTAGAGACGTCCCGCTCGCGTGTCGCTAAGAACGTGCTTCGAGAGCCTCAGCACGAGCGGTTCAGGAATCCATCTCAATGGAATTCTTCCGCTCACCCTGAGAGCCCGACCCGTGCGGCACGGGTATGTTGGGCCAATGAACCAGTCACTCTGGTCGGTCCTTTCGTCATTCCCGCAATCCTCAAGCGGGAATCCACTCCGCGCCCCCTCCTGGATGCCCGCTTGAAGACTGCGGGCATGACGGATTGGATCAGTCGGTTCATTGG
>JBGQHM010000511.1:0-4075 GCA_041497995.1 Binatia bacterium | reverse complement strand
CGGCTCCTGCTTCGACAGTGTTCTCTGCCTGCAGCATTCCCGAAGGATCACCGCACAGGCGGCCCGTGAAGCGGATCGACGGAAACAGCCCTGGGCTTGGCACCTTGCCCGATACGCTGTAGCCGACGGCGATGTTGCTCTGCCGGTCCATCGCAATGCTGCCCATCCAGCGGTGGAAGTCGTCGGGAGCAAAGGTGCCGCTTTGCGACACAGTCGGTGCGGTGGCCGGGTTGCGGATCTCGTACCAGCGAACGGCAGTTCTATTCGGAACTGATACGCTCGGTGCCTGAACGGAGTGGTTCACCACGAGCGACTGGTGATCAAGAAAGCTTCGGTAGACCAGCCGGTCCATCAGCCGGGTACCTACCGTCCAAAGTCTCTGGACCGTGCCCGGCTGCGGAACGCATGGCTGATTGGTACTGGAAGAATTGCACGGAGGCGTGAACGAAGAGACGCCGGCAACGGGCGTCGGACCAACGAACGTAGAGCTCCCGGGGGTCGTGAAATTCACTAGGAACTTCCAGAGATTCAGCTTCGCATTTGGGAGATCAAGGCTCAGATAATAGTTGGGTCCGGTGACCGGCGGGGAGGTCGGCGACGGCACGCTATCGAGATCCGACGGCACCAAGCTCGCGGGGAGGTTGTTGCCGAGTGAGTCCTTCTTGAAACACACCATCTTGGGAACAACCCCAGACAACAACATGGTGCGATCCAGTATTACGCTGCGTTGGATCGCGCACGCCCGTCCGACGCCATCGCCACCGGGGATGGCAGACGTGTAGTACGCGTCTGGCCAGACACCCAGCTTCTGATAGTCGGGGAATGCGCTCGTGGGATCAGAGGGAAGCTTCGTCGGAAAAGCGCACACGTTATAAGTCCCTGTTGCGTCGTGCGTGGTCGAGACGGCAACGCAGTAGTAGGAAGTGGTGGTAAACTTTGGAAGGGCGCTGACGACCCAGCGGTTTGCCAGTTCGTCGTAGCGCACGACTACGTCGCCGGACTCGTTGGTCGAGCACACATGGTTGCCCAGAGCTTGCCAAAGCTGGCGCGTCTGACGAGGCCACCCAGGCACCATTTGTCCCGTGGACTTGTTGAATACCGCCCACTTCTCACCTGTCGCCTGAACGTATTGGAAAGGTCCAACGGCACCCGTGGCATCAGGCCGATCTCCCCCCGCTGGTGCGGCAATCCCTTCAACATTTACCCCCAGCGTCGTGGCGACGAGAGGACCAGCCAAGCTCTGAACGACAGGATCGGGTCGTGAAGCAATGAATTCATCCGGCTCCACGAGGCTGATCAACGGCTCCGTTGCCTCCATGGTCGTCATCACACTCGGCCCGAGGGGTGCGAGGTCACGGATCGCCGTCGATCCCGCCTGACACACCACCCCCTGGACCAATTCCTGCCCACGCGCAGCAGACATCATCAAGAGGACGCCGCAGACTGCACCGAGAGCTGCTGTTGTGTGCTGTGTTGCCTTCATGTCACGCCCTCCTCCGTCTGAATGTCGCATCTTCAACCCTCGGGGGCAGCGAAGAGCGTAAGGCTATAGCCGCTGCGGCTGCCAGCGCGGATCGTCTCGCACATTGGAGTGCCGCAAAGCAACGGCTCTAACAGCGTGGTGCAGATCTCGAGTCCCTGAAAACCAGGTGGGTATTCACACACTGGCTGTTCCGCTGGGCATTCGCCAGAAAACACGGAGAACGTTGATATGCCGCACAACTCTAGCCCCTGTCCATTTATTGAGACCGACATGACTGGGGCAACTGTCCCTTCATCGGACAGGGTAAATGTTGCGATGCTCCCGCGGTGACCCGAAACCGTAAACGTGGCGCTCTGGAACTGGACACTTGTGATGCTGAAGTAGAAGAGGGAATTGGCCCCGCCGGACGGCGAATCCGTGGGGACGGCGACGAAAGTGCCTGACAGTGGCTCTTCGACAAGGACGTTGTCGTTTGGCGGCGGTGGCGAGTACGCAATCGCGCTGGCCGAGGTTAGACGGTATGTGAAGGTCTGGCAGCCCCGCAGCGCACTGTTCACCGCGAGGATCGCGGCTTCGATGCCCCGACCGGGATAGATATCGGCGCATGTGGCGGCCTCGTTACCGAGGATGATGCTTACGATCCGAATGATCTCATCGATGGTCACCGCGCCGTCGCCGTTACAGTCGCCGTGGCAGATGGGCACGGGGCCCGAGTCCGCATCCGTCGGCGCAGACGACACCTCGGCTGCGGCGACTCCCCAATCGGCCGACAGTGCAGGAACCCGCAGTGCAAGACAGGTCAGGAAGATGGCCCCGGCAGTCCTCGTTCTTCTCAACTTGGCACTCAACGATGGCACCCACATTTGCGAATCGGTCTCAGCGTACCGTCACCACGCCGTTCACTACGGCGGACGGGATCTTTCGTGACGCTGCGTCACTGACAACCTGCAGCTCACCGGCCACTGTCGAACCTCCCAGCGGAGCATTCGACAGGATCTGGAACGAACAGCTCACCCAGGCACCGTTCCCGAACTGCGTCTGGTTGGCGGTGTCGATCACCGCGACGCGCAGCCGCTTCTTGCCCGGCGGCGCGGGCGGGTTCGTCGGGAAGGACGTCTTGAGGGTACTTGCCGGCATGCCCGGAGCGTTCAACGTGCACGGGGTCGACGGGTTCGATGCCGTCAGGACGGCAGTTGAATACACCACGTCGACCTGCGCTCCGACGTAGCCGCCCGGGCCGCCGCTCAAGGTAATCGGTATGCCAACCGTCGCCCCTCGGCTTCCGCTCACGCTCCCGATAGTCAGCGTGGTAACCGCCGTCGCCGCCAACGGGCCGGCTCCGAGCTGTGAGCTGTTTGGCGACCCTGCCTCCTCGGTCTGACCGAGCATCGCTGCTCGGGCCCCGCTACCGACCCCGGGGCAATCTTGCAGTGAATCCAGAATCGCTTGACTGATTTCGTCGACAGTGACCCAACCGTCCCGGTCCAGGTCGGCACCGTTGCACGCGCCAAGACTCGCCGTACCCAGCATGATGTTCACCGCGGTCACCAGCTCATCAATGGTGACCTGGTCGTTGCCGGTGCAGTCCGCCGCGCACGGGCTGACCATCGCACGGTCCGTGTAGATGTCGAGCTTGAGGTTTCCGTTCGGGTTCGTGCCGGTGCTGTTGGAGTTGTCCGCCCAAGCGGGATGCAAGATGCGGTTGTTGAACGTCAACCCCAGGTAGTCGCCGTAGTCGAGACCGCCTACGCCATTCGGCCCGTTAGCACGCGCCTGATTCGAGGACCCGCCGCTGACGCGCGCATTGGTAAGCCATGTGGCGCCGCCCGTGAAACTTGCCGAACAGAAAAATTCCGTGTCGGTGTTCGGCGCGTTGTCCGTGTCGATGTCGCCGGGCGTGTGGTCGGCCCGATCGTTCCGAGCGTCGTGCCAGCACACGCCCAGGGCGCCGGATGATTGGTCGATGGCGAGGCGCGGCAGGAACTGACTATTGGTGGAGAAATCATCGTTGATTCTCACCGGAGCACTCCAGGTTCCTTGGTTGCCGTTGCTGTCTGAGTAGGTCACGTAGACATCGAGATCGTCACTGTTCTGCGGCATCTCGTTGTTGTACACCATGTACAGTCGGCCGCGGTGCGGGCCGTTGCTGCGGTCATAATCGAGAGTGACCATAGCATCCACGCCGCGTTGGGGTTGCGCGGGTATCGGCTCTGCCCCGCCAACGTTGGTGGTCAGGATGAATGGCACCGACGTTCCGAATGGAGCGGGTCCGAGGCCGTCGGGATCGAGGGCCATGAAGATATCGGTAGGTCCGACAGCACTGGAGTCATTGCGCCACGCTACCGCGACCTGTCCGGCCGGACCCACAGCGATGTCGCCAATATTTCCATGGAGCGACCCGGGGACTGTGACGATGGGACTGAAAGAGGAGAGGGCGCCCAGCCCCGTAACCGTCGCCGCCTGGGGCCCGCGTGCCGCTTGAGTCAACGAAGATCGCCCATAAGGTCTCCCCGGCCCCGCCTTGCCCCGGACCAATCTTGAGGTGCCCCTGATCCACGCCGGCCGCATTGCCCACAAGTTCGGTGAGCGGCG
>JBGQHM010000510.1:0-4083 GCA_041497995.1 Binatia bacterium | reverse complement strand
TCAGCCGCATCGCTACGCACGGTTGCAGCCCGGCTATGAATACGCGGTGTTTCTGGAACCGGAGCTGTGGGAACACTTTGGCAGCGCGGACGCGGTCAAAGCCGCCCTCCGCGCCCTCGTCGCTGCCAGCCGGCACATGCGGGCAGTCAGCTGATTCATCCGATCGGATTACGGGGCAATCACCGCAACACGACCAGAGCGTCCGCGGCCTTCACGCCACGACCCTTCGGCAGAACCATCAGCGGGTTGATGTCGAGTTCCTGCAAACGATCCCCCGCAGTGTGAGCCAGCGCGGCCACCCTACAGACTGCGTCGACCAACGCCTCAACATCCGCCGCTGGCCGGCCGCGCGCGCCATCGAGGATCGCGAAGCCTCTAATCTCGCGCACCATCGCTGTGGCGTCGCGGGGGGTGAGCGGCAGCGTGCGCATCGCCACGTCTTTCATCACCTCGACGAAGATACCGCCGAGCCCGAAGACGACGGTCGGACCGAGCACCGGATCGCGTGCGATGCCGACCAACGTCTCGATACCATCGGTGACCATCTCCTGTACGAGCACACCATCGATGCGGGCCGCGGGGTGATGCGCCCGTGCACGGTCTTCGAGGTCGGCGAAGGCAACCGTGACCTCGTCTTCGCTCCGCAGATTCAACTGCACCAGGCCTGCCTCGCTTTTGTGTGGGATGCCGGCGGAATGAATCTTCATCGCCACGGGGAAGCCGATGTCGAGCGCGGCACGCACCGCGTCGCCGGCACTGACGCAGACTTCTTCGCGGGTGATGGCGATACCGATCTGCGTGAGCAGCGTCTTGCTGTCGTGTTCGCTCAGCGGTCCCGCGGCCGCTGGAAGAGCGGGTTTGAAACCCGCCGCTACGGGAGGGACATCGAACGGCGACTCGTAGGTGTCGGCGAAGCGGTGGTAGGCAAAGTACGCCTTGAGGGCGTTCACGGCGTTCCGGAAGCTGCGGAAGAGGGGAACACGTCCCTCGACCAGGACGCGAAATGCCGCGTCGTCGAGCTTCGGCGATCCCCACACGACGACGATCGGCTTCTTGCCCGACTGCCACGCGGCGACGAGCTCACGCGCCAGCGTGTCGGAGATCGGCGGCAGCGCGCCGGCGATCGGACAGATGATGAGGTCGGTGTTCGGGTCGTCGAGCAGACGGTCGAGAATCTTCGGCCCGTGCCCGGCCATGATCGTCGTTGCGCCATTGTCGACTGGGTTGGCAACGGTGAGGTAGGCGGGGATGAATTCGCGGAGCGCCGACTGCGTCGATTCAGCCAGCGCCGGCAGGCGCAGCCCTGCTGCACCGCAGAGGTCGGCCATGAGCGCGCCGCTACCGCCCGAGATGCCGTAGATGCAGACACCATCGCCACGCGGCCGTGACAGGCGCGCGAACAAGGCCGACGTCTCCAGCAGCTCGTCGAGATCGTTGACGCGCGTGATGCCGTATTGCTTGAAGAGCGCGTCATGCACCGCATCGCTGCCGGCGAGGTGCCCCGTGTGCGCCATCGCCATGCGCGTCCCCGCCTCCGAGCGGCCCACCTTGATGAGCACGATCGGCTTGCGCCGCCGCGCGGCGTGGTCGGCAGCGCGCTTGAGGCGCTCGCCGTCTTTGAAGCCTTCGATGTAGGCCGCGATCACGCCGGTGTCCTCGTGGTCGGCGAAGTAGTCGATGAAGTCGCAGCACTCGAGATCGACCTCGTTGCCCGTCGGGATCCAGTAGCTGAAGCCGATGCCGAACTCCTCCCCTTGCACGATCGGCCGGCCCTGATGCCCGCTCTGCGTGATCAACGCGATCTTCTTCCCGGGCAGATCCTTGAAGATCTCGAACGCGTTGAGGTTGGTGTTCGGTCCGAAAACGCGGATGCCGGCGTCACGCGCGATCGTGGCGATCTGCGCTTGCAGCGCCGCGCCGCGCTCGCCGGTCTCCGCGAAACCGGCCGTGAAGATGACGACGAACTTCGGTCGTTTGGCGACACACTCCTTCAACGCCGAGACTGCATCGCCGACCATGATGACGGCGAGATCTACGGGATGAGGAATCTCATTGATGCTCGGATACGCAGTCAGCCCGTCCACCATCTTCAGCTTCGGGTTGACGGGGACAACCATGCCGCCTTCCTTTTCGACCTTGGCGCGGATCTTCTTGAACAGCGAGTATCCGGGCCGGCCAGGCGTGTCGGTGACGCCGATAATCGCGACGACGCGTGGGTGCAGGAAGTTATGCAGGTCGAGCGGCGCGGTCCGCATGCCGATCGCATAGCCCTGCGGCACGCGTCTGTGCAACCTGCCGCGCCAGTTCCAACTTGTCACGCAATCTGCAAAGCTCGGTCGCTCGGAGCGTGAGGGAATGGAGATGACCACTACGATCAAGGATCGCACGGCAATTGTCGGTATCGGCCAGACGCACTTTGGAAAGGGGCTGGAGGACACCGAGCTGTCGCTGGCCTGTCAGGCGATCTCCATGGCGATCGATGACGCCGGGCTCAGCCCGTCGGAGGTTGATGGCCTGGCGATGTTCTCGTTGGAGAACTTGCGGGAAGTGGAGGTGGCGCGCAACGTCGGCCTCGGCGACATCACCTACTTCGGCGAGATCGGCTACGGCGGTGGTGCAGGCTGCGGCACCGTTGGACACGCGGCGATGGCCGTCGCGACCCGGCAATGCGAGGTCGCCGTGGCGTGGCGGGCGCGCAAGCGTTCGGCCAAGGGCAGCCGGCCGTGGGCGAATGTGAGCCAGCGCCTCGCCGGCGCAACCCAGTGGAGTCGGCCGTTCGGCTTGCTGCGGCCGGTCGACGAGATCGCCATGCTGACCCGCCGCTACATGCACGAGTTCGGTGCGACGCGGGAGCACCTCGCGAACGTTGCGCTGGCGTTCCGCAAGCACGCCAACCGCAATCCCCTCGCAACCATGCACGAAAAGAAGATGACGCGCGACGACTACATGAAGGCGCGCTGGATTTCCGAGCCGTTGTGCCTCTTCGACAACTGTCTCGAGACCGACGGCGCGCTCGCTGTCGTGATTGTGTCGGCCGAGCGCGCGCGGGATCTGCGGCAGAGCCCCGTCTACTTGCACAGCTTCGCCCAAAGCATCCCGCGGCAGCATCAGGTGATGACCAACTACTTCTGCGACGACCCGCTCCTCGGGCCGTCACACGCCTGCGCGCGGCTGCTGTGGAAGCACAGCGACTTTCACCCGAAGGATGTGCGCGTCGCACAACTCTACGACGCCTTCAGCCCGCTCATCCCGCTGTCGTTGGAGGGCTACGGTTTCTGCGGGCGTGGCGAAGGCGCTGCCTTCACGAACGATGGCGCGCTGGAATGGCCGAACGGTCGCCTGCCGACGAACACCGCCGGTGGTGGCATGTCGGAGGCGTACGTGCACGGCTTCAATCTCGTGCTCGAAGGTGTACGCCAGATGCGCGGCACGTCGACCAGTCAGGTCGAGGGTGCGGAGAGCTGCCTGGTGACCAGCGGCGAGGGCGTGCCCACCAGCGCCTTGCTCTTGCGGAGGTGAAAGATGGAAAGTGGATTCTTGCTTCCCGACGTTGAGGATGACGACGCCGGACCGTTTTGGAGCGGGACGGCGCGCGGCACGTTGCTCGTGCAAACCTGCGCCGCCTGCCGCCATCGCCGCATGCCGCCACGGCCGATGTGCCCGGCATGCCGGTCCGTGAAACACACATGGGTGCCGCTCTCCGGCCGCGGAACGATCTGGTCGTTCGTCGTGCCTCACCCACCGCTGCTCCCGGCCTATCAGAGCCTCGCACCGTACAACGTGATCACCGTCGCACTCGACGAGGACCCGACGCTGCGTCTGGTCGGCAACCTCGTGGCGCGCGCAGATGGGCCGATCAACGAGATCGATCCCGCGACGATCCGCATCGGCGAATCGGTGCGCGTCGTGTTTCAACAAATCGAGGACGTGTTCCTACCGCGTTGGATGCGAGCCTAAGCTTGGTTTGTGGAAGGCTCTGGTGGCGCGGGCGTCCCTGCCCGCGAGTCAGCCGGTTTCGCGACAGTCTCTGAAGAAGCGCGCTCACCGGTTCTTCCGCCACACCATCGCGAAGCTCACCGGTCG
>JBGQHM010000509.1:0-4188 GCA_041497995.1 Binatia bacterium | reverse complement strand
TTGCTCCTCCCGGCGGCAGCTGTGCTGGCCGAAAAGGCGGGGACGTTCGTATTCCTGGTAGCCGACGGCAAGGCGAAGAAGACGCCAGTCCGCATAGGCTTCAGCGACGGCGTCAACGTCGAAATCACCGCCGGCGTGGAGGCTGGCCAGCCGGTGATCCTCGCGCGCAATCAGACACTCAATGACGGCCAAGCCGTTGCCGCTACGGAGGCGAAGTGAGATTTCCGCTTCGCGATTTTCGATTCGCGCTGTACGCGGCTGGCGGGCTCGCACTCGGTGCGTGCGTCGCCCACGCCCAGACGAACGGTGCAACCTATCCGATTGATCTGCCAACAGCGTTACGCCTAGCCGGCGCGCAGAACATCGATGTGCAGATCGCGCGCCAGAGGCTCAGGGAAGCCGAAGCCAATCGAGTGAGCGCCCTCGAGCAATTCTTCCCTTGGCTGGGCGCAGGCGTTTCCTATCACCGCCGCGACGGCCTGGCCCAAGCCGTCCCAGCAGGGACGATCAGTGAAACTCACTTCGAGTCCTATGCTCCCGGCGGTACCCTAACGGCGCAAGTGGTCCTGGGCGACGCGATCTACAATTCCCTCGCGGCCAAACAGCTGCTCAAAGCCTCGGATCAAGCGCTGGAAGCCCAACGCCAGGATTCGACCCTCAGCGCAGCGCACGGATACTTCGACCTCGCCAAAGCCGCGGCCCTCGTTGAGGTGGCCCGGCAGGCGCAAGCGACGTCCCAGGCGTATCAACGACAACTGCACGAGGCGGTGTCGCTTGGCATTGCCTTCAAGGGCGACGAACTACGGGTGCAAACGCAGACCGAGCACTACCAGATTGCTCTCCGCCAGGCGGTTGAACGGCAGCGGGTCGCGGCGATAAGTCTAGCCCGGATTCTTCATCTGGACCCGGCGGTGGAGTTGGTTCCCCAGGACGCCAGCCTGGCGCCCATCACGCTTTTCGAAACCGACGGGTCGCCGGAGGTACTGGTGCAACGCGCCCTGAGCGCGCGGCCCGAGTTGAAGCAGAGCCAAGCGCTGGTTTCGGCCTCGCGTGACGCGAAGAACGGCGCGGTTTATGGGCCGTTGATTCCTTCCATCGGCGGGCAGGTGTTTGTCGGGGGCCTCGGCGGCGGGCACGACAACCAACCCAGCAACTTCGGCGCAACGGAAGACTATCTGGTCGGCCTGGGTTGGCGCATCGGCCCCGGGGGACTGTTTGATGTCGGGCGTATCAATGCCAGAAAGGCGCAGTTGGACGCGGCCCAATTGGGCGAGGCGCAGCTGAGGGATACGATCAGTGCTCAAGTAGTCGAGAGCCTGACCCGTGCGCAATCCTGGTCCGATCAGATCGCGTTGACCAAGCAGAACCTGGCCACCGCCGACGAGACGTTGCGCCTGACGCGCGAACGCAAACAGTATGGGGTAGGTATCGTGCTGGAAGACATTCAGGCCCAGCAGGCCCTCGACCAAGCACGGGCTGACTACGTCACTACGATCGCTGAGTTCAACAAGGCGCAATATGGATTGAACAAAGCCGTAGGCGGCCCGTCAGAGCTGGACCAGCCGCCACCGGATGCGCACGAAGGCACGCCACACGAGTGAGAAGCCTGCGAGTATCGACCAGGCAGACCCTCACCGCGGAACCAGCGGATGGGCGTGACAGTCCAGTGAACGCGATGTAGAGGTAGCTCGCCGACGTGGGGCAGGATGCAAGAGCACAGCGCGAGCGCCAACGTGCCAACGCAATCGCAGGCCATCGCCGAGGTGTGTGGCGTCTGCAAGTCGTTCACCAGCGACGGGCACGAGCTGGTGGTGCTGCGCGACATCAGCCTCGCCGTCCGACCGGGCGAAGTGGTCGCGGTGCTCGGTCCGTCGGGCTGCGGCAAGTCGACGTTGCTGCGCATCCTCACCGGCTTGGTCGCGCCGACCTCGGGCGAAGTGTTGAGCCACGGGCAGCCCCTGCACGGCCTGCATCCCGGCGCCGCGGTGGTGTTCCAGAGCTTCGCACTGTACCCGTGGCTGACGGTCGCAGACAACGTGCGCGTCGGGCTGCACCGCAAAGGGTTGCCGCAGGACGAAGAGCACGGCCGCGTGCACCGCATCATCGACCTCGTCGGACTCGAAGGCTTCGAGGAAGCGTATCCAAAGGAGCTGTCGGGCGGCATGAAGCAGCGCGTCGGCATCGCGCGTGCGTTGGTCGGCGGTCCGGAGCTGCTGTGTATGGACGAGCCGTTCTCCGCGCTCGACGTGTTGACCGCGGAGTCGCTGCGCTCCGAGGTGTATGGCCTGTGGTCGCGTGCCGAGATGGGTCTCAAGAGCTTGTTGCTCATCACCCACCTCATCGACGAAGCGGTCTTCCTGGCCGACCGCATCGTGATCATGGGTGCGAAGCCCGGCGTCGTGCGCGAGGTGATCCCCAACGACCTCCCGCACCCGCGCGAGTATCGCGACCCCGCGTTCATCGCCCTGGTCGACGAGCTGCATGACGTGATCACCGAGATCCACCTGCCCGACACGCGCCCAGCAGCTGCCGGCGTGCAACGGCTCGAGCCGCTGCCCGGCGCACACGTCACCGAGGTCATCGGGTTGCTCGAGGTGGTACGTGACCGCGGCGACCGCATCAATGTCTTCGAGCTCTCCGGCCGCCTGGGGCTGGATCTGGGCCGCACGATCGTCGTCACCAACGCCGCCGAGCTGCTCGGCCTGGTCGATACGCCCAAGCAGGACGTACTGTTGAACCATACCGGCCGCGAGTTCGTCGAAGGCGATGAGAACACGCGCAAACGCATCTTTCATCGCCAGCTGCAGCGCATCCCCACGTTCGCAGTCCTGATCGAGCGACTGCGCAGTGTGCCCAACATGCGGTTGCCTGCCGAGGTGGTGCTGGAAGATCTGGTGATGCACCTGCCGTACGAGCCCATGCAACAGCTCTTCGATACGCTGGTCGCGTGGGGACGGTACGGCGAGCTCCTCGGCTACGACCCGGAGAAGGAAGTGGTCTACCTCGACCGCGAGAGCACGGCGGCCCCCGACGCACCGCACGCCTAACCCCAAACCGAAAATACTCCAACGCAAATTTGCAAGGACGCGAAGGCGCAAAGCGAGTTGTCTGTGAAGAGAATCCATTTTCCTGAAAGTTGTTGTCGTAGCGCTCGTTCATGCCGAGCAATGGGGACTAAAACGTTTGCGCCTTGGCGCCTTGGCGACTTTGCGTTGAGTTCTTTTCTTCGGATTGAGGCTCACTAGCCACCGCACCGTACGAGCCAGTCATGTCGGTCGTCCTCCGCAGCCCCGGCGCGCCCTCGTCCGCGACGCGCAGCACGTGGTGGATCGATGCGCTGCTGCTCGCTGGCCTGGGCGCCCTGGTCGCCGGCGTCGTCGGCCTGGCGCGTGGCTGGAGCGCGCCCCTCCGTCCCACCGTCACCATCGACCTGTCGTTGTGGGCGCTGCCACGTTACACGCTGCTGTCGCTGGCACGCGGCCTTGCCGCGTACGGCCTGTCGCTGGCCTTCACGCTCATCTATGGCACCACCGCCGCGCACAGCCGCACGGCCGAGCGCATCATGCTGCCGATCCTGGACATCTGTCAGGGCATTCCTGTGCTCGGATTCCTACCCGGCCTAGTGCTCGGCCTGGTGGCGCTGTTCCCGCATTCCAACATCGGGCTCGAGCTGGCGTGCGTGGTGATGATCTTCACGGGCCAGGTGTGGAACATGACCTTCTCGTTCTTCGGTTCGCTGCGCGCGATCCCGACGGAGCTGCGCGAAGCGGCGCAGGTCTACCGCTTCGGTTGGTGGAAGCGTTTTCACACGCTGGAGGTTCCCGCGGCGATGATCGGCTTGGTGTGGAACTCGATGATGTCGATGGCCGGTGGATGGTTCTTCCTCACCGTGACCGAAGCGTTCACGCTCGGCGACCACGACTTCCGACTGCCGGGCATCGGCTCGTATATGAGTGTCGCGATCGATCAGGGCAACGGGCGCGCCATGGCCGGCGCCGTGGTCGCGATGATCGTGATGATCGTCTCCGTCGATCAACTCATCTGGAGGCCGGCGCTGGCCTGGGCGCAGAAGTTCAAGGTGGAGGAGACCGAAGCCGTTGACGTTCCTACCTCCTGGGTGCTCGATCTGCTGCGCCGCTCGCGCCTCATCCCGTGGATCGAGGTGGGTGTCGCGCACCTCTTGGCACT
>JBGQHM010000508.1:0-4192 GCA_041497995.1 Binatia bacterium | reverse complement strand
ATGCGTGGGCGGCGGAGCGCCGCCGAGGACGTGCAGCCAGGCACGCGTCAGCTCGTCACTCATCGTCAGCCCGATCAAGATGGCGAGCCAGACGAAGGCAACGGAGACGATCAGCCAGGTCAGCCGCGGGCTGTAGCGCAGATGCATGAAGTAGAGGAGCACTAGCGTTGCCTTGATGACGGCGATTGCCAGGGCGGCGATGACGTTGAAGCGGCCAAGGTCGAGGGTCGCCACAAAGACGGTGACTGCGGTGAGCACCATCAAAGTGATGAAGATGGCGTAGTAGGTGCGCGTAGAGACGACGTGTTCGGACATGGCGAAATCCTGGGACAACCCTCAGTGATTGAACAGATGAATCACGAAAACACGAAAGGGTGAAAGGCACGAAAGGGGAACGGGAAGGAGAGACTCACTTTTGTCTCCCTTTCGTGCTTTCGAACTTTCGCGCTTTCGTGATTCTCCCATAATCGTGAACTCGCCACTCTACGGTCAGTGATGCCGCTCGATCAGGTAGAGCAGCGGGAAGAGGAAAATCCAGATGATATCGACGAAGTGCCAGTACAGTCCGGTCAGCTCGATCGGCGTGTGGTAGCGCGTGCCGAAGCGGCCTCTGCGCGCTTGCAGAACCAGCACCGCCAGTACGCCGAGACCGATGATCATGTGCAGCGCGTGCACGCCGGTCATCGCGAAGTAGAGGGAGAAGAACAGCTGCGCCTGGTTGGCGTCGGGCCCGGTGAAGGTGAAGTACGGACCGGGGACGAGCCCATGATGAAACTTGTCGGCGTACTCCACCGCCTTGATGCCGAGAAACACCGATCCGAGCACCATTGTCATCAGCAGGAAGATGACCAGTGCGTTGCGTTTGCCCGTCTCTGACGCATGCACCGCGAGCGCCATGGTCAAGCTGCTGCCGATCAGCACAGCGGTATTGATGGCGCCCAGCGTGAGGTCGAGGTGGTCGCTCGCCGCGCCGAATGCTCCGGGATACGCGGCCCGATACGCGACGTAGCAGGTGAACAGGCCGCCGAAGAACATGATCTCCGTCACCAGGAACACCCACATGCCCAGCGCGGAGGCTGCGTACTGTTGCTCAGCGTCGTCGAACTGATGTTGATGCGCGAGCGCGACTAGACCCTCAGCCAACTTTCGCCTCCTGCATGGGAACGGTCTCGAAATCAAACGACTCGTAGTCGTACGCCTCCTGCGTCACGACCGGCGTGTGCTCAAAGTTCTCGGTCGGCGGCGGGGACGGCGTCTGCCACTCCAGACCCGTGGCATTCCACGGGTTGGCGCTCGCCACTCTGCCGTAGCGCAACGACCAGACCAGGTACATCAACGGCAACAGGTAACCGATGCCGAGGATGGACGCGCCGGCCGTCGACATCACATTGAGCACCTGAAACTCCTCGGGGTAGACGTGATAGCGCCGCGGCATGCCGAGGTAGCCCAGCACGAACTGCGGGAAGAAGGTCAGGTTGAAGCCGACGAACAAAATCGCCGCGGCGATCTTCGCGATGCCTTCGGGATAGAGGCGCCCGCTGATCTTCGGCCACCAGAAGTGGATGCCGCCGAGATAACCCATGATCGCCCCGCCGACCATGATGTAGTGGAAGTGCGCGACGACGAAGTAGGTGTCGGTCACGTGCACGTCGAGGCCGGTCGACGCGAGGAACAAGCCGGTGAGACCGCCGATCGTGAACAACCCGATGAAGCCGAGCGCGTAGAGCATCGGCGCCTCGAACGACACCGACCCTTTGTAGAGCGTCGCCGTCCAGTTGAACACTTTCACGGCCGACGGGATGGCCACCGCAAAGCTCAGGAAGGAGAAGATCAGGGCCGCGTACGCCGACATGCCGGTGACAAACATGTGATGCGCCCAGACGAGGAAGCCGAGTAGCGCGATCGCCAAGCTCGACGCCGCAATGAAGCTGTAACCGAAGACACGCTTGCGCGAGAAGCAGGTGATCAGCTCGCTGATCACGCCCATCGACGGCAGGATCATGATGTAGACGGCGGGGTGCGAGTAGAACCAGAACAGGTGCTGGAAGAGAAGCGGATCGCCGCCAAGCGCCGGGTCGAAGATGCCGATGTGGAAGGCGCGCTCCAAACCGACGAGGAGGATGGTGATCGCCAGCACCGGCGTCCCGAGAATCATGATGATGCTGGTCGCATAGTGCGCCCACACGAACAGCGGCAGGCGGAACCACGTCAGTCCGGGCGCCCGCATGCGGTGGATGGTGACGATGAAGTTGAGTCCGGTGAGGATTGAGGAGAACCCGGTGATGAAGATCCCCAGCGCGGTCGGGATGACGTTGGTGTTCGAGGACATCGTGCTGAACGGCGTGTAGAAGGTCCACCCCGTGTCGACCCCGCCGATGATCATTGCGTACAGCGTGAACAGCGCGCCGACGATGTAGATGTACCAGCTCAGCAGGTTGATGCGCGGGAAGGCCAGGTCGCGCGCGCCGATCATGAGCGGGATGAGGAAGTTGCCCAAGACGGCGGGGATGGACGGCACGAGAAAAAAGAAGATCATCACGATGCCGTGCATCGTGAACAACTTGTTGTATGTGTCTGCCGACACCAAGTCGGGGCCGGGGGTCAACAGCTCGAGGCGGATCAGCAGCGCGAAGATCCCGCCGAGGAGGAACATCACGGTGATCGACGCCAAGTAGAGCAGGCCGATGCGCTTGTGGTCGGTGGTGAGCAGCCAGGAGCGCACGCCGTAATCGGCGTTGAGGTAGTTGGTGCGAGGTGTCGTTGCTTCCATGGTCGTCCTCTCGGGAGCCGTCATCCTCCCTGCGGCACCGCCCCGCCGGCTGCCGCGGCGTCTCCACCCACCGCACCCTTCGCTTTGATGTACGCGATCAGCTGCAGCAACTGCTCCTCGCTCACCAACCCCTTGAACGTGGGCATGATCGGCTGGTACCCCGCGACGATCTTGGCTTGCGGGTTGAGGATCGATTCGCGCACATAGGTCTCGTCGGCGACGATGGTCGTCCCGTTGGTCAGCTGCACCTGCCTGCCCAGCAAGCCGGTCAGCACCGGGCCGCGGCCGGTCCCCTGATCGAGGTGGCAACTGGTGCAGCCGAGCTGCTGGAAGAGCGTCTCTCCGGCGGAGGCCAGCGACTGCTTCGCACCGCCGCTCAGCCAGGTCGCGAACTCGGCGGGCTCCATGACGATGACCGAGCCGATCATTCCGGAATGCTGCGTGCCGCAGTACTCGGTGCAGAACAAATGGTACGTGCCGGGCTTGATGGCTTCGAACCATGTCGTCGTGTAGCGCCCGGGCAGGACGTCTTGCTTGATGCGGAAGGCCGGGACGTAGAAACTGTGGATCACGTCTTCCGACGTCATCGTCAGCTTCACCGGCCGGCCCGTCGGTACGTGCAGCTCGTTGATCTCGCGCTGCCCTTCGATGTGCTGCAGCTTCCACATCCATTGCTTGCCGACGACAAATACCTGGATGGCGTTGTCCGGCGGTCGCTGCAGCTTGATGTAGATGCTGGCGCTCCACACGAACATGATCATCGTGATGCCGAACGGAATGATCGTCCAGAGCAGCTCCAAGTGCAGCGCGCCCTCGATGGCGTGCGGACGGTCGGTGGCTGAGCGACGGCGATAGCGGACGGAAAAGAAGATCAGCAGGATGGCGATCAACACGGCGAAGAAGGCGCTGACGCCCATCAGGAAGTAGAACAGGGCATCCACTTCCTTGGCGACCGTGGACGCCTGTTGCGGAAACAGTGGCAGGTTCGACAGCATGACTTATCGCGTCGCTCCGACGGGGCTGCGCCGGGCGCGATCACTCCGCCACATGAGGAACAGCGAGCCGCCAAGCACCAGCACGGTGAGCGCGCCGCCAAGACGAATGATGTTCATTACGACGGCGCCGTACTTCCCGGTCGCCGGGTCGTAGTGGAAGCAGTAGAGGAGCAGTTGATCGACCGGCGAGCCGATGTGTTCTTGCGCAGCCTGGACCAGCCCGAGCCGCAGGTCGCGCGGCGCGTACTCCACGCCGAAGAAGTAGCGGGCGATCTTGCCGGTCGGCGTCAGCACCGTGATACCGGCGGCGTGCGCGAATTGGTTCTGCTCAGGAACCCAGCGGTAGCGGAACCCGACGGCCTCAGTCAGACGTTTGATGTTCGCTTCGTCCCCCGTGAGGAAGTGCCACCCCGCGTCGGCACCAGTT
>JBGQHM010000507.1:0-4215 GCA_041497995.1 Binatia bacterium | reverse complement strand
TCTGCGACGGGTTGCTCAGCGCTAGTGCCTGCAGCCAGCGTTCTCTTTAGGGCTCCGCTCCCCGCCCGCACTTCAGAGGCTTCCGGCGGACGTGTTGGGTCGCTTCGGGCTGCCAAGTCCGACGGGCCGCTAATCGCCGAAACCACAGTATCGTGCGTGAAGTACGAACCGCATCCACCATCGTATCGTGCAGCGTGCTGATCACGGCGTGCGGCGGCACCGTCGATGTCGCCTCGATGCGGCAGGTGAGCCGTAGCGAACGCGTATGGGTGGATACGGGCCGCCAGACGCCGCGCACCTCTGCGTATCCCGGCGCACCCGACCGCACACTGCGCGTACTCATCTGGCAATTGGAAGGTGCCCAAGCGGCGCCGCTCCTGCTGATGGCGCATGGCTTCGGCGGACTGCCGGAGAAATTCGACGCCTTCGCGCGCACGGTTGCGGCCAACGGGTTCGTCGTCGCCGCACCCACCTTCCCGCTGACCAACGACGACGCGCCGGGCGGCCACGACGCCGGCTTCCGTGACTTCATCAACCAGCCAGCCGACCTGAGCTTCGTCCTCACCAAGTTGCTGCAGGCGTCGGACACCGTCGCCGATCCGCTGCAGGGAGCCATCAATCCGACGCAGGTCGCCGGGCTCGGTCATTCACTCGGCGGTACCACGGTCATCGGTCTCACCCGCAAAACTTGTTGCATCGACGCCCGCGTCGGCGCGTCGATCCTGGTTGCCGCGGCGGTACCACTCGCCAGCCCGTTCGGCAGCGACGTACCGGTCATCGATTTCCCGACACTGATCATCCAGGGCACCGCAGACCAGAGCGTCGCCTACAGCACCGCGCCGGCGTTCTACGAACATATCCACGCTCCCCGCTTCCTGCTCGGATTGACGAGTGCCGGCCACAGCGAAGCGGTCGAGAGCCAGATCGACCCACCGATCGCGGCGCGCGACGCGGCGCAACATGCCAGCATTGCGTTTCTGAATGCGGTCTTCCGCGGCGCCAACACGGCTTTCGACGCCACCCTGTCACAACTGGCTGCAGCGGGGAATCCGGTACGTTCCGAATACGTCGGCGCGCGCTGAGCACGAACGCGGGCAAGCGTGACACCGGCAATCATCACGGGCCGATCAGGGAGCGCAGCCGTTCAGCGCGTTGTCCACTGCCATCAGGATCTCGTCGATGGTGATCGAGCCACTCTGGTTCGCGTCAGCCGCCGAACACGCCGAGATCCTGCATTGCGCGAGGGCGATGTTCACCGCGGTCAAGAGTTCGTCGACCGACACATCACCCGACGCATTGCAAGAGCCGACACACGGACACGGACGTGCCGGAGGCGTCGGGGGCGGCGTGCTGGTGGGTGAACACCTCCCCGTAGCGACGGCCCGTGAAAGCCAGCTTGATTCAGCGCCCGTCTCCCGAACTACGGCAGCCCGGCCGTTCCCCGAAGCACATCAATATCGAAAGTGCCGATAGGGACTTTCTCAGCTCGGTAGGACCAGTCTCCTCGGCTCACGAACACCATGTCGAGCAGGTCGTGACCAGCAGCGTCTACCTCGGTGAACACAAGGTTGGCGGTACCGTTGTAAGCGCCCCAACCGATCAGGTTGGTACCGTCCGCGTAGCGGCGGAAGCTGCCCAAGAAGGCGCTGCTGGCGGTGCCCTGATACTGCCACACTACATGGGCCGTGCCGGCGCTGAGGTCGAGCGCGTACTCGACGCCCCGGGCCACTCCAGGAACCGCGGCCGCCGCCGAGTGGTCATCGAAGAGCGAGATGTCCCCGTTTGGCTGAAAGCGCGCGTCGTGCTGCAGGTAGAACGCCACTTCTGGATCACCCTGGATCGTGAGAATCTGCGCGCCATCCTTGTTGTACGCCGTCCCGCCCAACTTCCACACGACATTTCCGTTGGTCTTCGAGACGAGGAGCACCGCATTCATGTGCCGGAAGGAGATGAGCACGTCGCCGTTGGCGTTCACATCGATCGAATTGCAGTGGTACACGTCGGCCGGGCTCGTGTCTGTGCCCGCGCCCGCCGGGACGACTGACTCCTTGGCCGGATCGGTATGATTGCTCGCCCGCCAGTCCCACACGAGGTTGCCCTGCGGGTCAGCCTCCTGCACGGCGCAATCGAGGATCGTGGAGTTGGAACCGTAGTTATTCAGGCCGGTGAGATTCACCCCCGTAAGGTGCGGGTACGATAGGAGCATGAAGTCGCCGTTCGGCAGCAAACGTAGTTCGTGGTTGTCCAGGGGAATGCCGACCGTGTTGATGGCCTGAGTCGTCCATGTATTGAGAAGGTAGAGCGTGCCGATGGAAGGGTTGGACGTGGTCGTTATCCCCACCGTCGAGTCAGGGAGCGGCTCGACGATGGTGGGATTTCCCTGAGCTGACGCCGTGCGGTGATACCAGATGGGAGTTCCGTTCGCGTCGACAATCATGGCAAAGGGCCCAGATCCCGCGGCGAGGAAAAGGCTGCCGATCAGATACCAGCCGGGAGTTGGGCTACCGACTGCCGGGTACGTGCTGGCGGTCACGAGCGGAAAGTCGTGGGGGAGGCAGCGGATCCAGTACTGCTGAGTGAACCCGGTGGCGTCCTGGGCCAGCACCACCGCCGCCTGATCCTCGGTGAGCGACACGGGCACCGAGGCGGATGGCGCCCATGCGGTGGTGACGGGAGCGCTCAGCGAGACGGCTCCCCCGGCAATCGCGGTCATGTCGAGCGTCAGGGTGTTCGTCCCGGTGCTGCAGACTACCGCGTAGTCGTAGATTGACGGCGAGAACGCCGGGCGCAACAGCAGCGGGGACACGGTCAGCGAGGCCAGGGGCGGCGGTTGCGTACAATTCCCCATCACACAGACAGTCCCCCTATTGGTGCACGCAGTACCGTCGGGGACGGACAGGTAGGAGCAGGTGCCGTCGCCGTTGCATACGGCATGGTGGCACTGATCCGGGGGATCGCAGCTGCAGGGCGGCGCTGGGGTGCTGTCGGGGCCGCCGCAAGCGACCAAGCCGCCGATCATCAACCCACACGCGATACAGCCCGCGGCTCTCCACCACCCAAGCGCCTGCTTCATCCTCTGATCTCCTGGAGTTGTCGCTTCAGGCATGGTCCCATCGAAGTTTCCGGAACCGCCGCTCCCCTTCCCAACTTCCCAAATCTCCGTTCACTGTCGGCACCCCGCTTCATCGCCAGAACCGACGCACGCAGAAGCCCTAGGAAGTTACCGAGATCCTTCGAGAGCTACTGACCGGAAGGTGCGTCTTGTTGCCACTTCCGAACGTAGTCACACGGGCGTTTCAGTGGGCATCGGAGTGTCGGTCTCGACGGGGACTACCACGGGCGTTTCCGTGGCCGTCGGAGTGTCGGTCTCGACGGGGATTACCACGGGCGTTTCAGTGGCCGTCGGAGTGTCGGTCTCGACGGGGACTACCGCGGGCGTCTGAGAGCGGCACGTGCCCAAGAAGTTCCAAGGCTAGCTTTCCTCAACATGTACGCCTCCCTTCAATCTCGTAGAGCCCCGAATACAGCTGACGACAGCGCTGGCATTTCTTGCCCATAAGACGGGCTACCAATTCTGTTTTTCAGAGTCAATGGTTATTGGGAAAATATCCCATAAATACCTGGCCCCCTCGACCGGAGGCTGATCGAGCGCGGCAAGGCCCCGCGCATCCACGATCTTCTGCATCTTTACAGAGGACTGAAGCCCTCCACCAAGGATTGGAAAGCCTTCCTGGTACAGTTCACCCGCGAGACGACAAGCCCAGGCTGAGATCTTCTCGGGGCGCGTGGAGCACCTGAGCTCTGGTCGCCGCGGCCACTTCGCATCGGCAGACGGGTTGCTCGCGGTTCTGGGAAAGATGCCCGACGTACTCGGTGAAGAACCGGACTCAATAGGGTGAAGGTATCCGCGCTGGCAGCAGGTCGGGTTGAGGGAGGTCCTGGCTTGCGCGAGATCCGGCGCCACACGCATGGCGCAGGCAGTCATCACGGGCCGATCAGGGAGCGCAGCCGTTCAGCGCTTTGTCCACTGCCATCAGGATCTCGTCGATGGTGATCGAGCCACTCTGGTTCGCGTCAGCGGCCGAACACGTCGAGATGCCCGCAGTGCCGAGTGCGATGTTGACCAGGGTCAAGAGCTCGTCGACCGAGACATCGCCCGACGCATTGCAATCGCCGACGCACGGACGTGCTGGAGGCGTCGGGGGCGGCGTGCTG
>JBGQHM010000506.1:0-4225 GCA_041497995.1 Binatia bacterium | reverse complement strand
GCGCGCGCCGGCTGCCGCTGCGCGGGCTGCGATGTCGGCACTCGCGAAACCAGAGAGCACGATCACCCGCGTCGTTTGATGCCGGGCCAGTAGATCTGTGACCAGTGCCACGAAGTTGTTGACGTATGGCATTTTGTAGTCGAGCAGCAGGACGTCAGGGCGGCACCGGTAAACTGCCTCGTTCAGATCTCGTCCGTTGTCAGCCTCTCCAACAACCTCAAGATCACCGCTCCGTGGCAATGCTACCGTCAGCATCTCCCTGAACATCGCGTGATCGTCTGCAACCAGCACTCGAATCATGGCAGACGAGCCTGGAGCAAGACCCGTTCCGTATGCAACCGGTTGTCGCGCCGCCGGGCGCGCCATGTACTCCCTGAAGCGAGCGTCATACGACGCGACGCTCAGAGCAGGGAACGACGAGTGACGTTGCGGCACGGTTGTGCCCGCGACTGCGGCCCAGCACACGGGCGCCATCGTGACGCGCAGCCAATCCGCTTCCATCACCGCAGCGGCAACGAGGAACGGTTCACGCCAGAATCACAACTCCGTAAAACTACGGAGGCGCGGCATGGCTCTTCACCAGCCTCTCCCTGCATACGACTCTTTTAATACAGGCCGTACGGCAATTCTTGTCCTCAACACTCGGCACGGCGTTGCGCACAACTCTTCGTTGTCGACGCGGTGAGATCGGGTGGATCGAAGCCCGTACGAGTTGGCGTAGCACTTGCAATATGGGCAGTCATGGGTCAGCTCGACGGTGACGGGTTCCGCCATCTAGGCGGTGGCCGCAAGGGACTCTTTCTGGTTCTGCGCTACCTGTTCATCGCGACAGCCGCCTATTTGATCATCTTCCAAACTCAACACTGGCCCCTCCCGCCCGCCTACGCTCTCATGGTGGCAGTTGCACTTGGGAGCAACGTCGCCCTGTCTCTCCTTCCCGCCGACTTGATGTTTTCTTGGTATGTCGAGGCGCCCGTATTGATCGCGGACACGCTCTGGGTGTCGTGGGCGCTCCACTCGTCAGGGACCACCGGCCAAGAGTTTTTCCTTCTGTACTTTTTCGTGCTCTGCCTCGCGGCGCTCGGCGAAAGCCTCGTCATGTGCTTGCTCGCAGGTACGCTCGTGAGCGCTGCGAACCTCTATTTCCTTCCGGAGCCGCGTCATTTGCTGAGTTCGGCCCCTCTCCTCCGGGTGATCTTCTTTTACACGGTGGCGCTCTTTTACGGTCACGTCATCAGCCAGATCAAGCACGAGCGACAGCGCGCCACCAAAGGGTTGGCCTGGGCGCGGGAGTTGGAGGCCAAGGTCGCCGAGCGCACCGAAGAGTTGCAGCTGCTCTTCCACCAAGCACAGGCCGCGAGCCGCCTGAAGTCAGAGTTCGTGGCCACCATGTCCCATGAGTTGCGCACGCCCTTGAATGTGATCCTCGGCTATACGGAGCTACTGCTCGATGGCGAGTTTGGCGGCACAACCCCCGAACAGGCCACCACCTTGCGCCGAATCGACAGGCGCGCCCACGAGTTGCTCGAGCTCATCAACTCGACCCTTGAGGCGAACCGTCTCGAAGCGGGGAGATTGGACTTGGCGTTGCGAGAGATCGAAGTGCCTGCCGTGATCCAAGCGCTTCAGGCCGACACGCACGACCTCCCCGAAAACCCAAACGTCAGTCTCCGGTGGGACAGCGTTCCGGCACTTCCGCGGCTGCACACCGACCCGGCGAAGCTGCAGATCGTCCTGAAGAATCTGATTCGCAACGCCATGAAGTTCACCGAGCAGGGAACGGTGACCGTCGCCGCGCACGGCCGTGATGACGGCGTCGAGATCACTGTGAACGACACCGGGATCGGCATCACTCCAGAGGTCATGCCGACAATCTTCGAACCTTTTCGCCAAGGGGATGGGTCTGATACGCGCCAGTATGGCGGGGTCGGGCTGGGACTATACATTGCGCGGCGCCTGACCACCCTGCTCGGGGGCACGATTGGCGTCGAAAGCGAGGTGGGAAAGGGGTCGACCTTCCGTCTCTGGCTTCCGCTAAGAGCGACCGACGTGCCCGTCAGCGTCGGCGCATATGCACGCAATCAGTCGTTGGGACAGACGAATGGTCACGGTATGGGCCTCGGTGCCGATGCGTCGACGCCGGGACAGTGGATTGGCCTCAACAGGGTGTAGGAGAAGAACGTGGCAAAACACACCGGGCAGGATGTCAGCATGGAGCTTATAAAGATTCTCGAGTCGGCAGTGAAACAGGGTGCGTCTGATTTGGTTCTGAAGGACGGTATGCCGCCGATGTTTCGCGTCCACGGCAATCTCGTTCCCTGTGAGAACGCACCCCCGTTGACCGCCGAGATACTCGAACGCGCGGCGATCACGATCTTGCGAGATGACGCGACGCGGATGCGTTTCGCGACCGAGCGGCACGTGGATCTAGCGTTCGAACAGCCAGGATTGGCACGCTTTCGAGTGAATGTGTATCGCCAACGTGGCAAGATCGGCCTCGCCGGCCGCGTGATCCTCCCGCGGATCCGTGGCATCGCTGAACTGAATCTTCCACCCATCGTCGAACAGCTTGCCGGCGAGCGTCGCGGTTTGATCCTGGTCACAGGGGCCACCGGAAGTGGGAAGACCACGACCCTGGCGGCGATACTGGACCATATCAACCAGACGGGCGCGCACCATATCATCACCATCGAGGACCCGATCGAGTACGTTCATCACGAGAAACGTTCGATCATCAGTCAGCGCGAGATCGGCGAAGATGTAAACGACTTCCCGTCAGCCCTACGCGCTGCGCTGCGCCAGAATCCGGACGTGATCATGCTGGGTGAAATGCGCGATCTGGAAACCATCGAGACCGCTATCATGGCGGCGGAGACCGGCCACTTGGTCTTGAGCACCCTCCACACGGATGACGCCCCGCAGACGATTATGCGGACCGTGACCGTCTTTCCCGAGCACAAGCGCGAGCAGATACGCCACGTGCTTGCGAATGTTCTCCGCGGGGTGGTGAGCCAGCGGCTGCTGCCTCATGCCGACGGGTCCGGAGTGGTTCCGGCCGTCGAAGTGATGCTGGGCACTCTACGGGTACGCGAGTGCATCGAGAAGCAACGGGTGCAAGAGTTGGCCGACCTGATCGCGCAAGGACAAAGCTACGGCATGCAGAGTTTTGACCAAGCCCTGATGGCACTTTTCAAGGAGGGCCGCATCACCTACGAACAGGCGGCTGCCAATTGCCATGATCCAACCGACTTCGAACATCGCGCACGCGGTATGGAGTCGAGGGGAGACGTGCTCAGCGACTTTCACGCAGGCAGCAGAGCCAGTGCCTGAATTCCTATCCCGCCGGTCGCAGTGACCGCGGCCCATCCCAAAAGACAGAGAGCCCGGCACATGCCGAGCCCTCTGTCTCCCCCCAACGATGCGTCCTGGTACGATCAGGGCGTTGCCGGGTTGAAGACCGACAGACCCCACCCCATGCGCTCGTGGCCCCACTTGTTCCACTGTGGGTTCTGGCCGTTGACGATCTGGCTGCCGCTGAAATCCGGCGCGCCGGAACCGGAGCCGCTGCCGGTGAAGATGTTGATGCCGATCGTCGCCGAGCCGTAGTACGTCGGATGCGTGTCGTCCGACTGGATGTAGTCGTAGCTGGTGCTGGCGTTGACGAAGTGCGTGTTGGCGTCACGGATAGTCGAGCGCAGCGTGGCGCTGATGCGGGTTACATAGTCCGCCTCCGACTCGCCTTGGACGTAGCGCAGCGCGTCCGAGTCGATCTGGCTGTCGCCGTTCGAATCGTAGTCCGCACCCATGTACTGCGCGAAATCGTCGATACACTTGAACCCGTAGGTATTGGCAAAGTTGCAGGCGCGCCAGTTGCTCTTGGCGAGGTACGGCAGGAACTTCGTCTGCTTGTTGATCTTCTGCCCGGTCCCGGGATCGTTACAACCGCTCAGGCCGTTGTCGGCGTTGTAACCTGGGTAGTAGAGATTGGCGATCATCTTCACCTTCGTGCCTGAGTACGTGTTGGCGTTGATGTACTGCATCGCCAGCTGCTGGTAGTTCGTACAGTTCGCCAATGCGGTGTCCAACACGCCGTAGTTGCAGGTACCGCTCTGACCCGCGAAGTTGCTGCGGGCTTGTAGGAAGTCGTTGCCACACATCTCGAACTCGACGATGCGCGTGCTCGTGGCCTGCATGTACGACTTCTCGCCAACGATCTAGTTGTTGT
>JBGQHM010000505.1:0-4226 GCA_041497995.1 Binatia bacterium | reverse complement strand
GTGTTGCCGCTGACCGTCGGCACCGCGGCGCCCAGCACATAGATGCCGTAACGTCCCGTGCCCGTGCCGCTGAACTCGATCGTGTTCCCGCTCGCCGTGCCCCCGCCGCCCCCGTAATAGATCCCCGAATGCCGCGCCGTGATCATGTTGGTGCTGATCGTTGGCGTCCCCGCCGGAACGTAGATCCCGATGTACGCCGCGATCGTGTTGCCACTGATCGTCGGCGTCCCGCCCACCACGTACAGCCCGTAGTTGCTGCCGTCACTCGTGAGCGTGCAACTCGTCACCGTCGCCGTCCCCTGCAGCAGGACCAAATACCCCAAGCGCGTCGTTTGCAGCGTGCAGAACTGCAGGGTCCCCGTCCCGCTCGCCTGGAAGCTCACCAGTACGTTGTCGAACAGCACATTGCGATTGCCGCTGCTCGCCCCCATCGCATTCAGCGTCCCCGCCACCGATATCGTGCCCGTGCCGCTGCCCCCCGTCAGCGTGATCCCCGCCGCGATCGTCAGCGTCGCCCCAGCCGCTACGGTCACGTTCTCCACTTCGTACGTGCTCACCACCGTCCCGACCGCCGGTGTCAGCGGCCCCACCGTCACCAGCCCCATGGCCTGCCCCGTCAGCAGTACTCCGGTCGCCAACCCCGTCGGAAAATTGTTCCCGCTCACCTGCGACCCCGCTTGGAACAGCGCTGGCGACAGCCGCAGTACGTAATCCCCACCGCTCACGTGCACCGTGTTGTTGATGATCTGCACGCCCGCGGCCGTCCCCTCCGCGCTGATGGCGATGTCGCTGGTCAGCGCGTCGTCGAGAATGGTGTTGCCGCTGAGCGTCGGCGTCGCGGTGCCCAGCACGTAGAGGCCGTAGCGTCCCGTGCCGGTGCCGCTGAACCCGATCGTGTTCCCGCTCGCCGTGCCCCCGCCGCCCCCGTAGTAGATCCCCGAGTGCCGCGCCGTGATTATGTTGGTGCTGATCGTCGGCGTCCCCGCCGGGACGTAGATCCCGATGTACGCCGTGATCGTGTTGCCGCTGATCGTCGGCGTCCCGCCCACCACGTACAGCCCGTAGTTGCTACCGCCACTCGTGATCGTGCAGCTCGTCACCGTCGCCGTCCCCTGCAGCAGGACCAAATACCCCAAGCTCGTCGTCTGCAGCGTGCAGAACTGCAGTGTCCCCGTCCCGCTCGCCTGGAAGCTCACCACCACGTTGTCGAACACCACGTTGCGATTGCCGCTGCTCGCCCCCATCGCGTTCAGCGTCCCACTCACCGACAGGCCATGCCCGTTACCGTTGAGCGTCGCGCCAGCCTGCACCGTGCAGGTCGTCGCCGCCGGTACAGAGACGGCGCCTGTGAAGTTCCATGGGCTTCCGGCCGCGGTAAATCCTCCCACTGGGCAGTTGCCGGACACATCGGTCGCCTGGGCGGGCGCCGTGCAGAGTAGAGCGGCCCCGAGAACAACCGCCGCGAACCGAAGCGCGGTACGTGACAGACCTTTCACCCGCATCGTCAATCCTCCCAAGGTTCGCTGAGCACGTTCAGTCGTGACAATACTACGTGGTACCTCTATCCGACGTCCTCTTCCAAACAGAGAAGACCTCCGACACCAGCTCCCTGGTGACCTCGGCGCGGATCGCATTGTCTCCCAAGCACTGCCCGGCTGTCCAGCACATAGAGACGCCGAACCAGTGCCACGCTCTTCCATACGGGCTGCCACCGGGGTAAGCGTGCACTCCATGGACATCATGCAGCCGTTCATGGCGTACGCAGGAGACTTCGAACGAACGTTGGCCGACGACGATTGGACGCGTCTACGCCGCTACTTCGCCGATGACGCACTGTACGAGGTGAAAGCGGAGTCGTTCGCCTGCCGTCTCACCGGCCCGGCCGCGATCTTCGCCGGCATGAAGAAATCGCTCGACGGCTTCGACCGCAAGTTCACCAAGCGCGACATTGAGGTCACCGACGGTCCCGACATCTCTGGCGAGGAAATGCGGATGGCCTGGAAAGTCGTCTACACCAAGGAGGGCCTGCCGCCCTTTGTGCTGCGGGGCCGGTCAACCGTTCGCTACGCCGACGGCAAGATCGTCTATCTGGCGGACTCATACGACCCGAGCGTCGAAGCAGAGTTGACCGCTTGGCGAGGTGAGAGCGGCGTCGCAATCGACCCGTCTTACACCTGACCCGCAGTCGCGTTTGCCGAGTGATGCAGTAGCACGCGCACCTCGGTAGTTGTACGGAGCCCGTCGCTCGCTTTTGGTTCGCGAGTTGTTCTAGGGTGCGCGCGTGCAATTCGGGGGCAGGGAACGCTATGCGGCGGGCGGCGCCGAGTTCCGTGCGCTACGAGTCGAGAGTCGACAGTTCACAGTTGAGAGGCCCTGCACGGCCCACTCTCGACTGAGAACTTCCCCCCCATCGAAAGGAGCTAACCATGCCAGCGAAGACATACGAGTCCTTGCGGGACGACGCGGAAGCGGTGTTCACCAAGCTGTTCCTCACACCCGAAGGACGCGCCGATCCGTACCCGCTCTACCACCAACTACGCCAGACCGCGCCGGTACATCGCACCAAGCTGGGGATGTGGCTGCTCAGTCGCTACGACGACTGCTGGGCGGCCATGCGCGATCCGCGTCTCGGCAAGGACTATGCGCCGCAGATCGAGCAGCGTTTCGGTCCCGACTGGCGAAAGCATCCGTCGCTGACCGCCGGCGAACACTCGATGCTGAACACCAGCGGGCCGGAGCATACGCGCCTGCGCAAGCTGGTTACCAAGTCGTTCACGCCGCGCATGATCGAGAATCTCAAGCCGGTCATCGAGCGCGTCGTCAATCAGCTGCTCGATCCGGTGGCCGACGCCGGCGGCGGCAACGTGCTCGAAGCCGTGGGCTTTCCGCTACCGGTGACCATCATCGGCGAGATGCTCGGCGTCCCCGAGGTGGATCGCGCGCAGTTCCGCGAGTTGGTGGGCGATCTGGTGGCCATCTTCGAAATGCAACCGACGGACGAGCAGATGGTGGCGGCCGATGCCGCACAGGTCACCATCCGCGACTACTTCCTGAAGCTGATCGCTGAGAAACGCCGCCAGCCGGGCGATGACTTGCTGAGCAACCTGGCCGCGGCCGAGGTCGGCGGCGATCGACTGTCGGACGATGAACTGGTCACGCTTGCGTCGTTGCTGTTCGGCGCCGGCTTCGAAACCACCACCAACTTGTTCGGCAACGGCTTCCTGGGGCTGTTGCGCCAGCCCGAGCAGGTCGACCTGCTGCGACGCGATGCGTCGTTGTTTGCCAACCTCCCGGATGAGTTCCTGCGCTACGACGGCACCGCGCAGCTGGTGAACCGGGTCACCGAAGCCAGCATCGAGGTCGGCGGTGTGACGATCCCCGCCGGCGAACAGGTCTTCGCTCTGTTGGGCGCCGGGAATCACGACCCGGCACGCTTCCCCAACCCCGACCAGCTGGACGTGACCCGCACCGACATCCAACCGCTGAGCTTCGGAGGCGGCGTGCACTTCTGCCTCGGCGCCGCGCTGGCGCGGGCGGAGATCGAGATCACGTTCCGCACGCTGCTGCAACGCTTCGATCACATCGAGCTCAGCGGCGACGAGCCACGCTTCCAGGATCGGCTGACGCTGCGCGGCCTCACCGCCCTGAACGTTGCGTGCCGTGCATCATCGAGTCCGCGCGCCAGCGTCATCGCCGCCACCGTGCCCGTAGCGATGGAGCCGCCTGCGACAACGGTGACAACCCAGCACGCCGAGCGTGGGCTACGGCCGCGTGCGGGTGACACCGACGCCGACCTGCGTTGGCGTGCCGAGCTGCGCCAACGCATCGAGACCGAGCCGGCGCGCCACGACTCGGTACCGGTGCGCACGGGCGAACGGCTCGCAGCCACCGTCGGGCTGCTGCAGAGCAACAGCTTGTTCGCGCGCTGCAACAAGCAGGAGCTGGAGCAGCTCGCCGCGACCGCGTATCCGATGAGCTTCGAGCCCGGCGACATGCTGTGTACGGAGGGCGGCGAGTCACCCGAGGGCTACATCATTGAAGAAGGGCAAGCCGTCGTCACCATCGGGCGCAAAGGCGTGGCGACCGTCGGCGAGCACGACGTCGTCGGCGAACGCGGCGTGCTGCTGGATACTGTGCGTTCCGCCACCGTCACGGCGATGTCTCACATGATCACCTACGCCATCTCGCGCGAGCGCCTGCGTGCGCTCGTCGCCGGCAACGCGCCG
>JBGQHM010000504.1:0-4276 GCA_041497995.1 Binatia bacterium | reverse complement strand
GAAGTCGACAAGGACGAGTTGGTGGCGCGATGGAAGCAGAAATACAAGGAACACGGGCTGGCGGCGAAGGTGGGGTCCGAGTTGACCGGCCTTTCCCAAGGCGATCAGGGAATCTGGGAGGTCAAGACGTACAGCCACCGCGCCGGGCGGGACGTCTCCTACCGGGCGAAGAACTTGATCATCGCGATTGGAGCCGGAGTTCCACGCCGTTTCGACATTCCCGGTAATACCGACGGACTGGCCTTCCGGCTCGACGATGCCAAGAAGTATGTCGGGAGGCCGGCGTTGGTGATCGGCGGCGGCACGTCGGCTGCCGAAGCAGTCATCGCCATCTCGAACGCCAAGACGGGCGCCAACGATGCAACGGGGGTGTACTGGTCCTACCGTGGCGATCGTCTTCCGAAAGTGTCGCGAGCGTTGAACGAGGCGTTCTTTGATGCGTACGTCGGCAATGGCAACATCCACTATCTAAGTTTCTCCGAGCCAACGGCGATTGTGACTGGCCCAGACAAGATCGAGTACTTGTCCGTGCGCATCGACCGCAAGGTGATCGAAAGCCGGCCGGCGGAGACCGTCCATCTGGAGTTTCCGAAGAGCCAGGTCGTTGCGTGCATCGGCGAGGACGTGCCCTTCAAGCTCTTACAGAACCTCGGCATCAAGATCCCACAGGTGAACGGCCGGCCGCTCATTGTGGTCAACAAGGAAGGGGAAGTGTCCCTGCGTGGCGTGTTCCTCGTCGGTGATGCGCGCGGGCCGCGGTACCTTCAATGCACCGACTTCAACGATTCGAGCACGTACGAGCAGATCGTCCAAAAGCGCAACATCAAGATGGCCATGTGGGATGCCGTGCAGGCGGTGGAAGTCATCGCGCAACGCGCGGGCAAGCGCGCCGACATGGCAATCGCCGTTTCACCCACGCCGGCGGAACGCAAGGCACCGGCAGCCGCCGTCACTCCACCGATCCCGGGCGAACCAGAAGATGCGAAGCGCGTCGTGACCCAGCTGGTGAGTCTGCAGCCTGACGGTAGTGTCGAGGAGAGCTTTGCCATTACCAAAGAGGCGACACGGATCGGTCGTAGTGCCTCCGACATCGCCTTCGCTCAAGACGTGTACATGGCCGACCATCACGCCACGCTACTGCACAGCGGTACGCAGTATCTCGTCGAGGACACCGGCACGGGTTCCGGCGTCTGGATCCGCGTCCCCGCTGGACAGGGTCGCGCACTGGCTGAGGGCGATACCGTGTGGGTCGGCACCCAGATTCTCATGGTCACCAAGTCCGACCAGGGCTGGACCGTGTCACACTACAACAGCGACGGCGTCCTGCGGGCGACGCATCCCATCGGTGACAAGGGGATCCTCGTCGGCAGGGGCACGCCGATTCCTCTCGACCCGTCCGACATGGGGCTGTCGCGACGACACGCGCAGTTCCGGGTCGAAGATGGGCACTTGAAGGTATTCGATCTCGGCAGCACCAACGGTACGTACGTGAAGATCACCCAGCCGCTGGCGCTGTCGAATGGCGATGAGCTCCGCATCGCGAGCAAACGGTTCCGCTTCGAGGCGGTCACGCAAGCCGCCAAGCTCGGGCCGACCGATGTCGTCGTTGACGTGCCACTCCAGCCGGCCGGGCAGTTCGCGGCGGCAGCAGGCCCAGCCGTCCCAGAAGGGATGATGGCAGCGACCATCGAGCACCGGGAACACCCCGCGTCGTTCGGTGTGGCGCCGGGTCAGGACGTTCTGCACGCCTACTTCGAGTACATCAAGCTGCGCTTCCCGGACTGCAAGGTTTCCAGCAAAGGTGAGCCAAAGGACCACATGGACGAACCTCTCGGGTGGGACTGCAAGGTGGGGTTGTGCGGTGCGTGTGCAGTGCAGATCAAGGATGGGGCGGACAACTTCGCGCCGGTGGATCCTGGGTCACCCGAGATGAAGACGATCACAAATGTGGTCGGTCTCGATCCCGATCCGCGCAAGTATCGGCTGGCCTGTCTCGCGAAGATCAACGGGCCCGTGAAGCTTTGCATGCCGCAATGAGAGTGGATCTCGGGGGAACACGGATGGAGAAGCGCGGTCGGCTGTCCACGCACCGCTTCGGCTTTGCCCAAAGGATCGCGGCGGGCGCCCTTCGATACGCCGCCAAAGGAAGGCGGCTACTCAGGGCGAGCGGTTGGATGTGGTGCCGCCGAGGAATTCCCCCGCTCACCCTGAGTAGGCCCCGTCTTTTCAGGGGCCGTATCGAAGGGTGCCTCTCACGGCCGGACCTCGTCGGCGAAGCCGCCCACTTCGTACGCGGCGGGTTGTTGGGATGCGTGCTTCTGGCGTCCTGCGGTGGTGACAACGGTCCCATCGCGGCTCCCAAACCCGATGACGTCATGCCGCAGGTGCTCACTGGAGACGAGGTCGGCGCCATCATGCAACAGGCAGCGCGCGCCGTCCCGCGCGAGATGGCGGTAGCGGTCACTGATCGGCGGGGCGTCATCCTCGGGGTCGGAACGAACTTCCCTCTGAACTACGCCGTGGCGTGCGCGCCGTGCCCGCCCACCGACATTGCGTTGAACGGTACCTGCGCCGACTGCGGCGTCGTCAACCTGGCTGTCCAGCTGGCACGTACCGGCTCGTTCTTCAGTGCCGATGAAACGCCGTTGACGACGCGTTCAGTCCGTTTCCTCAGCGGCGTGCATTTCCCGCCGGGGATTCAGAACACCGCGGCGGCGGCGCTCTTTGGGATCGAGAACACCAATCGAGGCTGCTCGTTCGACGCCGCAACCAATCCGCTCGAGTCACAGATCCCTCGCCCGCGCAGCCTGCTCGCTCAGCTCGAGGGCTTGCCCTGCGAGGACGGCCTTAATTCGAGCGCCGTGAGCGGCTGCACGGCCGGCATCGCGACACTCCCTGGTGGAGTGCCGATCTACAAGAACGGTCGCATGGCCGGCGGTGTCGGCGTGGCGTTGCGCAATGTGACGCTCAATCCTTGTCCGGTAGCGGCGCGCGACGCCCCGACGGTGGTGTTGCGTCGAGACGACCAAGATCCGGCGTTCACGGTCGCGGAATTCGCGGCACGCGCGTTCGCCGGTGACCGGTTGGCGTTCCCGACCGTGGTACCAAAGGGCCTACCTGGGGTGTGCGCAAACACCCCGGGGATCACGACGCCGGCGTGCTGTGCGAGCGGCTGCTTCCTTGGCATACTGCCGGCCGCTTCATTGCCCTTCGATCCGGTCATCTTCGTCGACGGTGTCGAGATTCCGGAGATCGCCGCCAATCCGCCCGTGAGCGGCGTAGGCACCGGGACGTTGATCAACAACTTCATCATCGCCCCGCCGACGAGCTCAACGCCGATTGGCGAACCAGCTGCCTCGCAGTGGCTGATCGGTCCCAATCCGTCCACGCCGGGAGCGCAGCCGCTCACTGCAGACGAAGTCAGGCACATCATCGATACCGGAGTCGCGCAGGCACATCTCACGCGCGCCGCGATTCGCCTGCCGCTCCAGCAGCGCACCGCCATGGTGCTCGCGGTCTCGGACACCAACGGAGTGCTGATCGGGTTGTTCCGCATGTCCGATGCAACGGTCTTCTCTATCGATGTCGCAGTGGCCAAGGCGCGCAACGTGATCTACTTCAGCAGTTCCCAGATCGAGGACATCGATACCGAGGACTGTCCCGGCACGGATGCCGCGAGCTGCTCGGTGCAACCCTTCTTTGCCAAGGGAACGGCGATCTCCAACCGAACGTTGGGCTTTGCGGCGCAACCGTTCTTCCCTTCGGGTATCGATGGGACGGTACCTGGGCCGTTCCGCCGCGTGTTCATCGATGACTCAAGCCAGCTCTGCACGAATGGCCAACAGCCGAGCGCTCAGTTCCCGGGCCGAAAAAATGGAATCGTTTTCTTTCCGGGGAGCGCCCCCTTGTACAGAAACGGCACGTTGGTTGGCGGGCTTGGCGTAAGCGGCGACGGTGTCGAGCAGGACGACGTTGTCACCGCTGCCGGTCTCAGCGGCTTCGACGCACCCGCAGCCATTCGGGCCGATCAGGTGTTCGTGCGCGGCGTTCGCTTGCCGTATCTGAAGTTCAATCGCAAGCCAGAAGAGTGATGAACATCGATGAATCCAGAGCGGCCTACGGCCGCAATCGAGTACAGTGCAGATTGCTTTGGTGGCGCGGGGCGCATTGGCCGCGTGTGGGGCACGCGGGCCCACAGGGCCGCGCCACCCCAGCACGTAGACTGAGCCCCGCCCGTGGTATACGGGTGCACCATGCTGCAACCGGGTATAAGACG
>JBGQHM010000503.1:0-4292 GCA_041497995.1 Binatia bacterium | reverse complement strand
TTCCGCTACCTGGTGCGTCTGAGCACCCCGTATGTCGCCGGCCACTACGCGCAAGACGGTGCCCAGCTCTATGTCAGCTGCGGCACCGGCTTCTGGGGACCGGCGATGCGCCTGGGCGCTCCGGCGGAGATCACCGAGATCGTCGTACGTTGCGGGCAGGACGCGCGGGGTGCGTGAGCTACCCAGTCGCTCCCTTCGCGCGAGGCGCGGCGGATCCGCCGGTGGCCGAGGATAAGCAACCCGACTCTTCCACCACGAAGCACACGAAGGTCACGAAGTCCGGAACAGGCCGCTCTCTCCCCAGAGGGCACTTCGCGTCCTTCGCAGTGAACTCGGTCTGAGGTCCGGCTTTCGACCTTCGACTTTCAACTTTCGACTGGCCTTCAGCGTCAACGAATGTTCTTGACACCCCGCCAGCGAGTGCGCTATCCGCTGGGCGTAATCGGTAGTCAGTCTGCGACAGTCCGGGTGGGCAACCCGGCAAGGGGGGGCGAAGAGCGTGCCTTTTCGCTTTCAGCTTTGAGCTTTCCGCTTCTTCTTTGGCTCGGAGGTCTCTGATGGCTGGCACGAATCCTTCACGCACGCACGCACGCACGCACGCAACTCTCACCGCAATTGCCATCTGCGTCGCGGTAGTAGGCTCGGCTCCCGCGACGAAGGCCGCTGCGCAGACCTTCCCAATAACCTTCGACGCTACAGCCCTGGGCGCGAACTGCTTCAACATCGACGGTGGCACCTTCGGCGGAGGGCAACCTGCCGTCGTCACTATTCTCAACTTACCCCCTGGGAGCCACTCCTTCGACTCTCCTTGCTCCAACCCGAACACCGAATTCTTCTTTACCGTCACCTCCTCAGGAACGCTGGACTTCGCCCCCGCGCTGGACGCCTACGTGGGCGGCCGAGGGACTAATAGGCTCACGGTTAGCGGGCTCCCAATCATCTTCGACGCCACCGCCCTGAGCCCGAACTGCTTCAACTTAGCTTATGGCGCTGGCGGAGGGCCAACCACCGTCCTTGCAACCCTCCGCGTCCTGGCGGGGACCTACGAATTTGACTGCCCTTGCGCTCATCCAGGCACCTCATTTCTCTTTACGGTCAGCACCACGGGCATGCTGGACTTCGCCGCTGCGCTGGACCCTTATGTTAGCGGGCGTGGAACGAGTACACTCACCGTTATGGGGTACCCGATTGTCTTCGACGCCACCGCCCTCAGCCCGCCAATCTTCAACCTCAGCCACGGCGCGGCGAGCGGAGGCCACAATACCGCCGTCGTGACGACCCTCCACCTGATCCCGGGGGACTACACCTTCGACGCTCCGTTCTCTAATCCAAGCACGTCCTTCCCCTTCATCGTCGACACCACGGGGAAGGTCGACTTTGACCCGGCGCTGAACGGCCAGCCTTGTGGAGGGAATGGCTACGTCTGTGGACGGGGCACGAGCACGCTCACTGTTCTCGGGTTTCCTGTGATCTTCGACCTGACGGGGTTGGCAGCGCCCAACTTCGACGTCAACAACGGTGCCGGCGGCGGCGGTTCGACCTGCGCCCCGGTTACGTTGACGCTCGTACCTGGAACCAGCGACCTCAACATCCCGGCCTCGTCGGCGCCTCCGATGACGGCCTTCACAGTTACCAGCGCCGGAACCTTCGACTACGTCTGCGATCCGATGCTGCACACCTGCCAGGAGAGCTGCCTATCGGGAAGAGGCACCAGTCAACTGAGAGTCACCTGCGGTGCTGCGGCACTATGCGGCGATGGCGTCGTCAACGCCTGTGAGCAGTGCGACCCTGCCACCTCACCAACGGGCTGTTCGGGAGGTCAAACGTGCACATCGTCGTGCACCTGCCAGGCCGCCCCGGATGCCGACGGTGACGGCGTCCCCAACGGAAGTGACCAATGCCCCGGCACGCCGCCCGGCCAGGTGGTGGATTCGGCTGGTTGCTCATGCGGTCAGAAGGATTGCTCTGATACCAACGTGTGCACCACTGACTCGTGCAACACCAGCAACGCGCAGTGCGGCCATACACCGATTCCGAACTGTCCGCCGACCGGCTGCGGCAACGGCGTGGTCACCTCGTCCGAGGCGTGCGACGACCGTAACGCGGCCGACGGAGACGGCTGTTCCGTGCTTTGTCAGATCGAAGATGGCTGGGCGTGCGCCGGCCAGCCGTCAATCTGCAGCCCGATTTGCGGTGACGGCAAGGTGCGTGGGAGCGAAAAGTGCGATCTCGGCTCCGAGAACGGCCAGCCTGGCAGTGGCTGCACAAGCGACTGCCGGCTGCGCGGCAGCTGTACTAGGAGCGGGACCGTCTGCGCGCTTGCCAGCGAATGTCCGCTTGGACAGGGGTGCTGCGGCAACAGCATCACGGAAATCGGTGAAGCGTGCGACGATGGAAATGCGGTTGACCTCGACTGCTGCTCGTCGCAGTGCAAGGTGGAGCCGCCGGAGACCTGTGAGCCCCAGGCGTGCAATGTCTTCGGTCCGCATCTGGTGCCGCTGACGACACGACGTACCACCTTCACGGATGGCGACCGCAGCGGCGTGAGCGAACGGTGGACGACGCGCGGAGAGTTCCTGCTCAACGCCGGCCAACGGATCGACCCAGACACCGATGCAGTAGAGTTGCTCGTGAGCGAGGGGACAGCCACGCGGTACAAGGCGACGCTGGAGCCCGCAGGGTGCGCACCGCTGACAAGCTGCTTCGTGCAGAAGGGTCTCGATACCTGCACGAAGTCGTGGAAGTTCACCGACAAGCAGGCCGATGTGGTGAAAGCGATCGGGTGGAAGACCGGAACCTTCAAGCAACGCAAGGTGACCGGCGGCGTGTGCGGGAACAAGGTGACGTTCACTCTGGCGAGCGGGAAGAACGCCACGGTCACGAACCCAGCCGGCACTCGCATTCGCGAGAGCATTCGCATCGGAGACGACTGTGCGTCAGCGCTACTGACGTGCACGACCTCGGTGTCGGGCAAGGTGCGCAAATGCGCGTCGACGAGTCCCTAAAGTAGGAACCCGTAGCGGCGTCGGCCGTGAATGATGCGGCGGATCTGCACCGTGCGACCGCGCAGCGTGTAGAACGCGAGATAGTCCCGGATCGGAACCACTCGGTACCCCCGCCGGCGCAGGCGCTCGTCCCGCGGAGGAGATCCGGACGCCGGGAACTGGGCGAGTCGGCTCAATGAAGTGTCAATCTCGTCGACGAAGGCGACGGCCGCTTCTGGGTCGTCACGGCTGATGTAGTCTACGATCTCTTCCAGGTCTCTCTGTGCCGGCCGAAGGTAGCGGACCGTCCAGCGCTTGCTCATCCTATGCGGCGGCGCAGCTTCTTCATCAGATCAACGTGCGTGACTCCGCGGTCACCGCGTTGATGCGCGCGCTCGGCCTCGGCGAGCTTTGCGTACAACTCGAGGCGGGCCTCCCGCTGCTCATAGAGTGCGTGGCTCATTACTACCAAGTCGCTGCGCCCCTTCCTTGTAATAAACACGGGCTCCGCCGACTCGCGGCATTGCTCGGAGATCTCATTGCTGTGTTTCCGCAAGTCGGAAAGTGGTCGAATGATGGGCATCGCCGGTCCTCCATGGCAGTCAATCTACTCTCCTACCAAACCGTATCGAGTGATGGAACACACTGCAGCACCGCTGGCTCCGTGACTACGAGTCTGCCGGTTCATAGTCGTAAGAACCCATCGACTGGCGGCCCCCTTCAAGTGACTACGCCCCTTGGATAGGTCACTCGCTCTTCCGCGCCGCCAGCTCACGGCGGCGGATCACTTGGCGGATGGTGCGGTCCATGATCCGTTCCACGACGCCGGGGAAGAAGCGCTTGGCGAGGACGCCCAAGCGCCCGTCAACACCCGGGATGATTAGAAGGGATCGCCGTGCCATGCCGCGGAGCAGCGCGTCGGCCACGGCGTCGGCGCTCATGACCTTTGCGCTCGCCGAGATCACACGCGTCTCCTCGGGTTTGGTCTCGTTCTCGGTCTCGAACCCGGGAGTGTCGGTGTCCGGCGGGCACAGGACCGAGACGGCAATGTTGTAGGGCTTCAACTCGCTGCGCAGCGCTTCGGAGAAACCCACGAGCCCGAACTTCGAGGCGCAATAGTCGGTGTAACCGAAGACGCCGATGAGGCCGGCGATCGATGAGGTATTCACGATGTAACCTCCGCGCTGCTTCATGTGCGGCAGCAGGGTCTGCACGGTGTTCCAGCAGCCATGCAGGTTGACCCGCAGCGTGTCGGCGAACTGCTCGTATGAAATGTCTTCGAAGCGCCGCGGATAGGCACGCCCGGCG
>JBGQHM010000502.1:0-4298 GCA_041497995.1 Binatia bacterium | reverse complement strand
GCGGGGAGGGTTCGCGCTGGCCCCCCCCCACGCTCATCTAGTTTGTGGAGCAACCCCGTTGGGTTCGCGGGGGCATCGGGGCCCGCGTGTCTTGTTACTTTTCGGGTCTACACGGGGGCAGGGTGGCCCGCGCCGCCCGAGCAACACTCTACGGCTCTTGGTCGCTCGCGACGATCGCGATAGGTTCGCCCGCACAACGGCAATGAACGCACCGCTGATCCAAATCCATGCGGCTGCGGAGCTACCATCTCCGCGCCACACCGAGTTGGATCAACTGTTTCAGGCGCAGTTCGGACACACCTCGTTTCAATGGTCACCGGCGCAGTGGCATGTGCTGACGTACGTCGACGCCACACTTGCCAGCTATTTGCGGATCTTCGAGCGCACGATATCCGTGGGCGGGCAGATGCTCCGCGTCTCGGGCGTCGGTGGCGTGATGACCCTGCCGGAGTGGCGTCAGCGCGGTCTGGCCAGCGTCACACTGCGTCGCGCGGCAGAGTTCATGCGCGATGAGCTGCACGTCGACTTCGCACTCCTCCTCTGCCGCGACGAGGTAGCTCCGGTCTACACCAAGCTCGGCTGGGAGTTCGTCACCGGCCCGACCACCTTTGAGCAACCCGGCGGCCGAGCCACGTATCCACGCCAGACGATGGTGCTGCGCTTCAGCCCGCTCGCGTGGCCCCAAGGGCCGATTGATCTCCGCGGCTTGCCGTGGTGAGGCAACGTCCGCAGACACCGAGTCCATCCCCTTGACCCATCCGCTCGAATCGCGCTAGCGCGTGGGGTCGTTCCACAACGAGCAATAAGGAGGACGCGTGTGCCTATGGATATCTCCGACCTCGAGGCGTTACGTCGTGAAGCGCGCCGCGTGTTGCCGCACATCGATGGAGAGATCCGTCTCAAGGGCCTCGAACGATCGGTCTCGATCATTCGCGACCGTTGGGGTGTGCCACACCTCTACGCGCAGACGACCCGCGACCTCTTCTTTGCGCAGGGCTTCGTGCATGCGCAGGACCGACTCTGGCAGATGGAGTTGCGCCGCCGCATTTCGTCAGGTCGCCTTGCCGAGGTATTCGGTCCAGGTTCGTTACGCCGCGACATCTTCTCGCGCACCCTCGGCTTTCAGCGCGGACTCGATCGAGAGTGGGACACGTACGACGAGGATACCCGCACCACCATCAGTGCATACGCGGCTGGCGTGAACGCCTTCATCGCCGGCAATCTCGATCGCCTGCCGCTCGAGTTTCAACTCGTCGGCTTCGAGCCACAACCGTGGACTCACATGGACGTGCTGACCCGCGCGGTCGCGTACAACCAAGGCGGAATCTGGCCGCGCAAGATTCTGCGCGCGCGACTCGTCGCCCGTCTGGGTGCGGAACGCGCTCGTGAGCTCATGCCGACAGATCCCGACGTGCCGATCGAGGTGCCGGACGGAGTCGACTATGGCTGGCTCGACGCCGCCGTCGTGCGCGATCACCTCGAATCGCTCGGCTATCCCGAGGATGACGATCTCCGTGGCCGCGGCGTCGACGTCGCGCCCGGCGCCGCGTGGTTGGGAACCTTGCCGGAGGTCGCCGGCGACAGCGTCGTCGGGTCCAACAACTGGGCCGTTGACGGGTTCAAGGCCGTCGAAGGCAAGCCTATGCTCGCCTCCGACCCGCACCTCGGTCTTGCCCATCCCTCGCACTGGTACGAACTGCATCTCGTCGGCCCCGCTGACGGCGAGCGGCACTACAACGTGACCGGCTGCTCAACCCCAGGCCAGCCGGGCATCGTGATCGGTCACAACGAACGCATCGCCTGGGGACTCACCAACGCGTCGGCGGACATTCAGGACGTGTACATCGAAGAGTTTCATGCGACCGATCCACTGCGCTATCGCACCCCGAGTGGCTGGACGCCCGTCACCGCCATTGAGGAAACGTTCGCTGTGCGCGGCGATCACGAACCCGAACGTCGCACCATTCGCGTCACGCGTCACGGCCCGGTGGTGCACACATCACCCGACGGCCGCTGGGGGCTGGCCCTACGCTGGGCCGCCAACGAACCTGGCTCGGTCTTCAATCAAATGCTGCTCGTGAATCGCGCGCGCAACTGGAGCGAGTTCACCGATGCGCTGCGCACGTGGTCGGCGCCGCCGATGAATTTTCTCTACGCCGACGTCGACGGCAACATCGGACACATCGCCGCGGGCTTCTATCCACTGCGTCGTCGCGGCCGCGGACTCGTTCCGGTTCCGGGCTGGGTCGACGACTATGAGTGGGACGGCTTCGCGCCGTTCGAGCATTGCCCGCAGACGTTCAACTCACCAGACCATTTCATTGCAACCGCCAACCAGCGGACCACCAGCGATGCGTCGCCGCATCCGGTGTCGCACGAGTGGGATGCCGGATTCCGTGCGGCGCGCATCAAGAGCCGCTTGCACGAGCAACGGCGCTGGAGCCTCGCCGATATGGCGGCGCTGCAAAGCGACGTCACATCGCTGCCGGCGCGGATGCTGGTTCCGTACGTGCTCGCGGCGGTCGAAGGGAGCAACGACCGAGACGATTCGCTCGCCGCGGACCTGCTTCAGCGGTGGAACCACGTACTAGACTCCGGCAGTGCAGCGGCCGCGCTCTACGAAGTCATCCTGCACCGCTGGTTTGCCAACGCCTTTCGTCCGCGGCTCGGCGACCTGTTCCCACACTACATCGACCAGAGCAGCCAGGTCATGCTCGCGGCGTTGCGCGTGCTGGAACAGCCGGACAGCTTCTGGCTGGCGCCAGCGGCGGAGACAACCGGCGGCGACGCTGCCGCGCTGCGGGATGTCGTGCTGCGACGTTGCGTGCGCGAAGCGGTTGCGGAGTTGCGGCAACGCTTGGGCGACGATCCGAAAGCGTGGCGCTGGGGGAAATTGCACACCGTGTACTTCACGCACGGCGCAGCCCGCACGCCGGAGCTGAAGCGACTGCTCAACGTGGGGCCGTTCGAGATGCCGGGCGACGGCTTCACGCCCAACAACACCGGCCAGAACTTTCGCTTCTCGTATCGCCAAGTCGCGGCGGCCTCGTACCGTCAGGTCGTCGACCTCGGGAATCCGGATGCCTCCTTATCCGTCCACACCATCGGCCAGAGCGGCCAACCGGAGAGCCCGCACTACGCCGACTACGCGCCATTGTGGGCACGAGGTGCGTACCATCCAATGCTCTTCACCCGCGCCGCGGTCGAGCAAGCCGCGGAAGCGACGCTCACCTTACAACCGGGACCGTAGCGCTGGTCCCCTCCACGCTTCATTTCTCGGGCGGCGCGCCTGCCGGCGTCGCCCGCCACTCCGAGGCCAGCAGCGCATAGAGAAACTCGCTGACCCACTCCCCTTTGAACCACGCGCCCTCGACGAAGTGCCCTTCGCGCCGGAAGCCGACGCGTTCGAGCAGACGCTGGGCACGCTCATTCCGCGTGTCGGTGGTCGCGAAGAGCCGATGCATGTCCAGCGTCGTGAAGGCATATCCGATAACGCACTGCACGGCTTCGGACGCATACCCGAGCCGTTGATACTGCGTGGCGAACGAGAACCCCAGCTCGGCTTGACGCGGATCCGTGCGCGTCGTGCGCAGGGCGCAGTCGCCAATGAGCGTGCCGTTCGGATGCAGCGTGACGGCAAACTGGAACCATTCGCCAGGCTTGCCGGGAGACACGCGAGTCAAGCTCTCGACGAACCGCTGTGCCTGCTCGAGCGAGTACGGCGCATCCCAGCCTTGCAGCCGAGCCACCTCGGGATCACTCCGGTAGTGCGCGAACGCCCCGCCGTCGTCGGCTCGGAATCGGCGAATCCTCAGCCGCGGGGATTCGAGTTGGTCGAAGGACGAGTGTTCCACGGCTCGATTGGAGGGCGCAATGCGCTGGCGATCAGCCGCGCTCTCTCTTCACGTCGGTCATGATCGTCTTGTTCGGCGAGCCCCATCACGCGTACATCAGCCGGCGCCTCTTCGGTTCAGGGATGGGGTCCCCGAATTCGGTTGCCGTGTCGATCCAGAGCCGCATGGCGTCCTTGGCATTCGCTAGGGCTGCCTCCTGCGTATCGCCATGCGCCATGCATCCGGGAAGCTCAGGTACCTCGGCTACGAACAGTCCGTCCTCATCACTCCAATAGAGAATGATTTCGTAGTTCAGCGTCACATTGGGCCTCCGAGCTTGCACCTTAGAATTGTCGCGCGCACTTGTCGCACCTGGTACACCTTGGCCTTACTTCCCTCGCGCTGCGGGTTGATCTTCTCCTCGACGCCAGTCCTCCGGAACATATGGTGACTTCCGCGTATGCG
>JBGQHM010000501.1:0-4302 GCA_041497995.1 Binatia bacterium | reverse complement strand
GACCAGCGGCGTCAGTTCCAGCGGCGCCGCGGCGGCACCGGCTTCGCGCGCGAACTTCAGACTGCCCAGCACGTGCACGCGGGCCGGCGGTGCGCCCATCGCCACGATGCGGGCAGCGTCGGCGTCGGTTTGCATGCCGTATCCATCAACTCGCGCGAGCACGGCGCGTGTCAGCCAGCGGATCCACGCGTAGCGCCGGGCAGAGCGCTCCGAAATACGGCCGCTGACGATGACGCAAGGCACGTTCATGCGCGCGGCCGCACGGATCAATGCCGGCCAGATTTCCGTCTCGATGATCACCAGACAGCGTGGCCGCATCGCACGCATGACCCGCTCGACGATCCAGCGCACGTCGACCGGCAGCAGCAACACGGCATCCACGCCAAGTCGCGCCCGCGCCGTCTCGCGGCCGGTGAGGGAGGTGGTGGAGACCACGATCGCAATGTCTGGTTGCCGGTTGCGCAGCTGTTCGATGAGCGGCTCCGTGGCCAGGACTTCACCCACCGAGGCGGCGTGGACCCATACTGGGCGATGCAGGCCGCGCACGGCTGCCGGGAGACGACCGAGGCGTTCGTCAAGGCCTCGACCGTGACGCGTCAGGAGCAGCAACGGCAGGAGGGGCAGCGCGAGAAGGCTCAGAGCGATACCGACGATATCGTACGCCAGGTAACTCACGCGACGCCACGCTGTGGATCGATCGTGGTCCGCGCATCCGCCGCCGCCGTGACCGCCTTGAGGCGTTGCTCCAACTCGATGCGGAGGGCTTCGGCTTCCTCGCCGTCGATGTGACGTGGCACCTCCAGCGGCTCGCCCACGACGTACACGATGCGCGAGAACGGCAGTGGGATGATCAGGCGGTCCCAGTTGCGCAGCTGCCGCCGGCGCGTTGCACCGTAGGCGAGCGGGATGATCGGCGCGCCGGTCGCCTTGCCGAGGTGAACGACGCCGCGCTTCACCGCGTAGCGCGGACCGCGCGGGCCGTCGGGCACGACCGCGAGATCGTAGCCGTCACGGAACGCGTTGACGAGCTGCAAGAATCCGCCGGCGCCGCCCCGCGTGGCTGAACCGCGCACCGAGCGCACGCCCCAGCGCTCGAGCGCACGTGTCGCGATCTCACCGTCTCGGCTCTGGCTGTTCATGATGCACACCTTGCGGCCACGCCCTTGGCAGGCAATCGGCATCATCACGACGCGGTTGTGCCAGAAAGCCAGGATCAGCTGCTCGCCGCGTGCCCAGCGGGCGAAGAGGCCGTCGGCATTGACGTACTCGATGCGCACTGTCTTCGAGATCAACCACAGCACGCCGCTGATCAGCCGTGGGGCAACCGCGACGAGGAGACCGAGGAGCCAGTCCGGCCGCTTCTTCCTCCTCGGTCGACGCGGTGGTGCGGGCACCGCCGTCAGTGCAGCACCTTCGGCTCGACCGCTTCGACGTCTTGGAATTGCAGGTCGTAGAGCTTGCGGTACTCCGCGTTGAGCGCCAGCAGCTCGTCGTGCGTCCCTTGCTCGATGACGTGGCCGCGGACGAGGACGACAATCCGGTCGGCGCGGCGGATCGTGGAGAGGCGGTGTGCAATGACCAGCGTCGTGCGATTCTGCATCAGCGTATCCAACGCGCTTTGCACCGAACGCTCCGACTCATTGTCGAGTGCCGAGGTGGCTTCGTCGAGCACCAGGATCGGCGCGTTCTTCAACAGCGCCCGCGCGATGGCGAGACGTTGGCGTTGCCCGCCCGACAGCTTGACGCCGAGCTCGCCGATGATGGTGTCGTATCCTTCGGGCAGTTCCATGATGAAGTCGTGCGCGTTGGCCGCCTTCGCCGCGGCAGTGATGGCATCCATGTCCGTGTCGATGTCGCCGTACGCGATGTTGTTGCGCACCGTGTCGTTGAACAGGAAGGTGTGCTGCGTAACGATCGCCATCTGGGCGCGCAGGCCCGCGAGGGTGTAGTCGCGCACGTCGACGCCGTCGATGCAGATGCGCCCTTCGGCGACATCGTAGAAGCGTAGGATGAGGTCGGCCAATGTGCTCTTGCCACCGCCACTCATGCCGACGAGGGCGACGACCTCGCCACGATGGATTTCCAGGTCGATGTGTCGCAGGACCCAATCGTTGTCGTAGCGGAAGCTGACGTCCTCGAAGCGCACGCCATGGCGGACGCCGTCCAGCGTCCGCGCGCCGGGCCGGTCGGTCACGTCGGTTGCGGTGTCGAGGAGCTCCATGACGCGCTCCGCCGCACCCAAGGCTTGCTGGATGGCCGAATTGCTCTTCGCCAAGCCTTTGAATGGATCGTAGAGCAGGAAGAGCGCCGTGAGGAACGCTAGAAACGCACCCTGCGTGCGGCCGCCGACGATGACGCTGTAGCCGCCGTACCACACGACGCCGGCGATGCCGAACGCGGCGAGCACCTCCATCATTGGATTGGTGAAGGCGCGAATCGCGGTACCCTTCATGAAGAGGCGAAAGAGCCGGTCGTTCTCCTCGCCGAAGCGCTGCTTCTCGTACGCTTCCATACCGAACGCCTTGACGACGCGGTTGCCTTGGATGGTTTCCTGCAACAGCATCGTCATGTTGCCCATCGACACCTGGCCCTTCTTGGCAAATCCCCGGAGCCGCTTGGACAGGCGAATCATCGGCAGCACCGACGCCGGGAAGACGACGAAGGCGATCAGCGACAAGAACCAGTCTTGGTAGAACGCCACGACCACCAAGATGATCAACGACGACGCGTCCTTCAGCACCGCGGCGACCGCATCGGTCAGTGCCATTCGGACCAAGGCCACGTCATTGGTCACGCGCGATACGATCGTCCCCGTCGGCGTCCGGTTGAAGAACGACAACGACATGTGCTGGATGTGCTCGTTGAGCGCGTTGCGCAGGTCCGCCACGATGCGCTGGCCAACATACTCGGTGAGATACGTACTGCCAAAGCCGACGACGCCGCGCAGTAGGAAGACGCCAACGATCACGAACGGCAGGACCTTCAGCGCGTACAGGTTCTTGTTGGTGAAGACGTCATCGAAGATGTGGCGGATGAGGAATGGCATGGCGCCGTTGGTGGCGCTGAACAGCACCATGCAGAGGATCGCCACGGTGAAATGTGGCCACCAGTACGGACGCAGGTACACCAGCAGCCGCCGGTAAAGGGAGGTCTGCTTCATGCCATCAACTCCAGCGCCAAGCGCGCGGCGCGCCCTGCGGCGCCGGGCTCGCCCAACTTCCCGCGCAACGTTGCGAGCGCCGCAGTCAACTCGTCGCGCCGCTCGGTGACGTCTTTGGCCGCCGCCACGAGGTTGTCGCAGGTTACGTCGGCCTGCAGCAATTCCGGAAACACGCGCCGTTCGAGAATGATGTTGGGCATGCCGATGTGCTCCACCCGTACCAGCATGCGGGCGACCGCAAAGGTCAGCCGCGACACGCGGTACATGATGACCATGGGCGTGCCGAGCAAGGCGGTTTCCAGCGCGGCAGTTCCCGACGCGACGAAGGCCGCGGTCGCCGCGTGCACAATGTTGTACGTGTCGTCTTCGATCACCGGAATGGGCGGCGCAGTGCCGTCCAACGCCTCGACCAAGTCGGCACGTGTCAACGTGTGCGCGAGGGCAATCACCGGCTGCCAGCCGCTGCGTTCGAGCTGCTGCGCCGCGGCCACCGTGGGCGCCAGCAACCAGCGCAGCTCCTTCTTGCGACTCCCAGGAAGTATCGCCAGTACGCGGCGCGCCGGATCGAGCTGATAGCGCGCCAACGTCTCCTCACGCGATCGCGTCGCACGCACCAGATCGAGCAGCGGATGGCCGACGAACTCGGCCAGTTGACGGCCGTTGTTGTACAAACTCGGCTCGAACGGGAAGACGACACCCATTCGATCGACGCGTCGAGCGATTTTGCGGACGCGGCCGCGCCGCCACGCCCACACCTGTGGCCCGATGTAGTAGAAGACCGGAATGCCCAGCGCCTTGGCACGCTTCGCCAAGAAGAGGTTGAACTCCGGATAGTCGATGAGCACGAGCAAGGCGGGATGCTCCTCGATCATGAAGCGTTTGAGTTGCCGGTAGGTCGATAGCAGGCGGCCGAGTGTCCCGAAGGTCTCGACGAAGCCCATGGTCGCCACCGCGGCGGTGTCGACGAGGATGTGCATGCCGGCTTGGCGCAAACGGTCGCCACCGAATCCCCACACATCGATGGTCGGATCGGTACGGCGCAGCGCGGTGACCAAGCCGGCACCGTGTAGATCGCCCGAGGCCTCGCCCGCAACCAGCAGCAGCTTGCGCGGAATGGCGGGCACGTTGGCCAGCGCGTCCAT
>JBGQHM010000500.1:0-4304 GCA_041497995.1 Binatia bacterium | reverse complement strand
TGCGCACGCGGATCTTCGGTGATGCCGGCGCGCGTGTGGTCATCGAGGAGTTTCTCGAAGGCGAAGAGGTGTCGTTCATCGCGCTCACGGATGGGAAGACTGTGCTGCCAATGGCGACGTCGCAGGATCACAAGCGCGCTTTCGACGGCGAGACGGGACCGAACACCGGCGGCATGGGCGCTTACTCACCTGCGCCCGTCGTGACGCCGGCGCTGCAGGAGCGGATCGTGCGCGAGGTCATGCAACCCGTGGTACGCGCACTGGGCGAGGCGAAGATCGACTACCGTGGCGTGCTGTACGCAGGGTTGATGATTAGCGACGGCGTTCCAAAAGTGCTCGAGTTCAACGCCCGGTTCGGCGATCCGGAGTGCCAGGCCTTGATGCTCCGGTTGAAGAGTGATTTGGTGCCGCTCATGGAAGCCTGCGTCGATGGCCGCTTGGCAGAACTGGACGCGGTGTGGGACGACCGCGCGGCGGCGTGTGTAGTGCTGGCGGCGTCCGGATACCCGGGCAACTACGAGAAGGGGAAGACGATCCGCGGGCTCGACGCGTTGCAGGGCTGGCAGAACGGCGTCGTCTTCCACTCCGGCACGGCGCGGCGCGACGACACCGTGGTGACCAACGGCGGGCGCGTGCTTGGCGTCACGGCGCTGGGCGCCAGCGTGCGCGATGCGGTGAACGAAGCGTATTGGGCGGTGAAGCAGATTTCCTGGGAAGGTATCCAGTATCGCCGCGACATTGGCTACCGAGCGCTGGAGGCCCACTCATGACGAGCAAGGCGCCACGCATCGGCATTCTCATGGGAAGCGACAGCGACTGGGAGGTCATGTCCGCGGCTGCCGCGCGTCTCGATGCTCTCGGTGTGCCGTACGAAGTGACCGTGACCTCGGCGCACCGCGCGCCGCAGCGGACAGCGGAGTATGCGCGCTCGGCGCGCGACCGCGGCCTGGGCGTGTTGATCGCCGCTGCCGGTGTCGCCGCACATCTCGCCGGCGTGGTCGCTGCCTACACGACGCTGCCGGTGATCGGTGTGCCGCTGGAAGCAGGCAGCCTGCGCGGTATCGACGCGTTGCTGTCGACGGTACAGATGCCCGCCGGTGTTCCGGTGGCTGCCGTGGCGATCGGCAAACAGGGAGCGGAGAACGCGGCGATCCTGGCGGTGCAGATCCTGGCGGTGAGCGACGAGACGCTGGCGAAGCGGCTCGCCACGTTCAAGGAAGAGCTGGCGCGTCAGGTCGACGAGAAGGATGCCCGACTCAAGCAGCAACGCCAGCGCAGTTGATGCCGCCGCAAACGTGCTCGCCGCGGGCGGCATTGTCGTCTATCCCACAGAGACGCTCTATGGACTCGGTGCCGACGCCACCAACGAGGCGGCGCTCCAGCGCGTCGTGGAGCTGAAGAGACGCGAAGCGGGGAAGCCGATCTTGGTGTTGGTGGGCGGAGAAGAGATGTTGGAGGACGTGGTGGAAGACATTTCCGAAGCGGCGACGGATCTGATGCGGCGTTTCTGGCCTGGGCCACTGACGATTGTGCTGCGTGCGCGGCCGTCGGTGTCGCGTGTGCTGACGGGTGGTGGTGACGGCATCGGCGTCCGCGTATCCAGTCATCCCGTCGCCACGGCGCTAGTGCGCGCGTTGGGCCGGCCGGTGACGGCGCCGAGCGCAAATCCAGCCGGGCAACGTCCGCCGACGCATTGTGACGAAGCGCGCGCCTATTTCGGCAGGCGTGTCGACTACTACGTGGATTGCGGCGTTCTGCCGGGCGAGCCGGCGTCGACTGTAGTCGACGCTCGCGGCAGCCTGCGCGTGATCCGCGACGGCGCCGTGCCTGCCCATCTGATCCTGCAGCAGGCGGTGTGAGCGTGGCGATCCTGCGACCGTTTCGTGCCCTGCGCTACAACCCGGCGGTTGTGGGTGATCTCTCGACGGTTGTGGCTCCGCCCTACGATGTGATCAGTCCGGCGCGCCGCGATGCGCTGTACGACCGCAGCGCGCACAACGCGGTGCGGTTGATCCTCAACCGCGACGCCGATCCGTACGCGGCGGCGGGGCAGTTGCTCAGCGCGTGGCGGCGCGACGGGGTGCTGCAGCGCGATGCGCAGCCGTCGCTCTGCTACCACGTCGAAGACTTCGCCCTTCCCGATGGCACCCGGCACCGTCGCGAAGGGGTCATTGGTGCGGTGCGCTTGGAGGCGTTCTCAACCGGTCGCATCCGGCCGCACGAGCGCACGTTCGCTCGTCACAAAGAAGATCGGATGCGCATCCTGTGCGCGGTGCACACCAACCTGAGTCCGATCTTCGGGCTGTTTGCGAACCAGATGACCGCGCTGGATCCTGCCCGTACGGTTGCAGCCGCACGCGTGGCGGACCTGGCACTTGAGGATGACACAGGTGTGCGGCACCGCGCCTGGTTGCTCACTGAAAGTGCGGCGGTCGATGCGATCAGCGGTGCGTTGGCGCAGGAGACTGTCTTCATCGCCGATGGACATCACCGCTACGAGACCGGGCTGGCGTACGCCGAAGAGTGTCGTGCCAAGGGAGCGGCAGATCCCGAGGCACCGCACAACTTCATCATGATGTACCTCACCAGCATGAGCGACCCTGGACTGGTGATCTTGCCGACGCATCGCGTGCTGGCGGGTGGGGCGGGGCTGAACACGGTCGATTTGTTGAGCCGCCTACGCCGCCATTTTGAGTGCACCACGTTTGTCCGCGAGGCGCGTGCCGAGTTCCTCGCCTGCCTGCGCCGGAATCAGGAGCACGGTGGAATCGGTGTGGTGGTTGCGGGCAGCGACGAGTGGTGTGTGGCAACGCTCAGCGACGCGTCTGTGCTTGAAACCTACGCCGCGCACTTGGCGCCGGTGGTGCGCCGCCTCGATGTCGCCGTGCTCGACACGGTGATGCTGCGCGGATTGATGGGCATCGACTGCACGGCGGCGGCGCAAGAGGGGCATCTCACGTATACACACGACGACGACACGGCACTGCGTGCAATCGACGACGGGGCGCAGGCCGTGTTCCTGATGAACGCGCCGCGCATCGAAGACGTGCAGGCCGTGTGTTTGGCGGGCGAGACGATGCCCGAGAAGTCGACGTACTTCTTTCCAAAGCTGCCGACGGGTTTGGTGTTTCGCCCGCTCGAGGAGTAGTGCGCCCACCCCGACCTCCCCCGTTCACGGAAATGGTCACGGGGGAGGAGAAAGATTAGCTCCTACTGCCGCCCCTGGCGGCGCTGCTCGCTGGCGCGTTCGGCGCGCAGTCGCTCGAGCTCTACCTCGGAGTGATCGGCAAACGACATTGCCGCCGCGATAGCGCGGTGGCCGGCTTGTTCGGCGATGAGCCGGTGCATGGCCTGGCAGACACGCCGGTACGACGGGTGGCCCTGCGGCGCGGTGCGGAGCTCGATCATGTGCATCGCCTCGCGGGCGTTCATCTCCATGTAGAACCGCACCCGGTACGCCATGCTCACGGCGTAGGGGGCGACATGTGGCAACCCGGCGGCGACCAGCGCGTCATGCACGGCTGCCGCTTCGTCCATCACGCGCTGCCAATCGGAAGATGCCCCAGCTTCCTCGATTGCTTCGGACACACCATAGCCATGCCGCGGGCTCAGCGGTTGCCACTCCAAGGTGAGCAGACGGTGACGCTGCAGGTCGCGGAACGCGCCGTAGTCCGTGAGGACGTCGAAGCGGTAGCTCGTGCGCTCCAACGCGCGACCCGGCTTGTGGCGCCGGTTCTCGCGGCGCCCAACGTAGGCACGCAGCACGGCCGCACGTTGGTCGTCTGACAACGTGCGGGCGATCCGAAGCAATTGGTCGTCGGGCAGGTCGGATGCCGAGTAGAGTGCCGCGGCGACGACCTTCATTTCGCCGTCCGGATCGAAATCGGTCAGCAGTACTTCGGGACGTCCTTCGGGCGTCTCGCTGGCGAGCAAGCGCTCAGCCACTGCCGCAGTCGCTTCGTGCGTGGCGCGCAGATACTCGCTCCACCGCCCGCCGCGGTCGGCGCGGTCGACGCGCTTGAGAAAAGAGGGAATGACCTTGCGCAGCTCGACGAGCATCAGGTCCGCATACGTGCGCACCTCCTGCAGCGGGTGCACGCGCATGCGCAGCAGTAGCGCTTCGTACGCCTGCCCGGTGCCGAACAGCCCGACATTGGATTGCGTCGCCGCCGGTAACAAGCCGCGCAGGGTGTCGAGCGCCTTGGCGCGAATGGTGCGCTTGTAGACCGCATCGGGATCGCCAGGGTCCTTCGGGTGTTTGATGCGATAGTAGCTCTCGATCGGCTCGATCCAGCGCGCGTACG
>JBGQHM010000499.1:0-4320 GCA_041497995.1 Binatia bacterium | reverse complement strand
GATGTCGCGCGGAAAACCTGGCGGGCGAATCTCGGTCAGGCGCTCGCGGATGTCATCAATCGTCGTCATGTCGGGGTCTCTTTCGCGGCGGTCGGCTGACACTGCTCACAAGGGCACAGTTGTCGTAGAGTGTCGTAGCTGTAGATCCCGGTGTTGTGGCGGTCGCTCCATTGGATACTGATTGCATACCGTCCAACGATGCCGATCTGGATGGGGTAGATCTCGCCGGGGGTCCCGAGCACGGGCAGGAGGCGCCGCGGCTTGCCTTCGCGACAGCTGGCGCACTGACAATTGTCGCGCAGGTAGCGATTCGGGTAGACGCCGCGGTGGCCGTCGCTCCAAGCGATTTCGAGGCTCTCCTTGCCGAGCCGCTTGATGGTGGTGGGTGAGAACGGCATCCGAAGCGGATCCCTGCGTGAACGTGTAGCTAACCAGTCCCCGATTGAAAAGCAACGCGACTCTCCACAACCTGCGGTGACGTTGCCTTGACTCGTTGGCGGTTTTCACATTAGCTGACGCCAATTGACGCAAGGACCGTGTGTGAGCAACGCAGCAAATCCTGCTCGAGGGCGCTTCCAAGTTCGCGACGTGCCGCTGGCTGAGGCGCTGGATCTCGTCGAGGCACGGCTGGCAGAGCGTGTGCAGGCGCGCGAGCCATTGCTGACCGACATTTCGACGTACCTGATCGGCTCCGGCGGCAAGCGCGTGCGGCCGACGGTAACGCTGCTGGTGTTTCGTGCCTGTGGTGGCAATGAACGCGGACGCGATGTGCGCGACATTATCGATGTCGCCACCGCGCTGGAGCTGATCCACTCCGCGACACTGCTGCACGACGACATCATCGACGGCAGCGACGTGCGCCGCGGCAAGGACTCGGCCTTTCGCAAGTACGGCTTGGCGAGCACGCTGGTCACCGGCGACTTCGTGTTCAGCCGCGCCTTCCAGCTGTGTGCGCGCTTCGAGGAGAAGCTGATCAACTGGGCGGCGGAAGCCTGCATCAGCCTGACTGAGGGTGAGACGATGCAGAGCCGCTTTCGTCACAATCCAATGGTGACGCGAACTGATTATCTGGAGATCATCAGCCGCAAGACCGCCAGCATCTTCGAGCAGGGCGCGCGCACAGCGGCCTATCTTGCCGGCGCGCCGCCGGACGTGATCGAAGCGATGGCCAGCTGCGGCTTCAGCGTTGGGATGACATTCCAGATCGTCGATGATCTGCTCGACGTGGAGGGTACCGAAGCGCGCCTTGGCAAACCCGTCGGACTCGACCTTCGTGATGGCAACCCGTCCTTGCCGATCGTGTTGGCGATTTGGCGCGACCCGGAAGTGGCGCGGATCTTTCAGAAGCCGGAGCCGACGGCCGCGGACATCGACACGGCTCTGACGCGCATCCGCCGCAGCGGCGTGCTCAGCGAAGTCCGTTCGCTGGCCGCCGAATATGGCACCCGCGCCCGCCGCAGCCTCGACGTGCTCGCCCCGTCGTCCGACAAAGATCACCTGCAGATGCTGGTTGACCAACTGCTCGCACGTGCCGAGTAGGCAGGGCCGGCAGGTCGGACCTGGCCGCGCCGTCTACTGCTCCAGCACGCCGATGCCGTCGGGGAAGTTGAGGCCGGTGTCCATTTTCTCCGGCGCCTGCGGCTGCCCGTTGACGAATCGAATGCGGCGCACGGAGCCGTTGTGGGAACCGGGTCCGATGCCGCCCGAACCGATGACGACTCCGATGTCCGCGTAGTAGACCGTACCGCTGGAATCGATGCCCAAGCCCAGTGGCGTTCCCGTCACGAATGGCAACGGGTCGCCGATCGCGGGGGTCAGGATGCGACGGATGAATACGCCGTTGGCATCGTACTCGGCGATCACACCGTTGAACACGCTCGAGACGTAGAAGGTCCCTCGCACGGTTGCCACGATGGCGTTGGGTGTGCGGATGCTCGTATCGACGTTGATGAACTTTTCCTTGTTCACGGTGTTGGCCGTAGGCGCACCTGTGCTGTCGTGCTGACCGCATCCGCCTGCAGCGTCATCCGACGTTGGGAATGGTCCGGTGTAACGGAAGATGCCCGGATCAACACGAGCGCTGGCAACGTAGATGCGGTTTTGCGCGTCGACATAGATCCCGCCGGCCGTGCCGATGGCGATGTCCAACTTGCAGTAGTGCGCGGGATTTGTGGGCTCCACGCCGGTACTGGTGTAATCGGCTCCCGTGTTGAATGGGGGGAACCAGATGATGAGTTGACCGTTGCCAGTGCCGGAGGCTTGATTGCCGACATCGGTCGTGACCAATCGGCCGTCGCTCAGGAAGCCGCAACCGTAGTTCTCCGCCTCGTCCGGCGTAAATTGATACGTGGGGAGGAGCTTGCCGATTTCCTGGTAGTGGAAATCACCGACCTGCGTCCCGGTGAGTGTGAAGAAGCCCCATCCGGCTGTCGCATGCACGGATCCCTGGTTGGTGTCCTCGCCGGCTATGAAGTGCAGCCCCTGCGCGTCGCGCCTGAAGCAAATCTGTCCGTTGATGTCTCGCCCGACGCCCCCGGGGGCGTCCGCATTGCTCGGTACCACCGTCTGCTTACGAAAGTTGTCTGAGGGGTCGTAGGCATGGAGCCGGTTGTCCTCTCCGTTGAAGACACTGACTGACGTGGGCCCGGCGGCTGGCGCTGAATCATCACTGCCACACCCCATGGGCCCTACGAAGCAGATGCACCCCACGAAGACACGCCACCAGACGCTTAGTTGTCGCATAGTCGCTCCAAAACACACCGGAGCGCCTGCTGTCAATGCATTCCTGTGGGGTGTGCGCCGGCTGGCTAGATCGAAGCTGGGTGGTGGTCGTGCTCTTCGGACGCCCGATAAGGCGCGAGTGCCGGCTGGAGTGCCGTGGGCGAGACGCGCACCATCTGGCCGCCCTTCTGGACGCGGAACGTATGGCCGCTCCAGTGCACGGTGTCGCCGAAGAAGCAGAGCACCCAGACGGCAGACACGAAGAGATCCTTGAGCGGGACGACGAGTGCCTCAGGCCAGCGGAGAGGCGCGTGGAGATAGCGATTGGCAATAGTGCTGGCGGCGGTGATGCGGGCTCCGTACACGATGGCGGCGAGCAAGCATGCCGGCGGACTGAACTGATTGTAGACGAGGTTGAGCGTCGCCCAGAGCGTGCCGTGGGTGAGGATCGAGCTGAAATAGCCGCCCGGACGGCAGTTGCGATAGGTGCGTGCCCAGCGCAGTTGATGATCGAAGAGCCGCCGCCAACCACCAACCGCCAACACCGTCTCCACGACCACGTCCGACAGCGCCAGACGATACCCGCGCTCAGCGATACGGTGGCCGAGGTAGTAGTCGTCGGCGAGGTAGTTGGCTAACGGAAGGAAGCCCCCAATCGAGTCCAACGTGGTTCGGCGCACTGCCATGGTGGCGCCAAATGCGTAGGTCGGCTTTTCCACGATCCGTGCGACCAGGACCATGGGTGAGAAGTCGGTATTGATGAATAGGCTTTCCACCAACGTCGACAGCCCGCCGGTGCTCACGGCGCGGTACAAGGTCGTCACCAGACCTACCTGCGGGTCATCGAGCTGCGTCACCAGGCGCCGCAGATAGTCGCTGCGTACCCGGATGTCACTGTCGGCGATGACGATCACATCGTGCTTGGCCGCACGATACATATTGTGGAGGTTGCTGACTTTGTAGTTCGTCCCGTAGATCCGCCCGTCGATCACCAGGTCGATCTGTACTGACGGATTGTGGGCTTGCAGCTGCCGCACGATTTTGACAGCCGGATCGTCCGCATCGGCAACGCCGAACACGATCTGAAAGACCGGATAGTTCTGCCGGCAGAACGTCGACAGGTTCTCGAATAGGTCGACATCCAGGCCCTTCAGCGGTTTCAGGATCGAAACCGTCGGTAGCGACGGGTCCGCGCGGTCAGGCGTGGTGGCGCGCCGCGCCCGCGTGAAGAAGTCCCAGGCGCCGTAGTAGCCTACGCAGTAGAAGAAGAGAGATCCGCTGACGCCGATGCCCAGGATGAGCTGGATTAGGTGGCTCGCAGTCAACATGTCGTGCATGTGCTCTTAACCGCCTGGTCAGGGCCGCGGGCAAAAAAAACCCGCTTGCCCGCGGGCACTCCACGTCATCGTGCGTACCGTCTAGCGCACCGCGTCCGGCGAGTCAATGTGACGGGACGATTCCATAACTCCGCTCTAAGGCCCGCGCGGCGGCGGGAAGCACTACAGTAGTAAGGGTTTGGTGGGGCAAAGATATCGCCGAAAGGGCGAGTTTTTGCTTGCTAAAATATCTGGTTAGTGTAGTAAGTATCAGATATGTCTT
>JBGQHM010000498.1:0-4394 GCA_041497995.1 Binatia bacterium | reverse complement strand
TCCCAGACGCGGATCATGTCACTGTCGGCCTGGCGAGCAGGGAAATAGTTCAAGGGGCCGAAGTCGGTCTCCGTCTGGAAAATCAGCACCGGCACATCGAGGTCGTCGCGGATCGGTGCGGAGCCGAGGACAGTGATCAAGGGCTGCGGCGACTGCGACAGGGGCGCTCCGAGGGACCCGCGGCTGTGGACGAGGAAGCCGTCGTAGATCCCGACCGACTGGTGGATCGCGTTGATATAGGTGACCAGGCGAAAGGCCGATTGCGAGTCGCCGGCCGCGAGCACCGTCTTCAGCTTCAAGGTACCGAGCGGGCTCACGCTGGTGGGGTGACGAATGGCCTCGCCGGTCTGCGAGAAGATGTCGTACGAGAAGCTGTCGCCGGGGTGTGAAAGCGACCCGTACCGTACCGGGTCTACTACCTTGAGCGGGGCGACGGCCTGGATACCGAAGATCGTCGTGCCGCCTTCCACCCCTACTGCCTGGGCGGAGACGCCCACCCAGGCGAAGCCGTCGCGGATCAGCTCCGTATGCGTGAAAACCCAGTCAGGCGCGGCGTCGAGGCCGCCGCTGACGTTGAGCCATTCGACGACGACCGTCCCTTTGAACTTCTTGGGATCGGCCGGCATGTACACCAGGATGCGCGTCTTGTATGCCGCACTGCTACCCGGTACCGCCGTCCACTTGCCGTCAGCGGCGGACGTGTCGGAGCTCGTGTAGGCGCTTGCCGTGCCCGAAATGAAGTACTCCTGCTGTACATAACCCACCTGCGCGAGGTCGAAGGTTGTGGAGGAGAGGAATGGTGTTCCATTGCCTGCGACGGCTGGTACCTCGACGGTCGGACTCGGCACAGCGGCCGACGCCGCCACCGCCATCAACGACACCCAACCGAGAACGGCGAGGAGAGGGACTACCCTGCGAGCACGCCACGACTGTGAACCGACAAGCCTGCCGAACATTGACGCTCCTTGCCCGCAGCCGCTTCCCGCGGAGCTGCGGTCATCAAATCTGCCATGCTTTGGCGGGAAGCAGCGAGACTGTACGAACGAAGGCGCAGCAGAGTCAATACGGAATGCTTCGATGTGTCCGATGGGAAAGACCGGCGTCCGAAAGGCTCTGCCGGCACCGCACGCATGCTGACTAGCCGTTTCGACTTTGCCCACCGCCTTGGCTAGAGTGCGCGCGCCATGGTGGAAGCGCCGGCGGAGTGGGGGATGGGGTGAGCGGGGCGGCGACAGCGCCCGAGATCGGTGGGCGAACGTGGCGGCTGACAAGCCAGCAGGTTCTGCTTGCTGTGGTGCTTCTCCTGTCCCTGCTGCTGCGGCTGCGCTTCGTTTCTGTTCCGCTGGAGCGCGACGAGGGCGACTACGCCTACATCGCCTGGTTGATCAACGAGGGCGGCGTTCCCTACCGCGACGCCTTCGACCAGAAGCCCCCGGGCGTCTACTTCATCTACCTTGGCTTCATGAAGCTCTTCGGCTTCACGACCGAGGGGCTGCACGTCGGGCTGTACATCTGGACGCTCGGTACGATCCTCTTCGTGTATCTGGTCGGTCGCCGCGTGCTCTCGCCGGTCGCCGGAATTCTTGCCGCGGCGATGTTCTCAGTCGGATCGATTTCCCCCGCATTCCTGGGCACGGCGGTGAACACCGAGAGCCTGATGGTCCTTCCCTTGGCGGCCGCGGCGTTTCTAGCGGCAGCTGTCCTTACGCAGCACGATGCGCCACTCTCACGCTGTCTGCTCTGCGGCCTGATGATCGGAGTGGCGACGACCCTCAAGCAGGTCGCCGTGACCGATGGTGCCTTCTTCGCCGTGGTGATCGTCGTTGCAACAATTCGGGCGCGCCGGCCGCCGAGGATACTGGTGGCGCGGTTGGCAATGCTTGCGCTCGGGGCGGTCGTGGCGTGGATTCCATTGCTGGCATACTTCGCCGCGAAGGGCGCCGTCTCCAATCTCTTCGGCGACGTGCTGCTGCACAACCTGCGGTACTCCAGTGTCGTGCCGCTGAGCGACTATCCGGCAAACTTGTTCCGCTCGATGAAGCTGAGTCTGATCCCATATGTCTGGCCCTATCTGGTGATGGCGTTTCTTGGCCTCTTGGTCACGGCAATGCGGCGCGGGGAAAAGACGGAAGGCTTCGTCTGGTGGTTCGTCCCCGGCTGGCTGCTGACTAGCTTCGTCGGCGCTTCGGTCGGTGGGTTCTACCGGCAGCACTACCTTCTACAGACCCTGGCACCGCTGGCACTACTGGCAGGATACTTCCTCGACGTGGCGACGCGGCGCCTCAGTTCACCACTGGTGCGTCGCGCGCTGTGCACTGCGGCAGTTGCCCTTCCGCTTGCATTCAACGTCAGGACGTTCTTTGTCTACGGTCCCGACCAGCTGTCCGCTGTGCTCTATCCCGGAAATCCATTCGTTGAGTCCAAGCGCGTGGCGGACTTGGTGCGACAGCAGACGAGCCCAACGGACAAAGTGTTGATCGTCGGCTCCGAGCCACAGATCCTTTTCTACGCGCAGCGCCACAGCGCCAGCCGCTACATTCTGACCTATCCGCTGATGATGGACGTGGACGGTGCGGCGGAACGCCAGGTCGAGATGTTCGCGGAAGCGGAGGTGGCCCAGCCGCCGCTGGTTGTGGTGGTCAACGTGTTTGCGTCGCATCTCGCTGGGCCGTGGACCAGCAGTTACCTCTTCGACCATGTCGGTGCCCTGCTCGAGCACGACTACGTGCGGATCTATCCGACCGAAGGGAGTGCGGCGGCGGCCAGCCCACCGCTTCAGGTCTTTCAGCGCCGTGTGCCGGGGACAAGCGCCTCGTAGCGCCTGGGTTTCGACATTGGAGTTGCGAGCGGCTACAGTGCGCCGGCCATGACCGCCGCGCAGCCCTATCGTTTCTACGCCGCCGAGGTGTCGTACTTCTCCGGCAAGGTTCGTCCGTTCTTTCGCTACAAGGGCATTCCCTACGAGGAGATCGCTCCAACGCCCGAAGTGTACCGGGACATTCTCATTGCACGTACCGGCTTGGCATTCATTCCGGTGGTGATCACACCGGACGACGTCGCGCTGCAAGATACGAGCGACATCCTCGACGAGCTGGAGCGGCGTTTCCCGGAGCCACCGGTGTATCCCGCGACTCCGGTGCAGCGGATTGTGGCCTACCTGATCGAGCTCTACGCGGACGAGTTCATGATTCTCCCCGCGATGCACTATCGCTGGAGTTTCCCAGAGAGCGAAGCGAAGGCCCGTGCCGACTTCGCGCAGTCGAGTGGCAACGCCGAGACGGCGGGTCGCTTCGCCACTCGGATGCAGGGCATGCTGCCGCTGATCGGTGTGCATCCGGAGAGCATTCCGGCCATCGAAGCGCACTTGCGCGATCTACTCGCCATCTTGTCGCACCACTTCGAAGCGCACGACTTTCTGCTCGGCAGTCGTATGTCACTCGCTGACCTCGCCCTGCTCGGGCCGCTGTACGCGCATCTGTATCTCGATGCGGTTCCCGGCCGGCTGCTGCGCGAAACCGCGCCGCGTGTCTGCGCGTGGATCGAACGCATGAATCATCCGACACCACGCGCCGGCGCGTTTCTCGCCGCCGACGCGCTGGCGCCAACGATGGGGCCGTTGCTGAAGTTGATCGGCGCCGACGCCGTACCATTTGTGCTCGACAACGTGCGCGCCTTCGAAGCCTGGGCGGATGAGAAGCCGGCCGACATGATTGAGCCCCCGCGTGGCGTCGGCTTTCACGCGACGACGCTGCGCGGGGCGCGCTTCCAGCGCTTCACCAGCCCGTACACGTCATGGATGCTGCAGCGTCCGCTCGATGCATACCGTGCGCTGCCGCCCGCAGCACGCGCGCCGGTCGACCGTGCCGTCAGCGGAACAGGACTCGAAACCCTGTTGGCGTTCACGCCGCGTCACCGAATGGGCAAATGGAAGTTCAAGTTGGTATTCGACGCCTAGCAACCTGTCGGGCTTGGAAGTCCGCAGCGACCCAACGGGGAGCGGGCCATAGAAATGACGCTGGCCGCAGGCCTAGGAAAAGGAGCGAGTATGGAGTTCGGACTGCAGATCGCAAACATCGAATGGCAAGCACTGCGCGACACGGCACAGATGGCGGAGGGACTCGGGTTCCACTCCATGATGTTGCCGGATCACATCCTCTACGAGGGACCGGAGAAGCAGGGCGATCCGCTTCATCTTGCCTATGACCCGATCCTGCAGGCTGCGGTAATCGCCGAGGCGACCAAGAAGATGCGTGTCGGCCACCTCGTGCTGTGCAACCTGTTCCGTCATCCCTGGTTTACCGCGCAGTGCATTAGCTCGGTCGATCACATCAGTGGCGGCCGCGCCTTCCTCGGACTTGGTTCCGGTTGGACTGAGACCGAGTTTCGCATGACCG
>JBGQHM010000497.1:0-4433 GCA_041497995.1 Binatia bacterium | reverse complement strand
TGTTTAGATTGCGCCGATAGTCGTTGCCTATGGATCTCACAGCAATCACCCTCACCGAGCTGCGCTACGTCGTCGCGGTTGCGGACACTGGACACTTCGGCCGCGCTGCGGCGGAGTGCCACGTCAGTCAGCCGACGCTGAGCACACAGATCAAGAAGCTGGAAGACCAGCTCGGTGTGCCGCTCTTCGAGCGTGCGGCCAAGCGCGTGCGGCTGACCGCCGCCGGTGAGCGCATCGTCGAGCGCGCCCGCGTGATCCTCGAAGAGATCCGCGCCATCGGCGACATAGCGCGCGGACAGCGCGAGCCGCTCGCGGGTCCTTTTCGCTTGGGCGTGATTCCGACACTCGGTCCGTATTTTCTGCCGTGGCTGCTACAGCCCTTGCAGGCGGCCTTTCCCCGCCTGCGCTTGGTGCTGCAGGAGAGCATGACCGCCATGTTGATTGACGACCTCGTACTGCACCATCTCGACGCCGCGTTGATAGCGCTGCCGATGACCGCACCCGGATTGACCGCCGAGCCGCTGTTCGACGAACCATTCTTTGTGCTGGTGCCGGCGGCGCATCCGCTCGCAGCGCGCAAGCGCGTCCGCGAGTCGGATCTCGCCGGCCAGCGTGTCCTTCTCCTGACGGAAGGACATTGCTTGCGTGATCAGGCGCTGGAGATCTGCGGCAGCGGCCGTACGCCGCGTGACGACGACTTCCGTGCCACGAGCCTGGAGACGTTGAGTCACATGGTCGCTGCCGGTCTCGGTTGCACACTGCTGCCGGCACTGGCCGTGCCCAACTTGTCGCAGACGAAGACCACCGCCGCGCGCGCCTTCCATGCGCCGGCGCCGCATCGGCGCATCGGACTCGTTTGGCGGCAGACGTTTCCAAACACGAGGGCCGTGCAGGTGCTCGCCACGTTTATCCGCGCGCACCTGCCCGCGGGGGTAATTGCCATAGCCGCGTCACGGCGCCTGGCGAACTACGGTACTCGCTCTCGGCCTGTGCGCCGAGCCGACACATGACGCCTTCCTCACGATGCCGGCACAAATTGGCTAGACGCCTGGATCGTTCCCACGCCGGCCGGCACGGTTGCGGTGGCGGTCGCCTTACCTGCCGAGTCTGTCGTTACGACCTTGGTGATCAGCTGGCCGGCGGCCGCGATGCGCACCGTGATCGACGTGCCCGAAGGAATATTCGTCGTCGCCAAGTCGATGCTGATGTCTCCCGCAGCGGTGAACACCACGTCGGGCGAGTTGGTGTTGCCGCCCGGGTTCTGCACGACAAGACCGGCAACGCGGACAATGGAGATGTGTCCCTCGGCGAGGAAGTTGGGTGGCAGCGGCAAACCAGCCGTATGAACCGGATTGGTTTCATTCTGCAGCTGGACGAAGAACGCATCGGTTCGAATGAACCCCGGTGAGCCACTACAGGGTCCGCCAGGCCGAAATGCTGCCGCGCCTGCGGCAGACAGGGGCCCGCTGACGGTAATCCGATTCGCAACCAGGTGAATCGCACCGCCGGAACCCGCGCCGCCGAGGGGTTGGTTGAGCACTGACCCGATGCCACCGTTAGCATGGACGTTCCCGTCCAAGTGAATATTCCCAGAAGAAGTTACGAGGATTGCCCCGCCACCACCTCCGCCATTGGTGCCGTCAACTCCGGTCGAGGAGCCGCCGCCGCCACCGCCGGAACCTCCCACCCCAGAGCCGGGAAGCGCCTGGTTGCCGTATGCCGCTCCGTGAGCCGCACACCCACTCAGGCCATCGCAACCATCGCTGCCGTTGTATCCAGCGTTACCCCCGCATTGGCCGCCTGTAGTGCCCGGCTGTCCACCACCTGGTCCTTGCCCTGGGGTGCCTGCCACGAATCCGCTGACATCGGCGCGTCGGCCTCCGAGCCCTCCTGCGAATCCGCCAGGCCCACCCGGCGCCTCGTTGCCCGGGTCGACGTTGTTGACGGCGGCTGACCCATCCAGGTTGATCTCCCCTCCGATGTTCACGTCTCCGGACGCCAACCAGACGACCGGCGTGTTGGCAGCGTTCTTCTTGAACGAGACCGTCACGCCCACGGGAATATTGATGGTCGTGTAGTTCCAAATGCCATCGGGCTTCTGGCTCATGTCGATGACCTGAACGCCGCTGTTGGCGGGGAAGCTGAGCGATCCGTCCGCGCCCGTCGATCCGCTTGCGAAGACAGTTTGCGCCAAGAGCGAATGAGATGCGATGACCGGCACACTGACAGAAAGGATCATCAACTTGGCAACGAGTGAACCATGGTGTCGCATACGGTTACCTCCATCCTGAGTACTGCGAACTTTGAATCATCGTGCCCTTGGCGATGCGTTCCGCGTCGGTGTTGGTGTTGGCGAGCGCGCCACCGCGACGCTTGCGTTGGGCGTTGAAGTCGGGGTCGGAAGCAATTGCCGCCGACCACTCCCCGTGCTCCCAAGCGACGGTGCCTGGTAAATGAGAGGACCGCCCATGGAATCGTTGCGGTACGAGACGATTGGCGACACGGCCAGCCTAGCCACTCCCGGGCCGCTTGGTACGACGGCATTCAGGTACGCAACCGGGCTGGAAACCGCTAGCTGCGATCCGTGAGCGGGGGGGACAAACGCATTCAGATACGACACGGCGCTCGACACTGCCAATTGCGTAGGAAGTTTGTTCTGTTCAATGGTCATTTGCACCTGTGGGTTGCTTTGCGCCGTATTGGTGGCGAGCACGGCCGCGGCGGCAACATCCAGTCCGGTGAATGATGTACCCGCGTTCGCTTGCTGCACGGCAGCGATCACCGCCTCCGCCCCCTGCGCGTTGAAGTTCTGCAAGCCGTTGTCGGCCAGCAACCGTACCGCAGCTTCCGAGACGGGGCTCAGCACCAAGTTGTCCGCGGCGGCCGCGTGCCCCGCACGCCCCGTCCCCGCCAAGCCGAAACTGATGATCCGGTACGTTGTGCCCGGCGCAGGCTCGGCCTCGAAGACCAACGGCAGATGCGCCCTAGTACAACTGGTCAAGGAAAAGGCGCCGCCTTGAACCGAGCCGGCGCTGAGCATCTGGAGTTGGCTGGCATCCCGCAGGCAGCGCGTAGAATCCATGCACAAGAACACCCGCACCGGAGTCCTGTCGGCACACGACACCAAGCTTTCGGTTTGGCCGGGTTGCAGGCAGGCACCGGCCGCCCGCAGCGCCTGCGCGTTCAGCGCGTCGTTGACCGCTTGGAGCAGCTCATTGACGGTCACTTCGCCATCGCCGTTGGCGTCGAAGACTCCGCACCGAAGCAGCGGGGACTCCCCCAGTGCGATGTTCACACCGGTGAGGAGCTCATTGATGGTGACTTCACCGTCGCCGTTACAATCACCGGTGCACTGACCCTGACCCGCACGGGCTGTAGTCAACACCGCGCAGAGTACGATGCCTACGCCAATCAGCTGTTGTGCACTCCTGAGTCTCATGAGGCCTTCGCATAATGGAACCACCCGTGTCGCGTTGGCGGCCGACTCTGTACCAGAGCATCGTGATCGTTGTAAAGTGCCTTCTAGATTTGGGCTTGGGAATGCGGCGAGCACCTGTGCGCACAACCGCAGCCGGCTCGGCAGTGCCACCGATCACATGAGTCGTAAACGCGTTCAACCTCTCCCACGCCTCCACGACATCGAGGCCGTCGTCTTCGACCTCGACGGCGTGCTCGTCGACTCCGAACCGATGCATTTCCGCGCCGCCAACCGGGTCCTGGCGCGCTTCGGTTCCTCGATCAAGGAGGTGGAGTACCGCGCGTTCGTCGGCCGTGGGGAGACGGAGACCTGGGCGGCATGGCGCACGCGCTGCAGAATTCCCGATAGCGTCGAAGCATTGATCGCGGCGCATACACACGCACGCCTGGAGGAAATCGCGGTAGGCGTCGACGCCATCGACGACGCAGTGCAACTGTCGCGGCAGCTGCAGGCCTCCGGAATGCGCTTGGCGGTCGCCTCATCGTCGACGCGCCAGGTCATCGACGCGTTGTTGCTGGCCCTGGGGCTCAGCGATGTCTTCACGGTGCGTATTTCGGGGGAAGATTCCGCTGTACAGGCGAGCAAGCCAGCTCCGGATGTCTTTCTGGCCGCAGCCGCACAGCTCGGCGTCTCGCCGGCAGAGTGCGTGGCGATCGAAGACTCCGCACCCGGTGTCGTGGCCGCGAAGCGTGCGGGCATGACCTGCATCGCCGTACCGAATCGGTGGACGGCGGACCAGGACTTCAGTGAAGCAGACGTGGTGCTGGAGAGTCTGCACTACTTTCCGTTGTTAGTCCTCTGATCCTGCGCACACCCCATAACTCCGCTCTAAGGCCCGCGCGGCGGCGGGAAGCACTACAGTAGTAAGGGTTTGGTGGGGCAAAGATATCGCCGAAAGGGCGAGTTTTTGCTTGCTAAAATATCTGGTTAGTGTAGTAAGTATCAGATATGTCTT
>JBGQHM010000496.1:0-4445 GCA_041497995.1 Binatia bacterium | reverse complement strand
GGCGCACATGCGGTGGTGTTGTTCGGCCCGAGCGATCCAAGCGCATGGGCACCGCGCGGTGATGGGGTGCAGATTGTTCATGCTCCCGTACCGTGTGCAGAGTGTCCGGACACGTTCTGCGTGCATCGCTTGCCTGTCGAGTCGGTGATTCACGCGTTGGAGGCGCTGCGGACCGTCACGTTGCGGTCAGTACAAGCGTAGCTGTTCTCCCGCACGTGGCGGACGCCGGAAGGCGGCGGCGTTGAGCGGCGGGAGCGGCTGGTCAAGTCCGCAGCGGCGCGCCGTGGTCCGAAACAGCGCACTGATGTGTTCGGCATAGACGCCTTCGCCTCGCATGCGACTGCCGAAGCGCGCGTCACTCACGCGGCCGTCGCGACATTCGCGAATGCGCCCGAGGATGCGCTCGCGCCGATCGGGAAATTGCTCGGTCAGCCAGTTGGCGAACAGCTGGTCAACCGGCTTCGGCAAGCGCAACAGAATCCACGATGCTGCACGGGCACCCGCCGCTGCAGCCGCCTGTAGAATCCGGGGGATCTCCTCGTCGTTCAGCCCGGGAATCACGGGTGCGACGTTCACACCCACCGGTACGCCTGCCTCACTGAGGATGCGCACCGCGTCGAGCCGTCGCTCCGGCCGCGCCGCGCGTGGCTCCATGCGCCGTGCCACTTCGCCGTCGAGGGTGGTGATGGAAAGGAACACGTGTGCTGCGCCGTCCGCAGCCAACTCGCTCAGCAGATCGATGTCGCGCGTGACCAGGGCGCTCTTGGTGATGAGACCGACGGGATTGCGGAAGTCGCGGAACACCTCCAGACACCGCCGCGTCAGCTGCAGCCGGCGCTCCACCGGCTGATAGCAATCGGTGTTGCCCGAGACCGACACGATCTGCGGCTGCCAACGCGGCGACAGAAAGGTTTGCCGCAAGAGCTCCGGCGCATCGTGCTTCACCATGATGCGGCGTTCGAAATCCAAACCGGCGCTGAAGCTGAGATACTCGTGGGTCGGACGCGCGTAGCAGTAGATGCAGCCGTGTTCACAGCCGCGGTACGGATTCAGGCTGAAGCGGAACGGGATGTCAGGGCTGTCATTCTCGGCGAGCGCCGAACGGCTCGTATCACGATAGAACAGCGTCGGGACCGGCGACCCACCGAGCTCCGCGTCCTCTTCAACCTCGGCGTCGGGCTCGATGTGAATCCGTTCGTAGCGGTTCTCAGGATTCTGCTCGGTACCGCGTCCCGACAGTGTAGGTGGTTTCATTGGATCTTCGCCTTCTCTTCTCTCACGAAGGTGACCCACGTGCAAGCGACCCCTTCCGCTACCACAGGCCCTACCGTCCTGAGCTGATGGCTGAAGGCTGCGTCTTCTATTGACCCCATGCGTAGCTCGCCGGTATCTACGGCGCACAGAGGAACGACGGGTATGGTGCGCACGGTTGAATGGCGCAACGGCACGGTGGTGATGATCGATCAACGCCTGCTGCCGATGCGCGAGGTCTATCGGGTCTATCGCGACTACCGCGAGGTGGCCCGCGCCATCAAGGATATGGTCATCCGCGGCGCGCCAGCCATCGGCGTGGCGGCGGCGCTCGGCATCGCGCTCGGTATGATGCGCGCGCGCGGCAAGCCGGCCACCCTGTTCGAGCGCATCTGCAAGACCATGGCGGCGACCCGTCCGACCGCAGTCAACCTCTTCTGGGCCATCGACCGCATGCGCCGCGCCTTCGACCGCGTGCGCGACCGCACTCTCCCCGAGATCCAAGCCGCCCTGCTCAAGGAAGCGCGCGCCATCCATCGCGAGGACATCGCGGCGAATCGCGCCCTCGGCAAACACGGCGCGGCGTTGATTCCCGCGCGCACGCAGGTGCTGACGCATTGCAACGCCGGCGCACTGGCCACAGCCGGTTACGGCACGGCGCTGGGTGTCGTGCGCGCCGCACACGAGGCCGGCAAGCACATCTCCGTGGTCGCCACCGAGACCCGCCCGTTCCTGCAGGGTGCGCGGCTCACGGCGTGGGAGCTGAAGAAGGAACACATCCCCGCAACACTGATCACCGACAGCATGGCCGGGTCCTTCATGCTCACGGGCGACATCTCGTGCGTCGTCGTTGGTGCCGACCGCGTCGCGGCCAACGGCGACGTCGCCAACAAGATCGGCACGTACTCGCTTGCCGTACTGGCCAAGAGCCACGGCATCCCATTCTTCGTGGCGGCGCCGACGTCGACGATCGATCTCGCGTGCCCGAGTGGTGACAAGATCCCGATCGAGAACCGCGACCCGCGCGAGGTCACCCACATGGGCGACCGGCAAATCGCGCCGACCGGCATTCAGGTCGCCAACCCGGCATTCGACGTGACGCCGCACGCGCTGGTGACGGCAATCATCACCGAGCGCGGCGTGGCCCGCGCCCCGTACAAGACGAGCTTGCGCCGATTGGTGCCCGGTGCACCGCGGGCAGTGCGAGCGGCGCGGGGTACGCGCGCGAAGCGGAAGACGTGAGGCGTGAGTCGCTCCGTTGCATCGCTCACGCTTCAGCCTGGCGGGCCGCGTGTGCTAGCATTCCAAGACAGTGAGGATGAACCGATGAAAGGTGCGGTTGCTCGACGCTTGCTGACGCGCGATGACTTCCACCGAATGGGTGAGGCGGGCATTCTCAGCGAGGATGACCGCGTCGAGCTGTTGAACGGGGAGCTGATTGAGATGAGCCCCATCGGGCCGCGCCACGCGGCCGCTGTGCGCCGCCTCGACAGACTGTTCAATCGTCGCCTGGGCAGACTCGCGGTTGTCTCGGTGCAGAATCCAGTCGCGCTCTCCGCGCACTCGGAACCGCAGCCGGACCTCACCATCCTTCGCCCGCGCGCCGACGATTACCGCATGGAACATCCCGCGCCGCGCGACATCTTCCTGCTCGTGGAGGTCATGGACTCGTCGCGCGACTTCGATCGTGGCGAGAAGTTGCAAAGCTACACCCGCGCCGGCATTCAAGAGGTCTGGCTGCTCGATCTGGCCGGCGACCTCATTGAGATACACCGGCAGCCGGCCGGCACGAGATACCGGTCAGTCGCGCAGCTCAAGCGCGGGCAACGTGTTCAGATCGCCGCCCTGCCCGGCAAGTGGTTCCGCGTGGCCGACATCCTGGGCTGACGCACAAGATCGGCGCCGCGGAATTCCTTCGGGCGCCGAACGTGGTGAGGGCTCAAACACGATGAGTAACAGAGAACGTGGCGACCTCTTCGCGAGACGCGTCGGCGAATACCTCTCCAAGCTAGGCCACGTCGTCCGCGCTGAATACTCGGTCGACGTCGGCTTGAACTCGCGGCACAAGAGGGCCCATCGTTTCGACCACGGAAATGAGTCTCTGCTTGTTGAGTGCAAGTTCTACGATTGGACGGAAGGCGGGAACAATCCGGCCGCGAAGATCTCCACGCTGAACGAAGCGATGATGTACTTCCACTGCGCGCCAGCGACGTACCGTACGATGACGTTCATTTCCAAGACGCAGAAAAAGGGAGTCCGACGGCCTAAGACCTTTGCTGAGTACTACGTACGGTTGAACAGGCACTTCATTCCGGATGACGTCGAGATCTGGGAATTTGATGAGGGTCTGCTTACCGCCCGGCAAGTTTCCGGCGAGCTCTAGCAGCGCGATCGAAGAGACCGCTCACAAGCAAGCGCAGCGCTGCTTGTGAGCGGCCCCTCATCGAGGGCGTTGGCCGCCGCCCCGCCGAAATTGCCCTGCTACACACGTGGGTCATCTACGGTAAATGACCCACGTGCGCGATGGTGCTTGTTCGCCGAATGTGCTGTGTGCTTCAAATCGCCTGCAGCTCTTCGAGCAGCGCTCGGTGCTGAGCGTTAGGCAGGGGGCACTCGACGGGAGATGCTTCTCGACGCCGTGCGCGTAGCCCTTGGATGCGCGCGGCCGCGGCGGTGATCAGGCCACCGTCCAAAGCGCCCTTCGCCACAGCGTTCTCGATCGCGGCGAACGCCTCGGCGGCACGCGGCAGCTCCTCGCATACCAACAGTGCGTCGGTACCGGCCCGGAGGCTCGCGACCGCCGCGTCACCGATCGATCCGTGATTGAGGATGGCGCGCATCTCCAAGTCGTCGCTGGCGACGACGCCGTCGAAGTGCAACTCCCCACGCAGCAGGTCGGTGAGAATCGCGCGCGACAATGTTGCTGGCTGCTCGGGGTCGAGTGCAGGGTACACCACGTGCGCGCTCATCAGCATCGGCACACCGGCGGCAATGGCGGCGCGGAAGGTCGCCAGTTCGGTCCGCTCCAGCTCTGCGCGCGAACGTCGCACGATGGGGAGCTCCAGGTGCGAATCCGTCTCGGTGTCGCCGTGACCCGGGAAGTGTTTGCCACATGACAGCACGCCGCCGTCGTGTAGCCCGCGCATCAGGGCGATGCCCATCTCGCTCACCAGCACCGGATCGCTAGAGAAGGC
>JBGQHM010000495.1:0-4465 GCA_041497995.1 Binatia bacterium | reverse complement strand
CGATTACCTTCGGGCCAGGCGCTTGCTTCGCCGTTGGTCGACTTCCCGATTCTACGATTTCCGCCGCCGCGACCTTCCGCCACGTCCATCTATATGAAGGTGTGGTGCCGTAGGCGCCCCACGAGGACTGCGTATGAGTCGCCGTCAGGCCGCCGCGATGGCGTGCCCCTTCGGAATCACTACGATACCCGTGTCTGTCACCGTGAAGCGCTGCCGGTCGCGCTCCAAGTCGTAGCCGATCGTCTCTCCTTCGGGGATGTGCACGCCCTTGTCGATGATGGCGTGGCGGACCCGCGCGTGGCGGCCGATCTGCACGTCGTCGAAGATCACCGCATCCTCGACGTGTGCCCAGCTATGGACGAACACACGCGGGCCAAGGATCGAATGCTCGACGCGTGCGCCGCTGATGATGCAGCCATTGCTGACCAGCGAATCGAGTAGCTCGCCCTGGCGGTCCGGACCATGGAAGACGGTCTTCGCGGGCGGTCCCTGATGCTGGTACGTGCGGATCGGCCAGTCGGGGTCGTAGATGTTGAAAATCGGATTGACCGAGACGAGGTCCAGGTTCGCTTCGAAGTAGCTGTCGAGCGTGCCAATGTCGCGCCAGTACGTGATCGTCTTGCGGTTCCGATCACGGAATGGAAAAGCGAAGACGCGGCGCCCGCCGGCGATCATGCTGGGAATAATGTCCTTGCCGAAATCGTGATGTGTGTCGCGCGCCGCGTCGCCGGTGGCCTCACGTACTAGGACATCGGTGTTGAAGATGTAGATGCCCATCGACACCATCGCCACGCCCGGGTTGCTCGGGATGGGCTCCGGCGCCGCCGGTTTCTCATCGAAGCGCCCGATGCGACCACCGCTGTCGACGGACATCACGCCCATGCGCGTGGCTTCCGCGAGCGGCACTTCCGTGCAAGCCACCGTCAGGTCGGCTCCGGTTTCGAGATGCGCGGCGAGCATGTCGCTGTAATCCATCTTGTAGACATGATCGCCGCCGAGAATGAGCACCCACTCCGGGCGTTCCATCTCTAGCGTGTAGATGTTCTGGAACAACGCGTCGGCAGTGCCCTGATAGAAGCGCTCCACGGTGCGCTGCTGCGGCGGGATGACGTCGACGTACTCGCCCATCTCGTTCTGCAGGAAGTTCCACGCCTGCTTGATGTGCCGGTCGAGTGAGTACGACTTGTACTGGGTCAGCACATGGATGCGGCGCAGGCCCGAGTTGATGCAGTTCGATAGGGTGAAGTCGATGATGCGGTAGTTCCCACCGAACGGCACCGCGGGCTTCGCCCGGTCGCGTGTCAACGGCGCGAGACGCTCACCCTGACCGCCGGCCAAGACCATCGCCACGGTGCGGTGCAGCGCGTCGCTTAGGTGATGCACCGTCGCGTATCCGTTCCCGCGGGTGCGCGGCGCGAACGTCTCTGCAACATTCACTTCGAGCGCCACGTCAGAGATGTGCGAGCGCAACGTGGCTCCGAATGCACGGGTGCCCGGTGTGTAGCGTGCCCGGCTCTCCAACGGCGCTGTGCGGAGCATGAGGTGCCTCTGGTTGCCTGACGCCGCTTCAACAAACTGCCGAGTCGTGGGCGCGTAGCTCTTGGTCAAGCAGCGTACGCAGCGCCTGACGCGCGCGGTGGAGCCTGATCTTGACCGCGTTCGCAGTGACGTCGAGCCTCTCCGCGACTTCGTCCGTATCCAGGTCTTCGATGTCGCGGAGGACCAGGACGGTGCGGTACGTCTCGGGCAAGCGGTCGATGCAGCGGCGCACCATGACGCGGGTCTCGCGGCGCTCGAGCAGATCATCGCCGCTGGCGCCCCAGCTGTGGACCTCGGTTGCCCAGCAGCCGTCCGCGTCGAACCGTGGCAGGAGATCCTCGATCGACTCTTCCGGACGGCGCGAGGTCCCGCGGATCTTCATGAGTGCGGCGTTGATGACGATACGGTGCAGCCACGTTGAGAGGCGCGCTGCTCCTTGGAAGCCATGGATCGACTTGAACGCTGCCATGAAGGCTTCTTGTACCGCATCGGCTGCGTCGTCGTCGTTGCGCAGGAGGCGCCGCGCGGCGGCCAGCAGGCGGCCGCTCTGCGTGCGCACGAGCTCGGCGAACGCTTCGTCATCCCCGGCACGGAGCCGGTCGATGAACGCGCCTTCAGACACGCTCGCGCCCGTTGTCGGTTCGGCTGCGAACTCAGGCGACCAGCCTTGCAACACAGTCGTATCTGACACACTCACCATGGATCTCATCGGCTTTCTCCTTCCAATAGTTCCGCGACAAATGTGGAGCGGCGACTCATCTCGACGTGACCGCGCACGAGCTCGCGCAGCAGTGCCGCACCTTCTGCATCAACGTACCGGACCTCGGAGAGATCGAGCCTCACCCGTTCGGAGCGAGCCACGCTGCCTTCAACCGCTCTCCGCAACTCGCTCACCCACGGTCCGGTCACGCTGCCCTCGAGTTTGAGGGTGGGCATTCCGTCGATGACCTCGGCTGTGATTCTGAGCATCTCGCGATCCCTCGTTCCTGCCATGGTGGCAGAGCGAGGACCGTACCAAGTGCCCGAGGGGGGCAACGCGCCGTGAAAGGCGCAACAGAGCTTTGACCCCTCCGAGAAACAGGGGGGCGGGTGTTTGGTTACTCGCTAAATCTCGCGTCGCCTACGAAATCTCGTAGTCGGTGCGTTTGATGCCGACCTTCTTGATACGACTGCGGGGCGTGTTGGGGTGCAGATCGAGGATACTTGCTGCGCCGCGCGGCCCTTCGACTATCCCATGGGTCGTCCTCAGGACCTTGATGATATAATCATTGCTCCAGAAGTTTGTGGACGAAGAGGTACCACGTCTCGGCAACGTCACGCCGATCGAGCAATCGTTCACGCTCCGCATCACCTCACTCAACCTTGCACTGGTCGGCGTCATCGACCTCGTCGGCGAACTGGACGACGTGCGCACCGTGATCGACTTCAAAACCGCTGACTCCGCCTACCAAGGCCGGGCGATCGCCTATGCGCCGCCCGTGGCCGTCCTGAAAACCGCGTCAAAAGACAGGCTGTCGCCATCAGAACGCTCCGCGACGGACTCGCCATGATTGATGCCCTGGCGGCCGACGAGTCCGAGGATGTGGCCGAGACCGTTCGGCGTATACGGGAAGCTGCGGGCGAGGCCCTTCGCCGCTCCCGGTTCGCTGAGGATGAGCCTGACGAGATCGACGAACAGCTACCGCAGTGAACACGCCGCGACGGTTGCCCGTCCGCGCTCGGCCGGCGGAAGAACCGTCGCCCCACGACCCCGGTTCCCATGCCCGGGGTTTTCTTTGTGCCCGTCCGTTTTCCGGGGCACGCCCGCCGAGGGTGAGCGACGGCGTGAGGATCCGTCCGCACGGGCCAGCTCGGTCGCGTGCGAGGTAGTAAATGAAGGGAGTTGATACAGCGATAACTAAACTGCTACTATAATCACTATATAATATATTTACACGATGAGTGCGCTGTCAGATTGTTGGCCCGGATGGATGCAACGGTGGTGGATTCGACGGCAGAGCCTGTCGGCGCGGAGCGGGCGCGGTCGCCCGGATGCGCGGGGTGGGCACACGTATGTCCGGCGCCAGCCCGAGTGCACCGTCTTGCACCAGGTGGTGCGCGAGCATCTCGAAACCTTTCTGGCCGAGGCGCGCCTGCGCGGCGGCGGCGAGGGCTTGCCGCGCTTCGTGGAACGCGAGCTGCGCGAGTTCCTTACCTGCGGCGTGATGGCGCACGGCTTTGCCCGCTTCCGGTGCACGGGATCGTGCTCGTGTTCGTGGTCGTGGTCGTGTTCGTAAAGACGAGCACGAGCACGGCCACGAACACGATTCACGACAAGCAGGGAGGTTGCAGATGGAGATAACGTCGGTCGAGGACCTGGAAGTATTCAAGCCGGCACATGTATTGGTGCTGAAGGTCTACGCGGCTACACGCACCTTCCCGCGCCAAGAAACCTTCGGGCTGGTGACTCAACTGCGGCGCGCCGCCGCTTCGGTGGGGGCGAACCTCGTCGAGGGTGCAGGCAGACTGAATCGGGCCGAGTACCGACAGTTTGTGGGAATCGCACGGGGTTCGGCGGCCGAGGCGAGCTATCACCTCCTTTTGGCGCGAGACCTCGGCTACATCGCGTTCGACGACTCGGACACGCTCAGGGAGGGCTATGGCCGCGTCGGCCAAATGCTCACACGGCTCGCTCAATCGCTGCGGTGAGCTGAGAGCCGTGGTCGCGTTCGTGCACGTGGTCGTAAGGATGAGCACGAGCGCGTTTGACGACATGCGATACGATCACGAACACGAGCACGATTCACGAGGAGCGGGCGGTGGTCGAGAAGATCCTGACGCACCTCGGGTTGCCCGCCGATCCGCCGTGCCCCTCGCCGGCGCGCACGCCCGAGTGGCTCCCGGGCGTGCGCCGCGCAGCCGATCACGAGCACGCCGGCGGCCACTG
>JBGQHM010000494.1:0-4479 GCA_041497995.1 Binatia bacterium | reverse complement strand
CCGCCGTCGTCGAGATCGCGGATGACATAGTGCGACGCCAGGAGCACGCTGAGCGCGCCGATCGTCAGCTCCTGCGATGCCATTGCCGGGCTGCGCTCGCGCACCATCGTGTGCAACAGGTGGAGCGTGAGCCACAAGCAGCCGAGCGCGATCACATAGCGCAGCGCCAGGCCCACAGTCGGATCGAGCAGGGCGAAGGGGCTGAAGTACATGGCGGCAGTCGGCATGTACGGATAGTGCAGCCCGCCGGCGTAGAGGTCCTCGTGCGCCAGGAACCGCCTGCCGAACTCGCGCGAGACGTCGAAGTCACCGGGGTGCGTCGCGCGGCGCTGCGCGATCACCACCCACTGCACCACGACAACAGCGATGCACGCGGCAATGAAGATCCGTTGCCTCATTGGGCGCAACCGAAGCCGGGCCAGCATGGCCGACACCTATCGTGCAAGTCGACTCGGCTTGCAAATTGTTCGGTGTTGGGCGACCGTCGCCCCGTCATGACGCACGCCGACGACATCAACCGGGTTGACGGCTCTCCAGCCATGGGCGACTGCTTCAACCCGGCGCTGGCGATGTTCCCAACTCGGCGCGTCTCGATCGGGCAAGTTGTCGATCTGCTCCCCGTGTCACATGCACCTGAACGGATCGCCGCGTATCGCGACGCCATGGAGCACGGCGCGCAGTTCCCGCCGATCTCCGTGGTGCGCGTCGCCGGCCGTCTGGTGATTGCTGACGGCCACAAACGGTTCAGTGCGTACCGATCGCTGCCGGTGACGGAGATCGTCGTCGAGGTGTGGACGGTGCGCCGGTGGTGGGGCGATCAATGGGGACAATTCGTGCGCAAGACGCGGCAGCAATCGACTCTGGTGTGGCGCAGCGCCGTCGACCCGCGCGCACGGGCGCAGGCGACTCGGTTGTTCTGGGACACGCTCGGCCATTGGCGGCGGATGGCGCTGTCGGTCGTGCGGCGCTTCGGGCCATGAGCCTCGAGGAACGACCTCTCACTGCACCTGCATCGCCGAGCGCGACGCACATCTTTCTCCGCTTGGTGCGGGAGTGCATGCACTCGCCGCTGCGGCTGACCGTCGCCATGGTGAGCCTGGTGACCATGGCTTTGGCGCAGCTGTACCTGACCTGGTTGGTGAAGCTGTGGACCGAGGGGCCGGTGCTGCATGGCGATCGCGTCATGCTGGACTGGATCCTCACGCGCGGCACATTGGTCACTGCGGGCATGGTGGCCGCAGTGTTCCTGTCGCGCTACGTGCTGAACAGCATCAACCAGCGGATGGTCGAGCAGCTGCGTAATGCCGTGCATGCTCGCCTCTTGGCCGCTGGCGTGGGCACGGTGCGGAGGCTGCCCAACGGGGAATGGCTTTCGCGCGTGTTCAACGATGCCGGAGCGCTCTCCGGATTCGTGCGGGATATCCTCAAGCGGTTGGTGGGTGAGGGCGTTGTCTTCGTCGGGGCGCTCGTCATGATGTTCTATCTGCAATGGCGACTGGCGCTGATCGGGTGCGTGCTGGTGCCATTGGTGGGGATCCTGCTCAGCCGTATCGGCGACGTCATTCGCAGCCGGGGTGCCGCCTCTCAGCAACGAGTGGGCGAGCTGAACGCCACACTCAGCGAGCAGCTCCGCGGCCTGACGACGATCAAGGGCTTCCAGACCGAGACCCGCGAGCATGCGCGCTTCGCTCGTCAGAACGCGCGCTATCGGCGGGAGGTCATGCGCAGCGAGTGGTGGACGGCCATGTTGATGACCACGGTGTGGCTGGTCACCGGAATCGGGCTCTTGGCCATCATCTGGTACGGCACGCGCCAAGTGTTCAGCGGGACGAGCACACCGGGGCAACTCCTCGCGTTTGTTATCTACGCGGTGCAGACCGTCGAACCGCTTCGCCGGCTCAGCGAAGTGCAGGCGATGCTGCAGCGCGCCATCGCTGCCGCGGCACGGGTGTACGAAGTGATCGATACACCGAGCGCGGAGCCAGAGGGCGCCGTGCGGCTGCCGGAAGGGGCGCGCGGCGAGTTGCGGTTCGACGAGCTGAGTTTTCGCTATCGCACCGACGAGCCAGTGATCGACAATCTCGCGCTGTGTATTGCTCCGTGCGAGACCGTGGCGTTGGTTGCGGCCAGCGGCGGAGGCAAGAGTACGCTGGCCAGCCTGCTGGTGCGGTTCATTGTCCCACAGCGCGGCGGCATCTACCTGGATGGTATCGACATCCGAACGCTGCGCCTGGCCGATCTGCGCCGCGCGGTCTGTGTCGTGGAGCAGGACCCTTTCATCTTCAGCGGGCCGCTGATCGAGAATATCCGCTACGGCTCTCCGAACGCGTCGCGATCAATCATCGACCTCGCGGTTGCACGCGCCGGGCTCGACGCGCTGGCGAGCACGCTGCCGGGTGGCCTTGATGCGTCCCTGCAGGAGGCCGGTGGCAATCTATCGGGCGGCCAGAAGCAACGGATCGCGTTGGCCAGAGCGGTTGTCCGTGATCCCACGGTGCTGGTGCTCGACGAAGCGACCAGCGCGTTGGACAGTGACGCCGAAGGACAGATCTTCGCGGGACTCGATCAGTGGTTGCGTCGCCGAACGGTGCTGGTCATGGCGCATCGATTGGCAACAGTGAGTCGCTTTGAGCGGGTGATCGTGCTGCAGGGCGGCCACGTGGTTGGCGATGGCAGCGTTGCCCACTTGCTGCGGAGCTGCCCGGCGTTTTGCGAGTTGTTTGCCGGACAGCTGACACCCCTCGGCTGGCCGCCACCCGCAGGTCAACGAGAACAGAGCGCCGAGAAGAGCTGCTCATAGCGGTCGGCTGCCTGTTGCGGATCGAACAGCCGGCGTGCCCGCGCCAACGCAGCGACGGCCATCTGTTGCGTGCCGGTGGGGTCGGCGAAAGACTCGATGAGGTGGCGCGCGAGGTCGCCGGCATCATCGGCGCGGGCCAAACGCCCAGCCTGTCCGTCGGCCCCGATGGCATCGACAATGCCACCGGTGGCATATCCCAACACGGGAGTCCCACACGCCATCGCCTCGAGCAGTGTCGCGGGCAGCGCCTCGCTGAGCTCACGGTGCGTCGCCATCACTACGACGTTAGCCGCAGTGAGCGCGTCCTCGACGGCCTCGATCTCGCCGAGGTAGTGCACACGGTCTTCGATGCGGAACTCGCTCGTCAAGTCCGCGACTGACCCGCCGTTCCGTCCGTCCGCCGGCCGACCGCAGACCAAGAGGTTGATATCGCCCAACTGTTCATTGGCGCGGCCAACCGCCAGCATCACGTCGCGCAGTCCCTTTGCGGTGCTCAGGCCGCCGAAGAACCCCACCCATCGACCACTCGAAGGCAGCCCCAAGGATTGGCGGGCGCGGACGCGGTCGTCCGCGCTGGGTATTGTCGCGCGCGGCGAGAACCGGACCGGGTTGTGGATGACGTGGATGCGTTCAGGCGAGACACCGAGCCGTCCGATCAGGCTCTGTCGCACGCTGTCGCTGACTGCCACGACGGCGTCGGCGCGGTGAGTGGCGAGCCACCGCACTCGTGAGTTGAGCCGCAGGGCCATATGCCGGACCAGAACCAATCGGCAACGGGGTGCGCGAGTGCGGGCCAGACAGGACCAGACCCACTCGTCGGCAGTCGTCACCACGGCGACATCGGGCGTGATGCTACTGAGCGCACGGCGAATCGCTGCCACAGCTCGGAAGTTCAACGAGCCGCCGAGGCGAGCCAAGTGGGTCGTGAGGCCGGTACGTGCCAACGCGGAACGGACACCGCTGTCCGGTCGACACAAGGCTTCCACCGTGTGGCCGCGCTCTTGGAGCAACGCAGCGAGCTGCAACGTGACTCGTTCTGACCCCCCGACAATCCGCGAGCCACAAACCCAAAGAATCTTCACATGTGCACCCTCCGTGGGGACAGCTTCGCGGTCTTGCAAACCCACGACGCCCGAGGTCGGTTTAGCACGTCCATTTTGTCTTGACGCCCGATTGTCATACCTGTATACAGCCCGTTACCAATGGGATGCTGCCGAGGGGAGAGTCTAATGCGCCGACCTGCCATTTTGATTGGAGCGTTGCTTCTGTTGCCGGCTTCTGTCGCGTTCGCGGCCACAAACCCCGATATCCTCGTTTCCGGCCAGATGACGATGGCAACCATCGACGGCGATGGAAACGGGCCCGATGCGATGGACTGCCACTTCATGGCAACTACCGACGCAATGGGCAACTTCGTTGTCTCCTCCATGCAGGACGCCCACACGCCACTGCGGGCATGCTCGGGCCCGTACGGCGGCAATGTCGACCCAACATTCCCCACCGACACGAGTGTGTCGGGTATCTTCACATCAAGCGGGATCGTCGGGGGCGCGAACGTGCCTTACTCCTTCGACGGCATCTTCGTGCCGCAGGCCGGCGGTGCCGCCAGCGGCGGTGCAGCCGCAAACGATCCGCGTTTCGTGAGCCGCCTCGAGCTCAGCGACGGCTCGTCCGGTCGG
>JBGQHM010000493.1:0-4552 GCA_041497995.1 Binatia bacterium | reverse complement strand
GCCACCATCACCTTGAACCCGGCGACGTCTGCGCCGCGGGCATGCAGCGGACCGATGAACATCGTCATTCCCGTCAACGGGGTGGCAAAGAAAGTGAAGCTGCTAGCGGCGTCATCGAACGGCCAAGCGGACATCGACACGCTGACGCTGGCCTGCCCCAAGTAGTGCGCGCGAGGCTGGGTGACGCGCCTCGGCAGTGCTCTCCGCGCGCGTCGAGGAGCCGGAGGGACACTGGTTGCGAAAGGCGCGCAGCGAGATGAATCCGCGACTATCGCAACCAACCGTTCCTACCCGTCTACCCCAACGCCACGCATCACACACCCGTATCCGGGCAACGCTTGTGCGTTTCTACCTGAGGCAGGAGCCCAGTGCGTTAGCAGCGCCCGCTGGGATCTGTGCGGGGGGTGGCTCGCAAGAGCCATCCCTACCGCGACCCCTACCGTCTATTCGCCACGCGCCGTCCCGTCTCTGCCAATGCTCACTCTGAGCACACTGTGCTGGGCGGCGGCGGTGCAGGTTGGCGGCCATGAGCAAGACTTGGAGGACATCAAGAGGTTACTGCCGCTGGCATGGGGGTGCGTCCGCGCTGGTCAAGGTGCCCCTACACTCGGACTCGCTGCGATGTCAGGACGGGCTCGGGCGCGCGCGTTCCACCTACGTCCGCCGCCGGCCCGAGGACACAGTCCTGCACCAGGTGGTCCGCGAGCACCTGGAGTAGCCGAGCGCAATACTGGCGATGAGGTGATACCCTCCCTCCCCGCGACGCTTGACAGGCGGTTTGTCAGCGCCGTATAGCCTCAATCCGGGCTATCCGCACACCAACACCCGGGCCGATGGGAACACGCTCAAGCTGCTGTGCAAGCCGTAGAGGGGTGCCGGCTAACAGCTTCGCAGTACAACGGCACGGCCGCACCGAACCCATAGCGCCTCTGAGAACGGCGCAACGGAAGGGGATATGACCACCGCAAGGTTCGCACGTAAGCCTTTGGAAACAGTCCGCACGACGTCGCTGGCTGTCATCGGGAGCCTCGCCTTAGTCGCATGGGCAGCCGGCCCGGCGCGGTGCGTCACCGTCTCCCTCTATCCTGTGCCAGCGCGGCCCCTGGACATCACAGTCGGACCCGACGGCAACCTCTGGTTCACACAATCGGACAATACGATTAATAGGATTACAACGAGCGGGGTCATCACCGCGTATCCTATTCCGACAGAGGCCGGCGACATTACCACCGGCCCCGACGGCAACCTCTGGTACACGGAGGGAGCACGCGACCACCCCGAAAACGGTCTCAACCAGATCGGCAGGATCACCACCAGCGGCGTCGCCACCGATTTTCCCGCGACCGCTCCCGCGAGTATCACTGCGGGGCCAGACGGCAATGTCTGGTTCGCGGCGTACTTCGATGCGATCGGCAAGATTACCCCAGGTGGTGTCGTCACCGAATACCCAGTCCCCGCGAACACCACGCCGAGCTCGATCACGGCTGGCCCGGACGGCAATCTGTGGTTCACCGAACACGACGGCGACAAGATCGGCAGAATCACGACGAGTGGGGTGGTTACGGAGTTCCCGATCCCTACGGCAAACCCCGGCCTAGGGACTATCTGTGCCGGGCCGGACGGCAATCTTTGGTTCACTGAGTACTCGCCTGGCAAGATCGGAAAGATCACGACGGCCGGCACCGTCCTGGCGGAGTACCAAGCTCCAGCGGGAGCGACCGCCACCATCATCCCTGGACCCGACGGCAACCTCTGGTTCAGTGAGTACGTCGGCCCCAAGATCGCCTCGATCACCACGGGGGGCGTCATAACTGAGTACGCGATGGCCGGACTAGGCCGCTATCTTGGTGGGATGACCTTTGGCCCTGACGGCAACCTCTGGTTCGCCTTGAACGACTTCGTCCCGGGCACCCAGTGGATCGCCAAGCTAGGTGCCGCAATTACTCCGACCGGCTCAAACGTGGCCCTTGGTGTGGGCGACACGTTCCTCAACACCAAGACGAGTCTGGACGACGCTGCTGTGGTTGACTTGACCTTTTCGAGCGTGACCATTGGCGGCACGACGACGGCCGCGGCCAGCTCCACGCCAACCGATCTCCCAACGTCGAACTACAGCGGTGATGTTGGGCGTTGCTCGAAGACCAAGGCGCTGGGCTGTCAAACTGACGCCGACTGCCCAAGCGGACAAACCTGCAAAGGCTACCACGGGTTTGGCTTCGACATTTCCACTACCGCCAGCGTCGCCGGCCCCATCACCGTCTGTAGCCACTACGCCGACAAGGAAGCGAAACCTGTGGGCGGCAACGGATACGTCGACGGCACCGGCAAGCCTGGTCTGCCAGAGCAGAGCCTGCGGTTGCTGCACGAGGAGAACGGCGCGTTTGTCGATGTAACCTTGCCGGGCTATCCCGACACGCTTAACAACGTCGTCTGCGGCCAGGTAAGCAACCTCACAAGCGCGGCCGCGGCAACCGGCGGTCGTGCAGTCGGGGCCGGGGCGGTGCAGGGGGCCTTTGGCCTCTATGTGAAAACCGACATGCCTGGAGGCGGCGACCTCACCACCGACTGCCGGACCGAATGGGCGGTGTGCCCGGCGGGCAGCAGCGGTGGCGGCAACGTGAAGGTCCCCAAGCCAAAGCGCGGGGCGCCGGCGCCGATACCTGACTCGACCATGACCTGCACGTCAGGCAATGCCAAGTGCAAGGCGACGTTGAGCGGCGCCGCCGCGTGCAACTTCTGCGTGCAAGTGTGTGCCAACGTGAGCGATGCGCGGCTCAACTGTTTGCCGCAGGACATCAAGGAGTTCCTGCTCACCACGCCGACGGAGCAGGGCGTGGACAACGACAGTCTAAACGCCGGGCGCATTATCGAAAGGCTCAAGGGGCTGTCCACCGAGCCCCCGGCGGTGATTAGCGGCCCACACGGCGCGACCATCACGCTGAACCCGGCGGTGTCCGCTTCGCGGGTGTGCAGCGGGCCGATCAACATCGTCGTTCCGGTCAATGGGGTGAGCAAGAAGGTGAAGCTGCAGGCAACGTCCTCGACCGGCCAGATCGACAGTGACACACTGACGCTGAGCTGCCCTAAGTAGCGACTCGCTCCGGGACCCGAAGCCTGAGGTCCGAATCCCCTTGGCGATTTCGTTGGGTTGCGGGCGGGCGCCGGCGCTAGCTACCCGAAGACCAGCGAATACTGATCAGCGCCCGGAGGGAATCGAAAGGCCTTGACCGTTGCGCTCCGCGCGACGTCGCTACGGGTTGCACCGCAAGTAGAGGTGGTCGCCGTCGAACCGGCCACTCGCCCGAAAGACCCGGTAGTTGTATCGGAACTTGCGCGCAGAGTACACGAGCGTCTTGGGATTCTGCTTCAGCCGGAGCGTGACTGGGATCGGACCTGAGCAGATCGACGCCGCCAGAGGCGGGTTGAAGAGCATCGAGCGCTTCGTGAATCCACTGACGGTCGCGCCGAGACCCATCATCGCGGCTTCGAAGGCATCACGGTTCTCGACATCGACTGACGTCTTCGGGTGCCCCTCCGGCGGGTTGGCGAGGCGTACCTCGGTGACCGGTCCGCTTGCGGAACAGAAGAATCGAACCTCCAAATCGATCAGGTTGAAACAGGCGCGGAAGATGAACACACATTCGTGGTCACCCGCTGGCCCGGCATCGCATGTAGGGTCACCGTCCGAGCAGGCAATGTGGTTGTCCGGCAGCCCGTTGGGGCGCAGCGGCGCCGGCGGGTACATACAGATCTCCGCCAGGCAATCGGTACTGAGCGGCCCACAGTACCCGGGGATCAAGTTTGGGAGGCCCAGGGGTCCAATGCCCAGACACTCTGGTGTGGCAGTCGCAGTAGGAGTGTTGGTTGGGGTCTTCGTGGCGCAGCCCCCCATCCCCGGTGCTGAGGGGGTTCCCGGAGTTGTCGGCGGAGAGCCCGCACACACCGAGTTGGGCACGATCGCCGGCGGTGTGCCGTCGGGACACACCAGGTTGCACTGACCGGCGTTCGGTTGGGAGCACGTGAGCCCTGCGTCGGAACATTCACAGCAGTCGGTCGGCCCAGGGGTCTTCGTAGGAGTTGGCGTGATCGTGACCGTGGGGGTAGGAGTATTGCACACGCCCAGAGAGCAGGACAGGGAAGATAGACACTCCAAATCACAGCAACAGCCTGTGACACAGTCGCTAGCGTCAAAACACGCGCTACCCTGGGGATTACGTGTCCTTGTCGGCATTGGAGTTTCCGTCGGAGTCTCCGTCGGAGTTTCCGTCGGAGTCTCTGTCGGTGTCACTGTCGGTGTCTCTGTTGGTGTCTCTGTCGGTGTTGGTGTCGGCTCTACGACGGTCGTCAACCCTGACCCCGTTCCGGTACCCATGACCATGTTGACCGAGGAGACGCCGCGTACGCGTCCCAATTGGTCCGTCTGCAGACCGGGCGCATTCGATCCATCGTTCGTGGGCAGCTTGAGGACATCGGCGAAGAAGTTGATCGTGCAGCCAGTCATCGCTCCCGAGCCGACTGGTGCGAGAACCACCGGCGTGCTGGGAATCAACTC
>JBGQHM010000492.1:0-4585 GCA_041497995.1 Binatia bacterium | reverse complement strand
GCGATGAAGCGGAGATCCGCGGCCACCGCCGCACGTACATTGGCTCGCTACCGGGGCGCATCATCCAGAACCTGCGGAACGCCGGCTCGAACAATCCGCTGTTCATGCTCGACGAGATCGACAAGCTCGGTGCCGATTTCCGCGGCGATCCCGCCTCAGCGCTGCTCGAAGTGCTCGACCCCGAGCAGAACAACTCCTTCAGCGATCACTACCTCGACGTCCCGTTCGATCTGTCGAAAGTGATGTTCGTGACCACCGCCAACCAACTCGATCCCATTCCGCCGCCGCTGCGCGACCGCATGGAAGTCATCGAGTTGGCAGGGTACACGGAGGAGGAGAAGCTGGAGATTGCCCGTCGCCACTTGATCCCGAAGCAAGTGCACGAGAATGGGCTGCTGGAGGGCCAGATCAGCTTGACCACTGAAGGCCTGCTGCACGTGATTCGCCATTACACCTGGGAAGCCGGGCTGCGGAATCTCGAACGCGAGATCGGCAGCCTGTGCCGCAAGGTGGCGCGGCGCGTCACCGAAGGGAAGACCGACCTGGTGACCATCACTCCGGAAAAGGTCCACGAGTTACTCGGGCCCGAGCGCCACTTCTCGGAGATCGCCGAACGTACACATGAGCCGGGCGTTGCCATCGGGCTGGCGTGGACGCCAATGGGCGGCGACATCATGTTCATCGAGTCCACGAAGATGGCCGGCAAGAAGGGGCTGACACTGACCGGGCATCTGGGTGAGGTGATGAAGGAGTCGGCGCAGGCCGCGCTCAGCTACGTACGCGCGCGCGCCGAACGCCTCGGGATCGCGCCCGACTTCTTCGAGAACGTCGACCTGCACATCCACGTGCCTGCCGGTGCGGTGCCGAAGGACGGCCCGTCCGCTGGTGTGACCATCGCAACCACGCTGGCTTCGCTGCTGACGGGTCGTGTCGTGCGTCACGATCTGGCAATGACCGGCGAGATCACGCTGCGCGGCAAAGTGCTTCCCGTAGGCGGGATCAAGGAGAAGGTGCTGGGGGCGCGGCGCGCAGGAATCAAGACAATCGTGCTGCCGAAGCGCAACGAAAAGGATCTGGAAGACATTCCCGCCAACGTTCGCGGCGAGATGCGCTTCATCTTCGTGGAGACGATGGACGACGTGCTCGAACACGCGCTGGAGCCGCGCGATACGTCGCAACAGCTCCGCGCCGCCGCGGCGTCCTGATCGGAGCGGCAACGCCCCCAAACGTCCTTCGTCATCCTGAGCCCGGCGAAGGATCTTGCGCTGCGTGTTGCCCGGAGCGTGGCGCGAGATTCTTCGCTGCCGCTCAGAATGACAAATGCCTACGGAAGGTGTCGCACCCAGCGGGCCCTGTGCTTGGTAATCGCCCTTGCCCGATTCGTGGGAATGCGCGATACAAAATAGGGGCCTAGTTGAGCAATGCCAGAGCTACGTAAAGACCCGATCATGGGTCGTTGGGTGATCATTTCCACCGAGCGCGCACGCCGGCCGTCCGACTTCTCGCGACCGCGTGAAACTCGCAAAGCAACGGAGTGCGCGTTCTGCAGCGGTCATGAGCAGGAGACACCGCCCGAGGTGCTCGCCTTCCGCAACAATGGCGGGCCGCCGAATTCCAACGATTGGAAGGTGCGCGTCGTGCCGAACAAGTTCCCTGCCCTGCGTATCGAGGGTGAGCTCGGGCGTAAGGGCGCCGGCATCTTCGACATGATGAACGGCGTCGGCGCGCATGAAGTCATCATCGAAACGCCTGACCATGCTGCCGACCTGGCGCAGTTGGCTGAGCAGCAGATCGAGGATGTCCTGTGGTCCTACCACGACCGCGTGCACGACCTGAAGAAAGACCGTCGCTTCCGCTACATTCTGATCTTCAAGAACCACGGCGCAGAGGCGGGCGCCAGCCTCGAGCATACGCACTCGCAGCTCATCGCGTTGCCCATCATCCCGCTCAACGTGGCCGAGGAGCTCAACGGCTCACGCGAGTACTTCCGACTCAAGGAGCGCTGCGTGTTCTGCGATTTGATTCGCCAGGAGTCCGACGATCAGGTGCGGCTGGTCGCCGAGAACGAGGAGTTCGTCACCGTCTGCCCGTTCGCCCCGCGCTTCCCGTTCGAGACGTGGATCCTGCCGAAGAGCCACGGCGAGGCCTTCGAGCAGATGACGCGCCACGCCTACCGCAACCTGGCGCGTGCGCTGCGTGACATTCTCGGACGCTTGAACCGCGTGCTCGATTCGCCGCCGTACAACTTTCTCATCCACTCGCTCCCGATTCGCGAACGAGAGGACGGCTACTATCACTGGCACGTGGAGATCATGCCGAAGCTGACCAAGGTCGCCGGGTTCGAGTGGGGCACCGGCTTCTATATCAATCCGACCCCGCCCGAAGACGCCGCGCGCCACTTGCGCGACGCCTGGGCGTAACGTCACACAACCGGGGACGGCACATGCGTGTGGTGATGGCCGCATCGGAGGTGGTGCCGTATGCCAAGACCGGTGGGCTGGCGGACGTCGTGGGCGCGTTGCCGCACGCACTGTGGCGCCTCGGTGTCGATGTGGCGGTCATCATGCCGAAGTACCAGTCGATCACGCCGGAGCGCTTCCCGCTGCGGCGTACCGAATGGACCTTGCAGGTGCCGGTGTCGAGCCAAGTCGTGAGCGCCGGCGTCCTGCAATCCGAGCTCGACGATGAGGTACCGGTCTACTTGGTCGAAGCCGATCAGTACTTCGCGCGTTCCGGCCTGTACGGAACAGCGGGCGGCGACTACCTGGACAACGCCGAACGCTTCGCCTTCTTCGGCCGCGCCGTTCCCGCGTTGCTGCAACACTTGGGTGCGCCCGACGTGCTGCACTGCCACGACTGGCAGACGGCCATGGCGCCCGTCTTCTTGCGTACCGACCCGGCTCGCTACCCCGACCTCGGCCGCGTGCGGAGCGTGCTCACGGTCCACAACCTCGGCTACCAGGGGCTCTTCTGGCATTTCGACTGGCATCTGCTGAACATCGATTGGCGCTACTTCACGGCGGAGTGGTTGGAGTTCTACGGCAAGATCAACTACCTCAAAGGCGGCATCGTCTGCGCCGACGCGATCACCACGGTGAGCCCGACCTACGCGCAGGAAATCCAAACACCCGAGTTCGGCCACGGTCTGGATGGCGTGTTGGTGGCACGACGTGACGCGTTGACGGGTATTCTCAACGGCGTCGACTATGAGGAGTGGAGCCCGGAGCACGACGCGCATGTCGCGGCGCGGTATTCCGCCGCCGACCTCTCCGCGAAGACGGCGTGCAAAGCCGACTTGCAAGCGGCGGTCGATTTACCCGTCGATGCGAAGGTGCCGTTGATCGGCCTCGTGTCGCGCCTCGCCGACCAGAAGGGGTTCGACCTCATCGCCACCATCGCACCGCAGCTGCTCCGCAAGCGGCTGCAGATCGTCGTGTTGGGTAGTGGCGACGCGCACTATCAGGAGTTACTCCTCGACCTGCAGCGCCAGTTCAAGAAGCGGCTCGCGGTGCGCATCGCCTTCGACAACACGTTGGCCCACAAGATCGAGGCCGGCAGCGACATGTTCCTGATGCCGTCGCGTTACGAGCCGTGCGGGCTGAACCAGATGTACAGCCTGCGCTACGGGACCATCCCGATCGTCCACGCGACGGGCGGGTTGCAGGACACGATCGTCGAGTTCAACGCACGCAACGGCCAGGGCACGGGCTTCAAGTTCGCCGCGTACACGGCGGATGCCCTCATGGCGTGTATCGACCGCGCGCTACGTGCCTACCGCGCCGAGAAGCCGTGGGGCACGTTGATGCGCAACGCCATGCACGCCGACTTTTCTTGGGACCGCTCGGCTGCGGCGTACGCCGATCTCTATCAGCGCCTCTGCGGAGGCGCTCTTCTGTCCGCGTAGGTTGGTCAGCGGCGTGCGTCCTAACGGACCGAATGGTGAATGGTGAGTGTTGAATGGTGAATGAAGAAGCACCCATGATTTCGGCATTCAGCATTCAACACTCACCATTCAGCATTCGCTGCTTCATTCGCCCCGAATGAAGCAGCGCTGCGCCTGGGTCACGGCCGACCCGTTGTACGTTCGCTACCACGACAAAGAGTGGGGCGTGCCCGTGCATGATGACCGGCGGCTGTTCGAGTTCATTGTCCTGGAAGGTGCACAGGCTGGATTGAGCTGGATCACGATCCTCAAGAAGCGCGAGAACTACCGGCGCGCGTTGGCGACCTTCGATGCACACAAGGTCGCGCGTTTCGGGGCGCGCGATTTGAAGCGCTTGCTCGCGGACCCCGGCATCGTCCGCAACCGGCTGAAGTTGGAGGCGACGATCGCGAACGCGCAGGCCCTGCTGCGTGTTCAGAAGGAAAAGGGCGGCTTCGACCGTTTCATCTGGTCCTTCACCGGCGGTACGACGATCCAGAATCGCTGGCGGAGCCTGAAGGAGGTGCCCGCCGAAACGCCCGAGGCGACGGCGATGAGCCGCGCCCTCAAAGCGCGCGGCTTCCGCTTCGTCGGCCCGACGATCTGCTACGCCTTCATGCAAGCCGTGGGCATGGTCAACGATCACGTCGTCACGTGCTTCCG
>JBGQHM010000491.1:0-4620 GCA_041497995.1 Binatia bacterium | reverse complement strand
GCCGTAGTTTGCCGTGAGGATGACGCTCAGTTGCATAGCGATCATCAGCAGGAACGCGGTGACGCGCAGCTTGCGTGGACCCCACATGAAGAACGGCGTGCCCAACTCCACGACGAATGTGAAAAGCGCGCACAGCTTGTGTGCCCAGATGGGGAGCTGATGCACGTACCAGCCAGCCCACGTCGGGATGGGTGCGGTCTCGTAGTAGCTCACCATCGCCGTGAGGTCGCGCCAGGTGGGGTCGCCGCTGAGCAGCTTCGCCAAGCCGGACTCCACGTTGAGTCGGAAGAGCAGCCACTGCATCATGAAGATCGCGATCGGGTGTGGCGCCGGCGCGTCTTTCGGCCGTAGGCCGCCCGGCGAGATGAAGATCGAGAAGAATGCGGTTTCGAGGAGCAGGTTGTCCCACTGGAAGCTGAGGAACGCTTGACCGACCGAGGCGAACGACACGTAGAGCAGCCACGCGGCGATCAGGCAGTAGCGCGGTGCGACGTTGAAGATCAGGCCGAGACTGAGCACAGCACCGGCCGCCGGGATGAGCCGCAGTGTCGTGTCGCTGCAGCTCAGCCACAGCACCGTCGGTGCACTGAGGAAGGTTGCGGATGAACGTATCGCATCGAGATACTGCTGCATCGGCAGCAGACCGTGGCTGCCGTAGAGCACATCAATTTGAGCGAGCAAGGAGAGGAACGCGACCAGAAAGGTGAGACCGAGCAGGCGGAGAAACAGATCACGCACAAGCGCCCGGCCAGGCGGCGGCTCGCGCGCCGGATGCACACCGCAGGTGTCGTCGCTGCACACTTCGCCGCGCAGGCGGAAACGGTTGCGTGCAACAATACGGTAGGCAAGATCGAACGCGGAACGGAGTCCCGGCATATAGTAGATCCACGTCAGCGGGGCGATCCGCGAGTTCAGACGCAACGTGCGCACCGCAGCTTCGGCGCCGCTGCGGATGCGCCCGTCCGGCTCCACCAGCTGCAGCGCCTGTTCGCAGGCCGCCAGTGTCAGGCCGGGATAGCGCTCGATGACGCCGGGATCGCGGAATGACTCGAGGCGCACTGCGCCGTGGACCCAGCGCACCAGACGACTCGCCTCGCGCACGCAGAATCGACAACGGCCATCGTAGATCAACACCGGCTGCGGGGCGCTCATGCGCGGAGTGTAGCGCGATCACAGCACGAGCAGAAGCAAACCGGCGTGTGGTCGGTTGCATTTGCCTCACCGGTGTGGGAATCCGCTTCGCTGATATGGCTGAGTCGTACCGAAAAGCGGGAGTCAGTATTGCTGCGGGGGATCGGGTCGAGGCGCGGGCCAAGAGGTTGGCGCGCGCTACGCTGCGACCCGAGGTGGTAGCGGGAATCGGCGGGTTCGCGGCCCTCTTCCGTATCCCACGGGGTTACCGGCAGCCCTTGATGGTGACGTCGACCGATGGCGTCGGCACGAAGCTGCGTATCGCCTTCATGCTCAACCGCCATGACACCATCGGCATCGATCTGGTGGCCATGAACGTCAATGACATCCTCACGTTCGGTGCGGAGCCGGTGGCCTTCCTGGACTACTTCGGCACCGGCAAGCTGCAGCCGGGTGTTGCAGCGGCCGTGTTGAAGGGGATTGCGCAGGGCTGCAAGCTGGCGGGGTGCAGCTTGGTGGGTGGTGAAACCGCGGAGCTACCTTCCTTCTATGCTCCGGGCGAGTACGACCTCGCCGGCTTCACCGTCGGCGTGGTCGAAGAGGACGAGGTCGTCGATGGACACGGCATTGTCCCGGGTGACGTGATCATTGCGCTGCCCTCGAACGGGCTGCACAGCAACGGCTATTCGCTGGTACGGCACCTGTGCTTCGATCGCGCCAAGCTCTCGCTGCGCGCGCGGCTTCCCGAGTTGAAGGTGCCGTTGGGTGAAGAGTTGCTGCGGCCGACCCGCATCTACGTGCGCAGCGTTCGTGCCCTGCCGCGGGGGACCGTGAAGGGCATGGCGCATATCACGGGCGGGGGAATTACCGGCAATCTGCCGCGAATCTTGCCGAAGCAGTGCGCGGCAAAACTGGAGCTCGGTTCGTGGCCGGTGCCGCCAATCTTCGACGTGTTGGAGCGACTGGGAGCCGTGCACCGCGATGAGATGTTCCGCGCCTTCAACATGGGTGTCGGCTTCATCCTCGTTGTCGGTACGCGCCAGGCAGACGCAGTCCTGGCGGCGCTCAAGCGCCAGCGCGAGCGGGCCTATGTGATCGGAGAAGTGACCCGTGCGAGCCGCAGGGTCGCCAACCGGGTCACCCTCGGATGAGTATGGCGCGGCGCTTGGGGAGTGGTCGAGCGGGCAACACAAATTCCACTTGCCAAAGGGGCCGGAGACTTATATGGATCGCCGCACACGACAATGATGGAACCGGGGAAAGTCGCTATGCGAGCGGGGTTTGGGCGTCGCTGGGGTTTTCATCGGGACGTTTTTGCGATCAAGGCCGTTCTGACCGAGGTCGTGCGACGCATCGTCGATGTGACTGACCCTGACGAGATCATCCTTTTTGGGTCCACCGTGCGTGGCCGCCTCAAGCGGCACAGCGATTTTGATCTCTTAGTGGTCAAGCCAGGCGTCGAAGATCGCCACCGACTCATCCAGCAGCTGCATGCCAACTTTTTTGGAATTCCCATGCCCGTCGATGTGATTGTCGTCTCACCAGAAGAAGTTCAGGAGGCTCGCAGTCACACCTGGACATTCCTGGCGCGCGCGCTCCGGGGCGGCAGGACTGTGTATCGCCGGCGTGTCAACGCTCGGTGAACGACTCCCCAGCAACGTGCCGCGTCGACGGATGATCGTCGATGCGAACCATCAATAGCCGGCCCGGTCAGCAATCTGCCGGACGTGGCAGCCCGCAGCGACCCAACACGTCCGCCGAAGGCTTCGGGCCGCAGGCGGAAGCCTCTGGAGTGCGGGCGGGGAGCGGGCCATAGAGATGACGCCCGCCGCGGGCCCTAGCAACCGAAACGGAACTCAAGTAAGAGTGGCGCCATCGACGCACCCGCCGCCGCTGCGGCCGGTGAAGGTGGAGAGGCATGAAGATCTATCTGATCGCTCCCAAGAACCCTGAGTCGTTCTGGACCTTCGATCGCATTCTGCCCAGCCTCAATAAGAAGTGCGTGTTCCCGAACCTGTCGTTGCCAACCGTGGCCGGCATCACGCCGCGTGAGCACGAGGTGGTGCTCTGCGACGAGAACGTCGAACCGGTCGACTTCGATACCGACGCGGACATCATTGGCCTCACCGGATACGTGATCCACAAACAGCGCCTCTTCGACCTCGCGGCCGAGTTTCGGCGGCGCGGCAAGTTCGTTGTCGCCGGTGGCCCCTTCGCCTCGCTGTGCCCTGAAGAGTTGCGCGACAAGGTCGACGTCCTGTTCGTCGATGAGGCGGAGTACACCTGGCCGCAGTTTTTGACCGACTACGCGGCGGGCAGCTGGGAGGCGGAGTACCACCAGGTCGAGAAGCCGAGCATGCACGACTCGCCGCTGCCGCGTTTCGATTTGCTGAAAATCGGTCAGTACCGCACGATGACCATCCAGTTTGCGCGCGGCTGTCCATTCAACTGCGAGTTCTGCGACATCATCGTGATGTACGGCCGGCGCCCGCGCACCAAAGCCGTTCCCCAAGTGATGGCCGAGGTGCAGGAGATCTATCGGCTGGGCCTGCGCAACGTCTTCGTCGTCGACGACAACTTCATCGGCAACAAGAAGGAAGCCAAGGATCTCCTGCGGGCACTGGCGGAGTGGCAGAAGGCGAACGGCTACCCGATCGAGATGATGACCGAGGTGACGTTGAACATTGCGCAGGACGACGAGTTGCTGCAGCTCATGCGGGAAGCCAACTTCTCGACGATCTTCGTCGGCATCGAGTCGCCGCGCGCCGCCAGCTTGCTGGAGACCCACAAGACGCAGAACTTGCGCGAGAGCATCCTCGATTCCGTGCACCGCATCCAGCGTGCCGGCATGGAAGTCATGGCCGGCATGATCGTCGGCTTCGACGCCGACGACGCCTCCATCTTCGACGAGCAGTTCCAGTTCATCCAGGAGGCCCGCATCCCCGTGTCGATGACCGGTATGCTCAATGCCGTACCGAAGACGCCGCTGTACGAGCGGCTCAAGAAGGCGGGGCGGTTGATAGCCGAATCGGTGGGCGATCAGTTCGTGTTCACCAACATCGTGCCGCAGGGCATGTCGCGCGTGCAGCTCTACGAGGGCTACAAGCATCTCTTGCAACGGCTCTACAGCTACCGCAACTACCGCCGCCGAGTGATGCAGCTGATCCTCAACAAGGGTTCGCAGATCGAAACCCGGATCGTGGCCAGCGGGCAGGACATGGGCATCCTGTTGCGCGTGGTGTGGCACTGCATGTTGCGGACGACCCCGCGCCGCGCGTGGCTGACGCTGTCGCTGATGATCGAGACGGCGCTACGCCGCCCGCGGGCGCTGCGCGACGCGGTCACCTTCGCGCTGATCCACAAGCATCTGTACGAATACATGCGCGACACGTGCAAGCAGCTCGACCAGCTGGTGCACGAGCTGAAGCAGCTCCCCGACGAGTTGCGCATCCTGCCAGAGTCGCCACCAGCGCCGGACGTCGCGTAGCG
>JBGQHM010000490.1:0-4643 GCA_041497995.1 Binatia bacterium | reverse complement strand
TTCTGGAACCCGTAGCTGCCGCCGCCGACCGGCCGCACGCCGATCTGCAGGAACCGATTGGCACCGGGAAAGGCGTTGACGCCGAAATCGAGCTGCACGGTGAACAGGCCGCTGGTCACCACGACGGCTGGCACCGTTTGCGTCGTGCCGATCTGCGTCCGCCCGCGGCAATGTCGAAGAGCGCACACTGCACGTCGTAATTGCCATTGGCCCCGGTGCCCGCTTCAGTCAGTTGTCCTTGATACGTGAAGGTTGTGGTTTGCGCTGGCGCGCGCACCGGCTGAACGGCGAACACGAAGAGCGCCAACAACAGCGGCGTGAAGGAAGCCAATCTTTTCGAGACCACAGTACGAGTCGTCGACGTCGGCATAGCAACCTCCATTCGAGAAACTCTTCTTGGGGCGGCGGACCCTAACACGCCGGCCCGTTGGTGGCCAATAGATACGACACGGCGCAAATCCGAGCGCTAGTGCCGGATTTGGGCTGCGGCCTGCCTCTGGACTCAGCGCGCCGAGCATGCGATGCCTCGACCGATCGACACGCTACGAACCACACCTATGAGCGACATTGAATTCCGCACCATCGCGTCGCAGGAGCGTGATGCCGTTCTCGACTTGTTGGCGCACTGGCTGCACGACCGCGCGTTCTTTGCGCGCTACGTTCACCACGACCCGACCTTCCGCGACGATCTCTGCTTCGTCGCGGTCGACCACGGCACGATCGTCAGCACGTTGCAGGTCTTCCGCAAGCAAGTGCGCATCGACGATGCCGTCGTCCATGTGGCATGCGTCGGCAACGTCTTCACTGCGACCGAGTACCGCGAGCACGGTCTGGCGTCGCAGCTGCTCACCCGCGCCATCGCGGCGATGGACCAGCACGAGTTCGACCTCTCCCTGCTGTTCGCGACGCGCCTGGTCTTCTATAGCCGCCACGGGTGGCAGAGCCACGTCCGCCACTTGGTCTTCATCGAACGGGCGGACACAGCGCTCACCGGGGAGTATGCGACTGCGCTGTTCCTCGATTCTGACCTCGACGCTGTCATGCGTATCTATGACAGCTACGTCGCCGGCCTCAGCGGTCCGACCGTGCGCGATCGCCGCTATTGGCTGGGGCAATTGCGGTATGCCGGTAACCCGCACGAAGATTTCCTGGTCGCACGCGACGGCAACGACATCGTCGCCTATGCCCGCGGGACATTGCTGTACGAGTTCTACGTGATCATGGAGCACGCCTGTCTCCCAGGATACGACGACGCGCTGACCGAGCTGGTCTGCCGCCTGCACGCAGTGGAAGCCGCCGCGGCGCCGGGCACCATCACGCAGCTGGCTATCGCCCCGGCAGTGCAGGAGCGTTTGCGCAGCCGCGGACTGGCCCTGCGCAGTGTCGAGGACATGTTCTGGATGTGGCGCGTCGTCTCCCCAGAACGGCTTGCCGCCAAGCTCGGCGTGCCCCCGGACGCGCTTGCGACCGACGACGTGTACTACCGGCTGTTGCCTCCAGAGCGATCAGTGTTCTGGATCGCCGATCGGTTCTAGGGCCTGCGACCAGCGTCATTTCTACCGTCCGCTCCCCGTTGGGTCGCTGCTGGCTGCCGGGTCCGACAGGCTGCGAGCACGCCCTTGCACGTCCGCGACGCCGCGGACATGCTGTGCGCCATGTCGGTCGAGTTTGTCCCCGCGGCGCACGTGCGCGAGGTCACGCAACGCATCAGCGAAGCGCGACAGCGCGCCCTCGACCGCAGTGGCGCGCCTGGGCAGCAACCCGACGCGGCGTACTGGGAACCACTCTTCGAAGCCAACGCCGCCGAGGTGCTCGCCGTCTTGCCGGCGGTGACGTTGCCCGATGGGTTCGTCGTGCGCTACCGCTTCTTCGAGCAGCGCGGGCATGACTTGTTGGTGCGCCCGTTCGTCGCGCGCGGCAGCACGGACGTAGAGAGCATTCGCGAGCTCATCGACTGGCACCCGCCGCCCGACAGCCTCGCCACCGCGTTGGTCGGCAATCCGACGCAGGATGTCGCGCTGCTGTACCGTCACTTCTCATTTCCCCACACCGCAATCGGCGTCTTCGAGTACTGGCTCGCCATGCAGGAGCTGTGGGCCAGCCAGCGCTGGGCACATTCGCACCTCATCGCCTCGGTCAGTGACTTGAGCCAGATCACGGCCGGCGACGGCTGGGAAGTCGTGCATCCGGTCGAGGCCTACGAGCCCGCCATCGTCCTCAGCGAGGGCAGCGCGCGCCTCGCCGTCCTCATCGAGTCGCCCCTCCGCCGTTTCGACATCAGCTTGCAGCAGATCGAGATCGCAGCGGATCAATCAGTGCGGTACGGCGAAGCCGTGCTGGTGGCATCGGGGCCGCGCGGGTACCAAGCGTGACTCGTGACTGGTGATTCGGGTGGGGAGGGATCGGGCCGAGTCACGAGTCACGAATCACGAGCCACGACATGCCCGAGTTGCCTGACATCGTGACGTACATTGACGCGCTGCGGCCGCGCGTGGTGGGACAGCCGTTGCAGCGCGTGCGCTTGGCCAGTTCGTTTCTGCTGCGTTCGGTCGATCCGCCCATCTCGGCAGCCGAAGGCCAGCAGGTGGAAGATGTCGAGCGCCTCGGCAAGCGCATCGTCTTGTGCCTGAGTGATGACCTCTTCCTGGTGTTTCATCTGATGATCGCCGGCCGCTTCCGCTGGGAGAAGCGCGGAGCGAAGCCGCCGGGCAGGATCGGCCTCGCGGCCTTCGATTTTCCCACCGGGACGCTGCTGATGACCGAGGCCAGCCCGAAGAAGCGCGCCGCGCTCCATCTGGTGCGTGGCGACGCCGCGTTGGCGGCGCACGATCCGGGAGGTATCGAGGTACTCGAAGTCGACGAGGCCGCATTCCGTGCGGCGCTGTCGCGGGAGAATCACACGCTGAAGCGGTCACTCACCGACCCGCGCTTCTTCAGCGGCATCGGCAACGCCTACTCCGACGAGATCCTCCACGCCGCGCGGCTGTCACCCGTCAAGCAGACCAGCAAGTTGACAGACGAGGAGATCAGTCGCCTCTACACGGCGACGCAGCGCACACTGCGCCACTGGATGGCCGTGCTGCACGAGCAGTTCTGTGAGCGCTTCCCCGGTGCCGGCGACATTACCGCCCTCCGTGAAGGCTTCGCCGTACATGGCCGCTACCGCAAACCGTGCCCCGACTGCGGCGCACCGGTGCAACGCATTCGGTACGCCGAGAACGAAACCAACTACTGCGCGGTCTGCCAAACCACCGGCCGGCTGCTCGCCGACCGATCGTTGTCGCGCCTGCTCAAAGACGATTGGCCGCGGTCGCTCGAAGAGTTGGAACAGCTGAAGGAGACGCGCGCGCTGCGGTGATTGCGCAAGCGCGTCGGCCAGGCTGCGGTAGCGGCCGTTGATCGCGGCGTTGGTTAGCGCGGCGCGTCAGGGGCGGCGGCGAACTGGCCCCGAACTCCAACTGCGGCCGACCGATCAGACGAGTAAGCTCCCCACCTTTGCCGGCGGCGGGCGAGCTAGGCCGTACGCTTTCGGCGCGTATCGTTCGATGCCTTCAGGCAAGCGGGGCACTCGCCTTCGTGGCGCAGCGGCAGGTTTGGAGCCAGAGAGAGGCCTGCGCCCTGAACGTTGTAGGTGGGCTGAAGCCTCGATATCAGGAGGGCTTCAATCTTTCTGCGCGCTTCACGGTCCCCGGGTGCGCTGGCAACAAAGAAAAGATTGCCGGATCCATGCATGGCAGCATCGACGGCGTAGCCCGTGCCTCCGACGTAGCGAGCCCAAAGGTCGTTGCTCTCACCGACGCGGAGGATGGCCTCCCGACTATCCGTTTGAAGGTAAATGCAGGGTCGACCTCGCAAGGCCTCTCGTGCCTTCCGAAGCGTGCAGAACCTCTGCCAGCGGAGAACGATTGCTTCCATCTTGTTCAGTATCGCGGCGCTCGAGCGCGGCGTGCTTTTCGCCGTCGCCGAGTTAGATTCGGCGACCGTGCTGTTCCGCTTCCCGAACGACAAGGAGCAGTCCAGCGGCAAAAATCGCGAGTCCTGCGATCACAACCCAGACCACTATGCTTCCTCCAACTGCTCGATCCGACGGTACGCTAGTCGGTTCACCCGGACAACCCCAACGGTCACCGCCATGGTCACTGCCGTGCCGGTGAGCACCAGCAGGCGACTGGCAGTCGCGTAGTTCTGGGTGAGCCAGCCCAGCAGAGATGCGTCGATCGCGACGAGGACTCCAAAGACAACCTTGAGCCAGCCGATTTCCTCCTTGAGTCGATCGATCCTTGCCATGGCAACATCAGCTTGCCCGATTCGCGATTCGCGATCTAACGCCGTCACCTGCCTGTACCCAAGAAGTCCTGAGCTGTCCGAATACGATCGATTCGCTTCGCGGCTGCCCATGAAGGTGAACCCGACCCGGCGAATGAAACCGCGGCAACGAGAGCGCGTGGAGTGGGGAGCCCACGCAGGTGGGCCCTTCGACAGGCCTAGCGCGGGGCGGTGCGCGCAACCCAATCTTCACCAAGCGGCGTTTCCTCGGGTATGACGGTGGTGCTCAAGCCAACCGCCTTACCCAAGGAGGCCGCCATGACGAAGTTTATAGCCCGGCACGCAGCGCTCGTCAGCAGCGTGCTATCTGGATTCGA
>JBGQHM010000489.1:0-4654 GCA_041497995.1 Binatia bacterium | reverse complement strand
GGCTGCTGGCCGTCTTCGGCGCTCCTGACGAGATACCGATGAAGGAGCGCGCCGCGGTGCAGGTCGGCTGCGAGATTGTTGCCGGGATGGCGGCGCTGGCCGCGCTGCCTGCGCGAGAGGCGGCCTCAGACCTCGGGCCTCCGGCCTCAGGAAAGGATTCGGATCCGGACCCGAATCCTGAGGTCCGAGGCCTGATGCCAACGCTTTCCGTCGGGGTGGGGATCGGCACCGGGCCAGCGTTCGTCGGCAACATCCAGTCGTCCGATCGCTTCATCTGGACGGTGATCGGCGACACCGTCAATCTGGCCGCCCGCCTGCAGAGCATGACGCGCGAGCTCGACGCGGCCCTGGCCATCGACGACACCACCTTTCGGCGCGCCGGCCGGGAGACGTGCGCGGCGTTCGTGCGCCATGCGGATCTGACCATTCGCGGCCGCGCCCAGCCCGAGACCGTGCACGCCTTGCCGCTGCAATCACATCGACGCCCTCATATCGGTGCCCGTCAGGTTGACGACTGATATCAACATGTTCTAGAGTGATAACAATGATTCGGACACAGATCTCGCTGGATGAAGAGGCCTACCGCGAAGCCAAGCAGGAAGCGCGGCAGCAAGGCATCTCCCTGGCGGAGTTTCTCCGCCGGCTGGTCGCTGCCGGCATCCGGCACCGGCGTATCAAGCAGCGGCCGTGGATGCGCCACGCTGGCGTGTTGGCCTCCGGCGACCCCAAGGCGAGTCAGAGCGTCGACGCGGTCGTCTACGGCCGGCCGCGACCATGAAGGCTGACGCGGTTTTCCTGGACAGTGGGATTTTCATCGCCTTTCTTGATCGCTCGGATCGATTCCATTCCGCTGCCGTCGAGCTGTTCTCGAATCCGCCGCGACGCTGCCATACGTCCCTGGCGATCATCTCCGAGACCTACGGATGGTTCTTGCATCGGCTCGGCGAGGAGGCGGCGCGGACCTTTCGCGTAGCGTTGGCGGATTTCCCCTGGCTCACAATCCAAGCGCTCGACGCGGAACACCATGCGGCGGTCCTTGGCAAGCTCGAACGCTTGCGGGGCCACAAGCTCACATACGTGGACGCCTCCAGTCTGGTCTTTCTCTCCCGACTCCGAATTCGCGAAGTGTGGGGTACCGACAGGGATCTGAGCATCGAAGGCGCGCGCGTTGTCCCGACCGGGGCGTGACGGGGCGCAGGTGCCAGCAGCTAGGACCCCGATGCGCTCGGCAGCGCCTCGATTTCGATGACAACCACCTGACCATTCCGAGGTGGGCGCTGCAGCGCGTTCGACCGCGGCGGAACGACCCGCAAGGCTCCGCTCTTCCACAACGAGCCGATGCGCGACCGCGACATGCCGAGGCCTGTCGCCAGGAGCCGATCAAGCCGCGTCTCCATCGGACGGACAAGCGCGATGGTGATCCACAAGGTAGAAGCGTCGTCTCCGTTTGAGATGGACTCTGCTTGGATCGCGAACGGGAAATCCGCATCGACGGCGATCCCACGCTTGCGCAGGTCCTGAACGTCGAAGGCATACTCCAGAGCCAAGTCCGGATCGTTCCTATGCAGACGCTCTAGTCGTTGTGCGCCGATCCCGCTCACACCGCTGCGTTCGACGATCGGACGGTTCCAGGTCTCGTCACACGCATCGCAGCGGTAGATTAGCCAGGCGTCAATGCGCTTCTGCTGCGCATTGATGCGGAAGTTCGTGGTCGGCACGAAGGCGCGCGGTGCATCGCATCGCGTGCAATGGCGCTGCACCGACGGCGCACCGTGCGGCGTGACACGCCACACGACGTGGGTACCTTCCTGCGGCCGCGAGTCGGCCATGGCAGGCTTCCTTTCTCGGGAAGCTCTGCGCGGCGGCGAGGAACTGGTTCAGCACACCGAGGTCACACCGGACCGCATGCATGGTCGAACCCATTTGGGTGGATGGCGCGAATGTGCGGGGCGGTCGGTGTCGCTGCAACCAGATCCGACGTGCGCTGTCGCGCAGTCCCATGCTCAAGCGTCGAGAGGACGCAAGCCAGTTGTCATCGGTCCGCGAGTTGGTGGCGCAGACCGGAGCGACGGGACCATCGGATCTGGTTAGTGTGAAGGCACTCTGGAAAAACCTCGCCGCGGATCAGTACCAGCAGGCTCGACGCACCGGCAAGCGCGGTGATTCTACGAACGTGGCCGTGAACCCGTACCACATGATAGCCTCGGCGCTGGAGCAGCATTCGGGAGTCCGCATGATTTACGTGCTCGCCGTCATCGCAGGAATCGTCGGAGCCGTCGGCGGCTGGCTTGTCACCGGCGCCCTCACGGCATGGGTTGCCGGACTGTACGGGACGAGCGACTTCGAGGGCGCTCGCAGCATGTTCGCGTTTCTCGCGGTCGGCCCGCTCGGGGCGCTGATGTCCATGATCGCCTCGGCGTGGCTCGTTCTGCGGGCCGGCAAAGGGCGCACGTCGGTCGCGCCGACGCTAGGGCGCTTCGCGATCGTGCTCGGTGCGATCGTGATGATGGTGGCTGCCGGAGTTTTGCTGCGCCTCTACACCATCGACACGTACACCAACACCGCTCCACCGTCGCTGGAGTTCGAGATCCGTGTTCCCGCCGCCATGCTCGTGCCGGAACCCTCCGCGCTGCGTGTCGAGCTCGACACGGATAAGAACGTCGGCGAGAGCACCCTCGCGGATCGCTGGGTTCCGGCGGAGAACGATCATAAAGTGCTCACCGGCAGCGTGCCGCTCGCTTTCAAAACCTGGTCGCGGCTCGTGGTAGTGTCGCTGCCCGACCAGCCGACACGGTTGTTCAGACTGCCGCTATCGCGAGACCCACAATCAACCGCGACCCTGAACGCGTGGTGCCATGCGGACCACATCGATGTACGAGGCGAGGGCCAACCGCGGGCGGCCCCCGCCGATGACCCCGTCGAGATGCGCTATCGCGTCCGGCGGGCTGGCGACGACTGAGCGTCGCATTCCTCGGCCAACTCGCCCGCCAACCGCATCGCGTCGCTCCCAGTCTCACACCACCGCACCAGCTCGGAGTCGCGCGTCCACGTTGAGTGGAAGCTGCGTACCTTGCCGTAGGTGTTGTCGAGCAAGACGTGCGGAATGCCGAGCAGCATGCACAGGATGTGGCCATGGAGACGGTCGGTGATGACGACGCGGCCGCGGCTGAGCACGCGGCAGCCACGCTGCAGGCGCTGCCGGGCGAGCCAATCGTAGCTCCATGACAACGGCACACGTAGTAAGCCGCGGCGGCCGAGCCATCGCGTCAGTAGCAGCACCGGGATGCGCTCGCTCAGCCAGTCGACCGGCTCCACGCCAGCGCCCGTCGGCGCGCGTGATGTGGAAGCGGATTCGGCATCACTGCGCGCCAGCCACACAACCGCGCGGCGCACCGCCACGGGTCGCTGTAGCCATCCCAGGCCGAGCGCCATGTCGGGACACAAGAGACTGGGGGCACGGAACTCGTTGCGGGCAATGGTCAGGCTTTGCTGATCGCGCACCAGCAGCGTCAGATTGGGATGCCGGTCGAACACGGCGCGCGCGCGGGCAAGCGTCGCACGCCCCCGAAAGTGAATCGATTGTGGCAGTTGGACGATCGGCGTGTCAGGGAACGCCTCGATGACCGCCTCGCGAAAGGTTTGGTGCCGCTCCCACAGGTCGCCAAGGTTCCCGCCGCCCTGCAACAGGATCACTCCGCCGCCGACTCGCTGTGCCAACTGCTCACGGATGTAGGTGGTGTCCTCGCAGACGTAACAGGGGCGCGGGATGCCCAGTGCACGCAGGCACGCCATCGTGCCCAACCAAATCGCACTGTCGCCGACGTTGGCGTAGTTCGGAAAACCGAGGACCGCGACGGCGCGCGCAGGCGCCAGCAGCGGCTGCAGCACCTCGCCGATCGTCCGTTGCAAGGCGGTGATGAGCGGCTGCACCGCCGTTGGATCGACGAGGTGAGGTGGGATCATTCAATCCCCCTCACGCGGCCCCGCCTCCGTCCGGGAGACGGGATCCATCCGGTACCGGCGACCGACCGTCACGAAGTAATAGGCTCGCCCCGCGACTTCGACCGCGCGCGTCAACGTCGCCAATCCCCAGAAGCCAGCACACTGGACGAACCCACCGCCGTGGCCCTGCGCGAAGCGTTGCCAGTTGCGCGATGTCCGCCCCAGGTTGATGATCGGCACGAAGCGGCGGCCCGACAATGTCTCCTCCTTCACGTCGATCAACACTGAGCCGAGCGCACGCCGGAAACGAAACCCGAGGTACGAACGGAACCCGTGGACTTTCAAGTGGTCGACGCGGAGATCCGGATCGCGCACGAAACGGTATCCGGCGCGGCTGACGCGGCGGATGAAGTCGGAATCACAGCCACTGCGAAATTGTTCGTCGAACAATCCGACGCGATCGAACATCGCGCTGCGTACGCTCATGTTGCCCGTCAGCAGGTGCTCATAGTCACAGATCCGGTCGATCGTCTCGATCGTGTCGAATCGGATGCTCCACTGCGCCATATCAAACGCTTCATAGAAATTCGGCGCGGGGCAGACCTGTGGCCCCCCTGCGGCGGCAATTGCGGGATCGCCGTAGTGGCGTGCGTGGCGCTGCAGCCAGTCGCGCGGGGGAATGCAGTCGTCGTCGGTGAAGGCGATGATATCG
>JBGQHM010000488.1:0-4659 GCA_041497995.1 Binatia bacterium | reverse complement strand
TCGCAGGAGCCACGCGAAGACCACCACTCTGAAGACGGCAAGGTTGAGTGGGTCGGTCGCGCTGCAAAAGAACGATAGGATCCTCTTGCTCATGCGGTTGCCGGAGCGGTGCCAGCGCCGACGATCGCATCGAGGGGGGATGCCACATCATACGCGCCGGAACCCAGCTGGCACTCGAAGCCCCGGATGTGTGCCGCGAGCTCGGCACACAGCGCCGCGGCGCGCGTCCGCTCGATCCGAACGCGGTGTGCTTCCAAGCCGAACACCTGCGAGATACTGTCGGACGACCCGCTACCGAACAGCGCGCCCGTCAGTCGCTCGGTGGTTGCCTCTTGCGCCAGTGCACGCACCCGTATCCCGATGGCTGCGGGCGCGACCTCCGGGAACAGCACCGCATGTACGCTGCCGCCCTCAGCTGGCTGGATGCACAATAGGGCCGAGAACTGCGCGGGCGTGAGGCTGAGCGGGCGATCCGGGGTAATTTTAAACGGCACGCCGGAGCCAGGCGGTGTCTCGTGTAGCAGGTAGCGATGGTTGTAGCGCCGCTGCAGCAGCCGCTCGCGCAGGTGCGGGAAGAGCCGCAGCATGGGCTCCCGAATCGTCACCAGGGTTGGCATGCCCCGAAACGTCGGCGCCGCCGCTGCCGTATCGACGACCACGCGGTCGTTGGAGACGTAGCGGGTATCGGCCTGCTGCAGCAGGTGTGTGAGCAGGCTGGTTTTCCCGGCGTGTTTCGGCCCGGCGATGATCACGCCGCTGCCGGCGATCGTGAGTGCCGCGGCATGCAATACGAGGCAGTTGCTGGCGTGCGCCGCCGCCATGGCGCACTCGCGCACCACTCGCATGAGCGCCATCCGTACGCCCCGCTCGCCAGAACGGGTGAGAACGCGGACGCGTGTGCCATCCGGCGCTGCTATGTGGAACGCCCTCGACTCCTCGTCGTACACCACGACATCGGTTGGCCCGCCAGACCAGCGGGGATGACGGACGAGGCTGTTGTCGAGCACGAAGCAATCGAGGTGGTCGCCGGCAGCGTGTGGGCCGCGCTGCAGCAATTCATCGTAGGCTCGGTCATCGACGTCGAGGATGACGACGACGTCCACATGCTGACCCGCCACGACGGTGAAGGCTGGGGTCAGGAACTCCTCCAGCCAGTCGAGGTGCCCGGCATCCTGCGACGTCACACGGACTGTGAGCCCCGCATACGCAAAGTGTCGCGTCGTGGTCATCCTGGCGTTCGGCTCACCACTGAAGTGCCGCGCTGTCGTTGCCAGTTCCGCTTTCGAGCGTGCGCACCAACGCGCGTAGCCGCGCGACCGGCACCGACGCTGCGTCGGGCGTCTTGCGCAGGCGGAACACCGCGCCGGCAAGTACTCCGCTGATGGCCCAAAACGGAAAGTGTTGCACGAAATCGTCGGTGCACCGGTGTTGTCTATAGCCGTCCAGGTAGGCTTGTCGCTGCGCCATCTGTAGCGGCCACCGATACCAGGTCCGCCCGAGATCGAAATCGTGCGCGTTGACGTCGAGCGTCTCATGGTCGATGACGCCGATATCGCCGGACGGTCGCACGACGAGGTTCTCGTGGCAGAAGTCGCCGTGCACGTAGCCCACCGTGCAACGACTCGGCAGCGCGCGCATGGCCAGATCAAGGATGATGGGCGCCTCGTCGGTCTGCAGAATCCCCGCATCGACCAGCGTGCCGAGATGGCGATGCAGCTTGGCGCAACGGTTCTCCAGTACACTGCCGTGCGAGCGATGATGCTCTGGTGCCAGTGGGATGCTGTGCAAGATCCCCTGCACCGCGCCGCAGCGCGCCAGCACCTCCGGCGGCCATGCGGCCGAGTCCAGGCACTGCCCGTCGATCCATTCGGTCAGCAGCGCCGCGCCCCGGCGCGCTACCACGGTGGGAAGGATGCTGCGGTGCACGTGCTGCGCGACCTCTTGGACCGTCGCTGCCCGCTCTGCACTGGTGCACCGCATGCCCTTCAGGACCCGACCGTCGGCGAAGCGCAGGCGGAATGCGCTTGGCTCGTATCCCGGATAGCCTACCCCGATCAGCGGCACGGCTTCCACCAGCGCAGGACCAATGTGACGCACCAAGGCAGCGAGGTCGTCTCCCAATTGGTCGTGCAAGACTTTCGGATCTGGCACACTCCCCCTTTCCCTGACCGCCAGCCGACGCTGCGGCCGGCGCGGGCATCCCGGTTCGGTCGCGCAGCTTATAGCGAAGCGCCGCCGGCTCACCAAGCGGAAGCGCCGCGTCCTCCCTTGCCTTCGCGGGGCGCTTTTGGGATGAAGCTTGCAGACAAGTGTTTGCGTTGGGGGACGAGGTGGGCGAAGCGACGGACAATACCGGGCCGGTGAACGTCGTGCAGCCAGCTGCAGTGTACGATGCTGTCGACGATCTGTGCATCGTGACCTCGTACTTCAACCCCGTCGGGTACCGCAGCCGCTTGGAGAACTACGAGACTTTCCGCGACCGCATCGTGGCGAGCCGGCTGCCGCTCCTCACCATCGAGTGCGCCTTCGGCGACGATGCCTTCACCCTGCCGCCGTCGCCGCACGTGATACAAGTGCGATCCGGGGCCGTCATGTGGCAGAAGGAACGTCTGCTCAACCTGGCGATCAGTCGCTTGCCCGAGCACTGCACGAAAGTGGCGTGGGTAGACGGCGATACCCTCTTTGAAAATCCGCGTTGGGCGGTGGAGACCTCGCGGCTTCTGGATCGCTATCCGGTGGTGCAACCCTTCGCGACGGCGTTGCGCTTGTTGTCGGGTGGGCACGCGCCGGAAGCGAACCCTGGAGCGACGCGCGGCTTTGCGGCGGCGCAGGCGGCCGACCCGGAGAGTCTGCGCACGGGCGACTATCACCGGCACGGCGAGACCGGTCTCGCGTGGGCGGCACAGCGGGTGGTGCTGACCGACTGCGGCTTGTATGACGCGTGCATCATTGGCGGTGCGGACCACGTCATGGCTCACGCGCTGTGCGGCGATTGGGACTCCGTTTGCATCGACCGGCTGATTGGCCTGCACACACCGCAATTGGCCCACTTGCAGCGTTGGGGCGAGCGCATCTATGCGCGTGTTCGCGGTGAGCTCGGCTGCGTCGCGGGCGCTGCATTGCACCTCTGGCACGGCGAACGCGAGGGCCGGCGCTATACGGTACGGCACCGCGAGCTTGCCGCGTTCGGCTTTGACCCTGATCAGGATATCCGCATCGGCACCAGCGGCTGTTGGGAATGGGCCAGCGACAAGCCCGCGATGCACCGCTGGGCGTCCGAGTATTTCGTCGGGCGGCGCGAGGACGGCGCAGCGGCGGTGCCGGAGGCAGCGGGTGACGCCGGCCGCCTCGATCCCCGGCTGTCGGATGGACGTTGACCGGCGCAGGATGACGCGACTCCTGCCGGCGGCGCTGGCGGAGACGATTCAAGAGCTCCTGTCGAGCGCGCGCTGGGCGCTGCGTATTGGCTGGTCGACGAGCCCCGCGCTCTTACTTGGCGATGCGGCGCTGGCCTTGGTGAGGGGGGCGGTGCCGGCGGCTCTGGCGCTGACCGCGCGCGGTCTGGTCAATGTGACCATGAGCAGTTTGCACAGCGGTTCGGGGAACTTCCGTGGCTTGGCGTTCTGGCTCGGGATCGGCTTTGCCCTCACCGTTGTCGATGGCGTTGCCCGCTTGGCCAATACGCTGGTTGCGCAGCGCTTCCGCGATGACCTGAACTTCGAGATCACCTCCGGCATTCTGCGCCACGCGGCCACGCTCGACGTGGCGTTTTTCGAGGACGTTCGCACCCAGGATATTTTGCAACGCGCCAAGGACAACCCCGCCGAACGTATCGCGCGTTTCGTGAACGAGGTGCTCAGCTGCCTCAGCAACGCGGTGCAGGTGGTTTCGCTGCTGGCCCTGCTCGTGGTCATCGAGCCGTGGATCCTTCTGGTGTTGGTCCTCTTCACGCTGCCGTATCTGCGCTTTCAGTGGCGTCTGGCGACACGCCAGCACGCGCTCGAGCGCTCACGCACCACGAAGCGCCGGTGGACACACTACTTCACCTCGACGTTGACCGATCGCAGTTCGGTGGGTGAAGTACGCATCCTCGGCCTGGCACCGCTGCTCATCGAGCGCTTCCGTGCGTTGATGGCGGAGTTCCGCGACCAGGATCGTAAGCTGTACGTGCACGGCTTCACCGGCAGCTCGCTGTTCGTGCTGGTCACAACCGGGGCCATCTATGCGATGTTCGTGCGAGTGGCGTACAATGTCCTGAGCGGCTCGTTGACCATCGGCGACCTCGCCATCTTCGGCGGTGCGACGACACGCCTGCGCAATACCCTGGAGAGCCTCATCTACTCGATCAGCGCCGCGATGGAGCAGACGCTGTACATCGCCAACGTCATCGAGTTTCTCGACGCCAAGCCGTCGCCGGCGGGAACCGGCGGCACACCGGAGGCGCGACGTGCCGAGATCGAGTTCCGCGACGTGCGCTTTGCGTACCCGGGCTCATCCGAGCCCGCTCTGGACGGCGTGTCCCTCCATGTGTTGCCTGGCGAGACGGTGGCGGTCGTCGGTGAAAACGGCGCCGGCAAGACGACGTTGGTCAAGCTGATTGCGCGGCTCTACGATCCGGACGAGGGCTGCATCTTGTTCGATGGAGTCGACTTGCGCGCG
>JBGQHM010000487.1:0-4673 GCA_041497995.1 Binatia bacterium | reverse complement strand
GCTGGCTCGACGCCGAGGGGAAAACGCGTACGGACGTCAAAATCAAGGGACGCGACGGGTTTCACGACCGATACGCGTTGGTCGATGGCGATCTCTGGCACTTCGGCTCGACAGTTGGTGGTGCCGATGCTCTCTTGTCATCGGCCAGCCGCGGCTGGGCCGACCACGCCGCCGACTTCGAGAGGCTGTTCCTGAACTGGTGGGTGGATTGACGCCATGGACGATCCGCGTTTCGAATGGAACAACCGCAGTGTCCTCCGCTATCACGAGCAAAGGCGAAGGGAGGTGGAGACCTACGCGGCGTCCCTCCCATCGCTTGAAGCGGTGCGCAGGGCGCTGGACGGCTGGTGGCGAGGCACCGGGCAGGAGCAATTCCTGCGCGTCGCGAGTAACGGCGGCGACGAGGTGGGTCGAGAGTCCCTCGCATCTGCCGTTTCGGCCCTCGCTGACCAGCCCCTTGCCACGCTAATTGCAGCGCTGCCGCTTGCACTCGCGCCGCATGATCGTGAAGTGGACGTTCCCCGGCGGTTAGCGCGCCGACTGCTTGCCGAATCGCTCGGCAGGATTATGGCAACGGGGCCCGTCACGGCGAATGTGCTTGTCCCCGCAAGCGAATTCGCGCACGAGCGTTTGGATGATTGGTTCTCGTTTAGAGCGAGTTTTCTCTCGAATGCCACCGCGACGCCCGAGCGACAACGTGCTTGGGTTGACGCGTTGTGCGAAGTTCCAAACGATATTGCGCGCTACGTCAACGTGCTCCCCAACGAGGGCGGCGTCATCGATCATCTCCGGGAAAGAGAAGCGGCGTTCAAGGTCACGCCCAATGCCGACGAAGCCCTGCGCCGCAATGTCTGGGACCTGAGGATCGACGATGCGTTACGCGTCCAGTATGACATACTGCTCGCACTGGACGCGGGCGCGTGGGCGCGCACGCTTGATCGCATACCCTCGACACCCGTCATGCGCGAGTTCGTGGAGTGTTCCTTCGTCTGGAAGGACAGGGATCGCTTGTTGATCGCTCTACGCGAGGCGTTGCCAGCGTTCGAAGGGGACCAGCCGACGGGCAATCGCGCAGTGTTTGCGTGCATTGATGCGATCGCGGAACACGGGACGCATCTCGACCGCGTGCTAAGCCACGCGATGGATATCGACACCAACATGTCCGAAGTGGCCCGTATAGAACGTGAGCGTGTTCGGAGCGCCGAGTTACCGGGGTGGTTCCGCGAAGCGTACGCCACGGTTCTTGGAAGAACGGACGGCGTGCGTACCAGCGTTGAATATGCTGTGATCCTTGCCGGCCGCACCGAATCGGAGCCGCCTACGGATCGAACTTGGTCGGCCAACATGGCGGCATTCGAGGCGCTCGTCGAGGTGCTCGAAGTCCACGGCGTATTTTTCGCTCACATCCGCGCGATTGCGCGAGCCACCCAGCGGCCGTCGGAACTGCCGTTCCTGCTTCTCGGCATTGCAGTGGAGCTCAGGCCACGCGAGAGTGATCCAGCGTGGGCGATGGGCGACGACGAAGTTCGCGCAGAGGCGTGGACCTGGTACATGGACCTGCTGCAGCGCAGCGACGAGCGGATACTTTTGCAGGTAAACCCCTATTCCGTCGTGAGATGGCCGTTTCTGGCACTGGGCGCAGTCCTTGCGGGATGGGCTGATCCGACCGAACGGTGGAATGCGGCGTGGCGGAGCCTATTCGATCAGCGTGAGCGGGCACGATTCAGCTATACGCCGCGGTCGCTCGAACCGAGCTTGCATCTCAGTCGCGTTGGCTGCGGTGCGTTGGATGTGTCCCGCAGCGTACGCGACACCAGTGGGACGTGCGATCGACGTCTGCAGCTTCTGTGGAATGCGGTCACACGATCGCTGATGTTTCTCACTACCGGTCAAGCAGGGCAATTGCTGCAACTCGGCCTGATAGAGTTCGCGGGAATGTTCGCGTACCTTCCGCACGTGTTCGGCAGCGAGTGGAGAAGGGAGGCGGCCGGTTGGTGGACGACGTTGGCGGCTGATGAGCGCCTGTTGCTACGTGCGATCGCCCACCTTCTGCGAAACACTGGCGATCGCGACGGTGTTCGGGACTTTCTTCTTGACCAGCGCTTTGATCTCGCGGCAGCGTATCCAGCGGCCCTCTTCGCTGCGAAGGTTGATCCGGAGCCCAACGTGAAGGACACGATCGAAGCCGCGTACACAGAGGTAGCTCAACTCATGTCGCCGCCCGCTGGTGTTCTGTGAGGTCGGAAGACGGACCACTCGGACGGTGTCATGGTTGTGCGACTAGACGCAACAGTCGTGTCGCCAGGGCCATTTGAGTCCGGTTGAATGGGGTCGGACCTGCGTAAGTCACTGAACGCTCACGTTGTTGATCGATCCGGGGGCTCTTCTCGACCTTTAGAGCATCCATTTCAGCCCGGAAATGCGCGGTGTAAGGCGCTAGGGAACGAACGAAGGAGCCCTCGTCATGGAACCCAGCGCAGGCAGGTTGTTACGGTGTTGGTTGTTAGGCTGTTAGGTTTGATGATCATCTCGTCATGGCTCGACGGGGGCCCGATCGAGGCACGCAGCGTGGCGCGGTCTCTGCGCGCAAGGCTACGCAGGGCAAGCACCCTGCCGGTCACCTCGCCGACGTCGATCAACGGCGTGACCGCGCCCGCCTCGCGTCGAAACGCCCTACGGCAGCGGCATCGCCACCATTTTCAAGCCTGGAATGTCCTCGAAGTCCTTCGGGTTGGAGGTGAGCAACCGGCAACCGCGCTGAATTGCCTGCGCCGCCAGCCACAGGTCGTTGATCCGGAAGTCGGCAGCGCGTCCGGCCTTCTTCACGTGCGCAGCCAGAGAGCCGAAGACCTCCGCCGTTTCCACGGTGATCCGCAACTGTGGCTTGCGCCGCAGCCGGCGTATCGTTGCCGCCGCCTTCTGTTTTAGTGGCCCGGCTCGCAGCATTTCGAGACCGAACTGCATTTCCGCAATGTTCACCGGGGAGAGATAGACCGGCTGCTGGCGGGTCACGGCGTAAATGTCCGCCGCGCCGAGCGCCCCGCGCTCCACGGCGATCCAAATATTCGTGTCGATCAACCAGCCCACGCGTTCCTCAGCTCCGAGAGCCGGCCGCGTCGGCTCTTGCGAGCTGCAGACACCTGGGCTGCCAATGCCGCAGCCGTCCGATCATCGAGCGTGCGGTACAGGTCCCCGAACACTTCCAGTGCCGTTTGGTGCGGTGCTTCGGGCACGAGCCGTGCGACCTGCCGGCGATTGCGCACGAGAACGATCTCCTCCTGCTGATGTTCAACACGATCCAGCACTGCGCGGAAGTTGCGCGCGACCTCGGTGACCGAGAGCGTTTTCATTGATAGCACGCTATCTGATCGAATCTGATTCGGCAACGATGCGCGATGCGGTGCTGAGATGTCGCTATCGCTCACGGCGGCGCGGAATACCGATTCGAAGGCGTCGGGATCGTCAGGAAGCATCGGCGGGAGCCGACAGCTCGCGAATCAACTCGAGCAGCTCCCGCCGCTCCGCCGTCAGCGCTTCCCACTCCATAAAGTCGCGCTCCACACGGTGCGAAAAGCGCGCGGCCTCTCGGCCGGCGTTCCAATCGGTGGCGAACTGTTCAAAGGTGCGGCCGTAGCGCGATTCGAAGCCCGCGAGCTGGTCAGCCACATCGTGCAAGCGCAGTCGCAACGCGCCCAACGTCACCGCCTCGATGGAACTGCCCAGGTCGGCTGCCGGCTGCAGCCTGCGGAGGGCACGCTGCGCACGTTCACTCAACTGCACGTCCATGGTGCTTAGCCTATTCCTGCACGAGAGGCCCCGGAAGCGCCTCGCGAGTATATGGCGAGGCGGGCCAATTGGGCGCCGACGGCAGGCTGCTAGTTTTTGGGCTGTTAGGTTTGATGAACACACCGTCATTGCTCGCCTGCGGGTGTACTATGACGTGCAGGAGGAACCAGCGCGGGTCGTGCGGGTTCGTGCGGTGTGATAACAACGAGGGTGGCGATGTCAGAAACGGCTCGACATGTCGGTTTGATCGGGCTCGGACGCATGGGAGCTGCAATCGCGCGCAACATCATGAAGGCGGGGTTTAGGCTCACCGTGTACAACCGTACGGCGGCCAAGATGCAGCCGTTCCTTGATGCCGGTGCGGCGGGGGCAGCCTCTCCCGCCGAAGCCGCCGCGGACGCCGATGTCCTGGTCACGAGTCTCATGGACGATCAATCGGTGCTCGGTGCGGTCGAGGGAGCGGACGGAGTGCTCGGGAGACTGCGGCCTGGAGCGGTCCACGTCGGCACGACAACCATCTCCCCGCGCTGCGCGCGTACGCTCGCGGCGATGCACGCCGCGCACGGCAGCGACTACGTCTCAGCACCGGTCTTGGGGCGGCCGGATGTTGCGGAGACGGGGCAGCTCGTCAGCTTCGTCGCGGGAGATGCAGGTGCCATTGCGCGGTGTCACGCCGTGGTCAGCGCCTATTCACGAGCCGTGATGACGGTCAGCCCGACCCCCGCGGTCGCCAACAGCCTGAAGCTCGCGGTCAACTACCTGTTGTGCGTGGTCGTCGACCTTATGGGGCAGGTGTTTGCCTTCGGCGAGAAGAGCGGCATCGACCCGCAGCATCTGGACATGGTAATGCAGACGATGTTCAGCCATCCCGGGCTGCAGGAGTACGC
>JBGQHM010000486.1:0-4711 GCA_041497995.1 Binatia bacterium | reverse complement strand
CCCGCACCTTGCGCGCGTCTATCCGATCGCTGCAGAAGGCATACAACTGCGGCGCCCTGACGTTAGAGTGTCATCCCGCGACGCGATAAGGGGTCACCGTTGTAGTCGGTGCGCGCTGCGTCCCACGCGGGGGCGGTGGCGTGCTTATCGAGCGCGGGCTGGGCCCGCCCGAACAGGTGGGATTCGCCACACCACAGTCGAGGATGTAACAAAAGCTCGGTTCGCGCACGCACGTGAACCCGGGCTCAACACGGCAATTCGAGCAGCCGTCACCGACCACGGTATTGCCGTCGTCACATACCTCAGGTGATTCAATCTTGCCGTTGCCGCACACCGGCGGAGGCGGGCCAATCGGCGACGGAGTGGGGGCAAGCGTCGGCGACGGCGCAGCCGAGCACCCGCGCAGCGCCGCGTTGACGGCGTCGATGATCTCGTTGACCTCGATAGCGCCGTCGCCATTTCGGTCGCCACTAAGACAGGCGGAGGCATCGACGCCATCGAGGGCGATGTTGACCATGGTGAGCAGATCGTCGATGGCTACTTGCCCGTCCTGGTTGCAGTCGCCAACGCACGCGAACGGTGTCGCCGTCGGAGTGCGTGTAGGAGTGCTTGTCGGCGTTAGTCCTTGGGCGACACCAAGCCAGCAACACGCCGTCATCCCGACGAGGACCAAAAGCACCGTCCGCACGAACTCAGCACTCCAATAGTTACGCACCTGCATCTTCGACTCCTGTTCCGCCTGCAAATAGAACTCCAGGGCAAGCGTGCCAACGGCAGCGGCGCGAAAGCCGTCGTTGGTCACGGGCACGCTGACGGCACCGCTCACAACCAGTTGCTCTGTGATGCGCACTTTGAACCCGGCAAGGAAATCGACAAAGTTATCGCCGAGGCGCGTATCGCCGAGGGCCGTCGCAGTCGTCGCGGGGAATACCTGGACACGAGCGCCCTTGGCGACGGTCGGCGTCCACTGAATTCCCTGATTGAACTTCGACCCGCCCATCCCAAAATCGAAGCTGATATTTTCGCCCGGGATCGATGCCCCAGTGTCCCATGTGAAGCGGCGCAGCTCGTCGTGATCGAAGTCGTAGTCATAGCCGGCATCGACGTGCAGCTTCAACGCACTGGCGACGGTAAACGCGGCGACCAGTCGCGGCAAGATCGCCGCGCTGTCTGACCCGGCGAACTGCGCTTCGCTCGGGCTAGGAAAGAAGAACTCGGGTGCGCACGACACCTGCACGACTTTGCTGGCGTACAGCATGCCGTTCGCGCCGACACTGATCCTGCCCACACCGGCGTGTGTTCCTCCGTTGAATGCGAAGCCCATGTCGCTGAAGCTTTCTTCGCGCAAGACCAGAGGCCCACCCGGCTTGATGGCGTTCTCCAACGTCTGCAGGGCGCCACCGACGTCACCATTGACGATCGGCACGGAGGCCAACTTCGCCCGGTTGGGCGGCTGACTGAGCCCGGCGGTGGCACTGCTGAAGACCTGCGACGCATGTGCATCGACGATCACGATGGGCAGGACCACCGTCATGTCGAGGCGGTTCATGATTCCGTACGTGGCGGCCACATTGATGACCCCGACCTTGGCGCTGGCGTTGAGCCCGAGGAGAGCGACGCCCGCCAGCGGTTGGGTTTGGCCCGGGAGCGGTTGATCGGACTGTACCCGGTATGGAATCGGGCCCAGATTATCGCCGAGGTCAAAGTAGGAGGTGGCGACGCGCAGACCCAAGTGTCCCGCACCTACCGTCTGCGGCGATCGCAGCGACGTCGGGCCCAGTCGCTTGCCTCGCACGTAGGTATCGCTCGCGGGGTCGTACTCGTAGGTGAACGCCTGCCCGGACATTGGCGGGAGCGTCGCGATCCCTTGCTGGACACCCAGGATGATCATTTGCCGCGCCGCGTTGGCGCGGTCCTGGCCGCCAAATTGATTCTCCTGCTGCGCCCACCCGCGGTTCGGCCCCCACAGCGCTCCCACCAGCAGCGTGAACAGTGAGAGGACTGTTCTGCTTAAAGTCCCGCGTCGGGCCATGCCCACCACATTTATTTGGAAACCAATGGTGCCTGCGGTCGCACAGACAAGATGGGTGACGTATCGCACCCGCGTCACCCTTGCGCAAGCCAATACCCAAACGGTCAGCACCTTACGGTACGTAGACAGCCGGCAACCGTCGATGGTAAACGATAACCAATGTGTGGGCTGCAGAGACTGCCGTGCTCACCAATCGCTCGGGAGCGGTCGAAAGCAGTGTCTTGTAAATTCCCCCAGACGGTTGTCTGAGCCGGGTCCACCGAACGTCCCCCAACAGGAAGGCGCCGCGTACGGCTGACACAACCATCATCGGTAGCGGCGAGCGCATGCCCGTCGCCATTCTCTTCGGCGACCTGAAGGGTTCCACGGCAGAGGCCGAGTTCGATGAACAGTCGACCGTGGCGAAGCTGCGCGAATACGAGAGCGTCATCAACGAAGCCGCCAAACGATTCGGGCCGAATTTCTACAAGGTGAAGAGCGAAGGTGACGGCTTCATGGCGACCTTCGCGACCGCCCACTGCATGGTGGAGTGCGGCGTCGCGGTGCAGGAAGAGTTTCGCCGCCGCGGCTGGCACGTGCGGCTGGGAGGTCACTACGGGGAGGCCTATCGGAACGAATCCGGGGATTTCGTCGGCGCCGACGTCAATCGAGCGGCACGCATCCAATCGGCTGCGGACGCTTTACGCGGACAGTTTCTGGTGTCGGATGTCGTGCAAGCCATCGTGCGCAACCGCTTGCGTGACATCCGTTTCGAGCCGCACGCACCCATCCGCGCAATGGGAGTTCCTGAAGCGCTGACCGTATTCGAAGTATTGCCGGCGGGAGCAGCCGCCTCGGCGAAGGCTGGTGCTGAGCAGCGCGCGCCGGCGCTCGACCACCCACTGACAGCAGCGCACGGGGCGACCCGCCGCAGGTGGGTGATCGGGAGCCTGCTAGTGGCGGCGCTCGCCTGCGTCGGTCTTGTCGTGTGGCGCTCGCGGGTCGATGTTGATGGCAGGCGCTCGCCGCCGTCGGTGACTCTCGCCGCACCGGGCGAGACAACGAACACGATCGCAGTGCTGGAATTCGAGAATCAACGCGCCGACGATCCGCGGAATGACTGGTATTCCAAGGCGCTCCAAACCGCCTTCAACACCGAGCTCAGTAAGATACCGCAGCTGTCCGTCGTCGCCCCCGAAATAATACGGCGGACCGCCAAGGATGCCGGCCTGGATCGCATGGCGGCGGCACGCGAGCTGGGAGTGAGCCGGTTCATTACCGGCTCCTTTGCAGTGGTCGGCAGCACCATACGCATCGACGCACGCATCGTGGTCGCCACCACCGGCCTCCAAGAAACGGCGGAGAATGTGGAAGGCAGCCAGGAGGAGTTCTTTGGCCTGCAGAAAAAACTCGCGCTGCAGACATTGGATCACTTCCGCGTGCACCTCACCCAAGCGCAAGAAGCGGATCTCAAAAAGACGACGAACTCGCGCCTCGACAAGTACCAGATGTTGATGGAAGCGGAGGGGCTCACCAAACACGCGCCGGCGTCCAGCCAAGGGTCCGATGAGCCGCACGCGCTCCGGGAGATTCCGCGGGCGCTCGGTGGATTCTCGTGGTGGGGCGTCGCGTACGCGCAAACACCTTCCGCCGCGGAGGTCGCCGCGCGCGAGGTTTTGGAAGAGTATCGCCGCGCGCACGAGGAAGGGAACCTCGACCACCTCGCGTCATTGTACGTGTCGTTCCCCGACAGTCAGCGGAAAGCACTCGGCGCTTATCTGAAGGATGTGCGCGGGCTGCACGTGGAGTTGGTCGACGTGAAGATCCAACCGCGTGGGTCTGACGTAGCGGTTTCGTACACCCGGCGAGACAACTTCATCGACAAGGAAACCGGTGAACCGGTGTCTTTGGAGCTCCGTGCAACCAAATTCCTGGTGCAAGACGGTGGCAAGTGGAAGTTTGCGGACGCGGAATGAGAGGCTGGTGATCCGTGCCTGCTGATCCACAGACACCTTTAGGTAGGCTACGCGGACTCATCCGGCGGGTGCTTCATCCGTCGGACGATCGTGGGCAACCCGAAGGCGAGGCCGAGGCCAGCGCGGCTGGCCCGACTTCAGACGTCTTCGTCGATCGCGGTTCACGACGCCTCGCCCACGAAATCGGCCGCGCCTTTGCCGGGAAGTTGCAGCTCGAGGAGCTGATCCCATTCGCGATCGCCAGGTGCCGCGAAGTCCTCGACGCGGAGAGCGTGGCGGTGTTGCTGTACGACCCCGACACCGATGAGCTCTATTTCCCCTATGTTGCAGCGCAAGAGCCCACAGTTGCCACGCAAATAATGCAGATCCGTTTCCCCGCCGATCGTGGCGTCGCGGGAGCAGTGTTGCGTAGCCGCAAGTCGGTACGCATCGACGACGCACCGACGGATGGCCGGTTCTACCCGGGCGTCGATCAGCAGATGGGACAGACGACGCGTGCGCTTCTCTGTGTCCCACTGATCTCGCCCGCCGGCGTGATCGGAGTCATCGAAGCGGTGAACCTGCGGGGCGCCGCAATGTTTACCGACGACGATCTGGCGTTGCTCGAAGCGCTCGCGGAAAGCCTCGCGGCTGCTATTGCGAACGCCAGAGCTGGCGCTGGGGTGTCGGGTGTCGGGGATCGGCAGTTGGACAGAGAGAACGAGGCAGCTGAGGCCCCGACGCT
>JBGQHM010000485.1:0-4742 GCA_041497995.1 Binatia bacterium | reverse complement strand
GCGCGCGCCGGCTGCCGCTGCGCGGGCTGCGATGTCGGCACTCGCGAAACCAGAGAGCACGATCACCCGCGTCGTTTGATGCCGGGCCAGTAGATCTGTGACCAGTGCCACGAAGTTGTTGACGTATGGCATTTTGTAGTCAAGCAGCAGGACGTCAGGGCGGCACCGATAGACCGCCTCGTTCAGATCTCGTCCGTTGTCAGCCTCCCCGACAACCTCAAGATCACCACTGCGCGGCAATGCTACCGTCAACATCTCCCTGAACATCGCGTGATCGTCTGCAACCAGCACCCGAATCATGGCAGACGCTTGGAGCAAGACCCGTTCCGCATAGATCCGTTTGTCCCGCCGCCGGAGCGCGCATGGGACTCGCTGAAGCAAGTGTCATGCGACGCGACACTCGCAGCAGGGAACGACGAGTGACGTTGCAGCACGGTTACGCCGCGCAGCTGCGGCTGAGCATGCGGGCCGCGCAGCCAATCCGCTTCCATCACCGCAGCAGCAAGGAACAACGGTCAACGCAGAGTCAAGACTCCATAGAACTCGCGTCTGCCCGAAAAGACAGGCACCGCTAGCTGGCGCCGTTCATGCCACACACCGAACTCCCGAGCTGGCGGCGGCGGGGCGCTTGCACTGCACGAAGCGGTAGCTTCGTTTGATTGGGCGGCAGCGTCTAGGCCACCTTTGCGGACCGGTTACCCGTTGCTTAGAGAGAGAATCGTTCGGTTACCACTGCTCGAAATGTGAAGAGTGGCTGGTTGCCGCATCTCAACCACTATGCGCGTCGTGGGCGCGTCGACGTCAGCTGCGGCGGCGATACGTACTTGTTTGACCCACGACCCGTTTCCGTCCACCGTTTCTGGCAGTGCCTCCGACTTGACCCCCGGGAGATCGAGAGAGAAGCGATCCGCGCTCTCCCTCCGAAAGCCCTTCGCTTTTGCAGGCGCACTCGTCTCAAGGACGATGGCTTGTGAGGGATCGGAATCGTGGACCTGCACACTGACCAGCCACGTCGTGATCGGAGGACGAATCTGCGCAAGCTTCTGCGCCCGGGCGCTCGGAAGCATGGCGGGGGTGCGTTCGCTCGTTATGAGCTGCCAAGGTGCGGTTGGTCGAAGGAAGTCGCGCACGACGATGCCACCGTCCTGCCGTGTCACCACAATGTAGTCGGAGCCCGCAACGAGGTTTAGCAACCCGTCTACGGGCACTTGCTCGAAGAGCTGACGAACGGTTTCGTTCCAATCGCTCAGCCGCACGTAGGGGGCGTCTTCGGCGAGTAGCACGGGTGTGATGAAGGGGTCGGCGAGATTGGCGATTTCACGCAGATCCTCCTCGCGCATGTGCACGCAGCCACGTGTGCCGCGTGAGCTGAAGGGCGTGCTCAGGCGGTCGGTGCCATGAATCCAGATCCCGCCGCCGCCGCGGTTCCGACCCTGGTCCCAAGCGTTTGGATAGCTGAGCGGCAGCGCGAGTGCACCGTAGCGTTCCGGCAACGTGTCCCCAGGGAGCAGATCGGTGATGGCGTAGATACCGTCAGGGGTCCGCCGGTCGCCTTGACGTTGCTTGCCACCTGGCGTTTCGCCAGTCGTGACGGGATAGCTGGCGAGCACGACGAGCTGGCCGCCGCGTAGACCGTACGCCCTCGCTGTCTGCGTGCCCTTCTCGACGACCAGCGCAGAGGCTCCTCGATCTGTGAGCGTGATGGGAGGCACGAACTCGAGCGCGGGGAGTGGCAGGCCGGAGCGAGCGACACGCGATATGGCCTTGAGTTCGGGATTGATCTCCACAGCGGCCAATGCGCGGGCACGGTCGGCAAGTGCACTATCCGCGGGGTGGTGGCGGAGTTCTTCTCCGAGTTCAACCCGGGCGCGGGCGAGATGGTAGTCGACAAGCGAGACGTTGACGCCAGGCTCCAGCTCGGCGGCACGCGAGAAGTCGGTGGTCGCCTCACGCTCCGCGCCCAGGCCGGCGTGAATGTAACCCAGAAGTCGGTGGTGCCGGGCGACACCCGGCTCGACCCGCGTGGCCTCCTGACCCGCACGCGCGGCCGCAGCCACGTCGCCGGCTTCGAAGAGGTGTTCCGCCTCTCGCGCCAAGTCATCGGCTGACTCCGCGTGGGGAGGGGGCTCTACTGGCGGTGCTACTTGTGCCGACTCGAAGGACTCTGCTGGCTCTGCTGCCTTCGGTGGTTCGGTAACGTGATCCGGAACCGTGTACAAAGTGCGCGCTCCCGGCCACATTGGTACGGTCACAGCTGCGCACATCAGCGCGATGAGAAGGAGATGCTGCAGTCGAGTCCGCCAAATCGCCCAACGGTTCTTGGTGCCTACCTGCTGTTGCCGTGCCTCAGCCAACTCGGTCCGCATGCGCACGCTTTTCGCGCGCGACTGTGCGAGCACCGTAGCACTGGCTTCTCGCCGCTCAGCAAGCAGGCGATCCTGCTCTTCGATATGGGTTTCTAAGGCCGTCTTGCGCTGCTCAAATTGCACCTTGCTGTCGGCCAGCATCCGGTCGCGTTCTTGGATCTCGTGTTCAAGTGTCTTGATGCGATACTCGATGGCGTCCGCCACCGTGGTCAGATCGGCATTGACGACCCGAGCGTCCTCGAGCTCCTCACGCCGCGATTCGAGAGCCGCTTCCACGCCATGCAGCCGTTGCTCCAGAGTGGCGCTGCGTTGTTCCTCTTCGAGCAACGACGTGCGGAGGCGTACCGGCTGTTGCTGAGCCTCGGCCAACTCGGTCTGCATGCGCGCATTTTCCGCACGCAACCGCGCCCTCTCCGCGGCGCTGGCTTCTCGCTGCTCCGTCAGGAGACGATCCCGCTCCTCGATCTGGGCTTCCAGGGCCGGAATACGCTGTTCAAGCGCCTCACACAGTCTTACCGACAGATCCCGGATCTGTATTTCGGAAGCGTGCGCGGCGTCATCGGCGCGCGTCGCCCGCTCGACGAGTCGCTGACACTCCTGCAGCCACCGGGCCGCCTCGTACTCAGCGCCCTCCAGCCGTGCCGCCAGGTGGGCGCGCTGTTGGTCGAAGCCCGCTACTTCGCTGCGGAGACGCTCAGCCAGCGCCGACCCTTGGCTGCGGGCGTCAGCCAACTCAGCTTGCAAGCTCGCTCGATCACTACGTAGACTTTCGGTTTCTATAGATTGCGCCTGGCTGCCGGCCAGCATCCGGTCGCGTTCTTGGAGCTCCTGTTCAAGTGCATGGATCCGATGCTCGATAGCGTCCGCTACCGTGGTCAACTCGGCATTGGCGATCCTAAGCTCTTCAAGCTGCTCATCCTGCGATTCGAGAGCCGTTGCCGCGAAATGCAGCCGTTGCTCTAGAGGGGCGTCAGGTTGGTGCTCTTCGAGCACCGTAGTCCAGAGGCGTCCCCGCTGGCGCAGCGCCCCCGCCAACTCGGCGTCAATCGTGCGGGTCGTGTTGCTCAGCCTCTCCATTGCTGCCACGGCGGCGCATCGCGGAGCAAAGCCCAAGCCATGCACCGCGCTACGGCTGCACAAAACTCAGCCGCGGCAGACCATGTGCCGGTCGACATTTAGTTTGCACACCTTGCGCAAAAGCTCTTCCACCTGCGTTCGCGACACAACATCCAACCTCTGATCGACCTGCCATCGGCGTAGAATTATGATCATGTTCCTGCGCCGAACCGGATCTGCGTCCGAAAGGAATAGACGCTGCATTCCCTGCACGTACCGGCTCACGTTGACCTTGGGCCAGTCCGTATCCGCCTGATGCTCGACATGGGGGATGACGAGCCTGATCCCGAGCCCGAGCGCCACCAAGAGTCCGACAACGATAGATAGCTGCGCCATTTGAAACCGCCTTTCGCACCAAGTTTCCGACGTTATTGGCGTCAGGGAAATCGTCCGGAGGTCTGAATTATCGACCCACTCGCCCCAGATCATACGACCTTTGTCGTGACGTGCCCTATCAAGCAGATGTGTTAAGGGCACTCAGCCCTGCCGAATGGCAGGACCGCGAGGACCAGATGCGGCGCGCAAACGACTCCGCACTGGTCGTTCTGCGCGGATGTCAGCCAGATGCAAACAGCCGCCGGGACTTGATGCGCACGCTCGGTGTGCACGGCATCGCCAACCCGGATGCAGACGACGGTCGCCTGATCGAATTGGTCGAGTCCGCGTCAGTCCGCATACGGCAGGTGCGCAACGCACGAGCCGCGCAACTCACTGCACGCTGCGAAGGGGACTCGACTAGCGCGGGGCCGCGGCAGGGTAGACTCGCGGAGGAGCGCCGCAATCGCCACCGTGAAACACCACCGCGGCGCTGACGCGGTTCTTGACGTCGAGCTTGGCAAAGATCCGGGTCAAGTGCGTCTTGACCGTCTTCTCGCTGATGGCCATCTTGGTCGCGATCTCGCGATTGCCGCTGCCCTGCGCGACGCAGGCCAGGACCTCGCGTTCCCGTCGCGATAACTGCTTCAGCCCATCGTGAGCCTGGTCGGCTGGCGCGGAGTTGCGCTGGAAGACGTCAAAGACGTCTCTCGGAAGATTCGGATCGATCCAGATACCTCCGTTCATTACTGTGCGGATCGCATCTGCCACCGCATACAGCCGAGCCGCCTTGAGAATGTACCCGCGCGCGCCGGCTGCCGCTGCGCGGGCTGCGATGTCGGCACTCGCGAAACCAGAGAGCACGATCACCCGCGTCGTTTGATGCCGGGCCAGTAGATCTGTGACCAGTGCCACGAAGTTGTTGACGTATGGCATTTTGTAGTC
>JBGQHM010000484.1:0-4755 GCA_041497995.1 Binatia bacterium | reverse complement strand
CGAAGAGCGCCACGTCGCCGCCGCCGAAGCGATAGCACGCGAGTACATGTACTCGCGTTCCGAAACGATCATGGGCGGCACGTCCGAAATCCAACGCAATCTGATCGCGCAACGAATCTTAGGATTGCCGAGATGAACCGATTGCGGAATGCGAGGTGCTGATGTCTGACTACGGTTTCTGGAATCTGGCGCAGAAGGATCCGGCACACATTGCACTGATCGAACCCGACGGTCGCAAGGTCACGGCCGGCGAGCTGCTCGCCGCATCGAATCGGCTCGTGCACGGATTGCGCAGCCTCGGCCTCAAGCAGGGTGACTGCATCGCCACTGTCCTGCCGAACGGCGCGCCGATGATTGAGCTCTATCTGGCGGCAGGGCAGGCCGGGCTGTATCTGGTGCCGATCAATCATCACCTGACGGCTGCGGAGATCGCCTACATCGTGCAGGACTCGGAGGCGAAGGTCTTCTTCGGCGCCGAGCGCTTTGCCGACGCGTGTCGCGGCGCCGCGGAGGAGCTGCACTTCCCCGAACGCGCGCGCTTCGCCGTCGGGCATGTCCCGGGTTTCCGCGCCTACGCCGACCTCACCAACGGCCAACCCGACTCGCTGCCGGAAAACCGCGCCGCCGGGCAGGTGATGAACTACACCTCGGGCACCACCGGCCGGCCGAAGGGCGTGCGCCGCGCGTTGGCGCCGTACGATCCCGACAACGTGTTTTCAGTGTTCGCCATGTTCCTGGCGATGTTCGGCATCCAAGCGGGCAACGACAACGTCCACCTCACCGGCTCGCCGCTCTACCACACCGCCGTGCTGATGTTTGCCGGCTCGTCCCTGCACTACGGCCACACGGTGGTGTTGATGGACAAGTGGACGCCGGAGAGCTGCCTCGACTTCATCCAGCAGCACCGCGTCACCACCAGCCACATGGTACCGACGCAGTTTCATCGGTTGCTGGCACTGCCCGACGACGTCAAGCGGCGCTACGACGTGTCATCGCTGCGACACATCATCCACGCCGCGGCGCCCTGCCCCGTCGACGTGAAGCGCCGCATGCTGGAGTGGTGGGGTCCGGTGATCCACGAGTACTACGCCGCGAGCGAAGGCGGTGGGACGCTGGTGACGCCGGAAGAGTGGCTCAAGTATCCCGGCACCGTCGGCCGCGCCTGGCCCAGCTCCGAGGTGCGCATCCTCGACGACGCCGGCAAGGACAGCCCCGTGGGCCAACCCGGCACGGTGTACATGGCATTGGGCAGCGCCGAGTTCGAGTACCACAAGGACCAGGAGAAGACCCAAGCCAACCGCCGCGAAGGCTTCTTCACGGTCGGCGACATCGGCTACCTCAACGACGAAGGCTACCTGTTCCTCTGCGATCGCAAGATCGACATGATCATCTCCGGCGGTGTGAACATCTACCCGAGTGAGGTGGAGTCGGTGTTGTTGACGCACTCGAAGGTGGCGGACGTCGCTGTGTTCGGCATCCCGAACGAGGATTGGGGAGAGGAAGTGAAAGCGGTGATCGAGCTGGCCCCAGGTATGAACCCCTCACCCGAGCTCGCACAAGAGATCCTTGCCTTCTGCTTGGAGAACGCCGCGAAGTACAAATGCCCCAAGTCGATCGATTTCATCGACGCCCTGCCGCGCGACCCGAACGGCAAGCTCTACAAGCGCAAGCTGCGCGATCCGTACTGGAAGGGCCGGGAGCGGGCCATTTGAGGGGAAGCCGAGTGCCTTCTCATCGGCGCGCATCGGCGGTTTCGATTTCTCCCAAACCGATTGCAGAGCCGCCCGTCACAACGCCTCTCGTCGGCTCGACCCCGTACATGTAGAACAGCGCGCATGCCAAGAGCGGCATCAGTGCCGCCATGGCGAACATCGGTCGCTGTCCGAGGTGATCCGCCACCGGGCCGAAGAGGAAGGCGCTGCCCATCACCCCCATGTTGAAGGACCCGTTGAACAGAGCCTGCGCGCGTCCGAGGTGGGTGTCAGCGGTGAGGTCGACCAGGAACGCATGCAGCGTCGGATAGCTGATGCCCTGCGCCCCACCGAAAAGCACACCGGCCACAACGAGCAACGGAATGTTGTGTACCAACGACAGCGTGAAGATCGACGTGGCGAGCAGCAGCAGCGCCGGCAACACGACGGCGCGCCGCCCGACCGAATCGGATAGCCCGCCACCGAAGAGCCGCGTGGAGATCGCGGTGATCGTGTACGCCCCGTAGAAAAACGCCACGCGCCCCAAGTCGCTGCTGCGTACAAAGGTGGGGATGAACGTCATCACCGCACCGAACCCCATACCTGAGAGAGTCATCGTGCCGATCAGCACCCACTGCAGGCGGCCAATGCGCCACGTGCCGCGCAGGGCGCTCACTAACGGCATGCGGCGCGCCGGAATGCCGGGCAGGAGGAAGAGCGGCAGCGTCGTGAAGGCAGCCGCCGTCACGCACAGCGCATGAAAGCCGGCACGATGAATGATCTCCTCGCCGATCGTCGGAGCTAGCGCGTGCGTCAGGAGCGTCGACACACCGAACACGCCCAACGCCTCGGCGCGCCGGTCGTTCGGTGCCAGCTCAGCCGCGAGTGTGGTTGAAGCGGTGAACGCCGCGGCGAAGCTCACCCCTTGCACGAACCGCAGCGCGAACAGCCCCGGTCCGATGGTATCAACGAAGAGGTAGCCGAGCGCCGCAGCCGTCATCCCCAGGGTGCCCGCCACAAAGAAGCGCCGCCGCCCGAGGCGGTCGAGCGCCACGCCGATGACCGGCAGCACCACTAACGCCGCCATGCCGCCGGTCCCCATCACCGCACCGACCATCGCCTCGGAGCCACCCAGCGACTTCACATACAGCGGCAGCAGAAAGAACGATGCGAAGTTGAGGAAGAAGAAAAAGTTCGCAACGGTCACACGGGCAAATGGACCGGAGAGTAAGGGCGTCGGCATTAGGAACTGCGAGTCGCAGCGGAGTTGCGCGATGCTGACATGGGTACAGAGCTCGCACAAGGCTTTGGCCACATGCCCGACAGGCTTTGGCGAGGGGCTTTGGTGGCGCGGGCCTCCGTGCCACCAAGGCAACCAATCCCCCGCATGCAGTGAGCTCTACTTCGCCGGCATCGGGTGCGCGCGGAAGAACTCCCAGATACGCTCCGTCGCTTCCAGCGGCCAGGAGTGTGCGAAGTCGCCTTCGCAGTACTCGACCTCACTGCCGTCGCGGCACTCGCGATGGTGCTCGCAACCGTCGCTGACGTGCTCGCGGCAGGCGTCGCGCTGGATCCATGCATCGCGCGCCGCGCGCCCCTGCGCCACGGGCACCAGGTTGTCCTGCCGGCCGTGATGGATCAGCACGGGAACCCCGCGTCCCGGAGTGCAGGCCACCGCTGTCTGCCAGCCGCTGACGGGGGCGACGGCGGCAAAGCGGCCGGCCATCTGGCAGGCCAGCAGATAGCTGAAGCACGCGCCGTTTGAAAAGCCGGTGGAGAACACCCGCGCGCGGTCGATGCAGTAGGTGCGTTCGAGGTAGTCGAGGAGCTGTGCGGTGAAGGCAAGGTCTCGGTTCTTCTCGATCGTGAAGATCTCCCACCCGGGCGCGTCGCGCTCCAGCAGGTGGACCGGCAACCCATCCGGGTACACGGTGATGAAGCCGTCGCGCCCCGCAAGTGCCTTGAAGCCGGAAACGTTCCACAGGCCTGCAGCGCTATGCCCGAAGCCGTGAAAGTCGAACAGCAGCGACACCGGCTTCTTCGGCTCAATGCCGTCGGGGACGTCGAGGATGTAGGCGCGGCTCAGACCGTCAACGTCGATCTTCCGCTGCAACCCGCGACCGCTCTCTAGCGTTCCGCCGCTGCAGCCCGCGCTGGGTTGCGGTGCGACGTCAACAGCGCGTGTGATCGCTGCGTGCATCACGAGGGCGCCCACAACGACAAGGCGCAGCCTGTTTCCGATGATGGCGTTCATGACGGTGCACGTTAAGCCATGTGCCCCAGCACAGGCAATCGGCTGCGTTGCACTTGCTGCGAAAACCCGCGAAGACTTTCCGGCATGAGCGAGCCTGCGCAGCGCACCACCGCACGTGTTGCAGTACCGTCCTTCTGGGAGGCCTTCCGTTTCTGGGTGAAGCTCGGGTTCATCAGCTTCGGTGGCCCGACGGGGCAGATCGCCATCATGCACACCGAGCTGGTCGAGCGGCGCCGCTGGATCTCGGAGGAGCGCTTTCTGCACGCCCTGAACTACTGCATGCTCCTGCCCGGCCCCGAGGCGCAGCAGCTCTGTATCTACGTCGGCTGGCTGTTGCATCGCACCTGGGGTGGCATCGTCGCGGGTGCGCTGTTCGTCATCCCGTCGATCTTCGTGTTGATCACGCTGAGTTGGCTCTACATGGCCTTTGGTACCGTGCCGGCGGTCGCCGCGCTGTTCTACGGATTGAAAGCCGCGGTGCTGGCGATCGTCGCCGCCGCGGTGATCCGCATCGGGCAGCGCGCGCTGAAGAACGAAGTGATGGCGTCGTTGGCGGGTCTCGCCTTCATCGGCCTCTACTTCCTGAAGCTCCCGTTCCCGGTCATCATCCTCGGCGCCGGCATCATCGGCTTCGGCGGCGGCAAGATGCGGCCGGAGAAGTTCTCCGTCATCAAAGGACACGGTGGGGACGGTGGCGCATCGATCGCCGACGACGAGCCGTCCGCGGAGCACACGCGGCCCAGCCGCGCCTGGGCCGCCAAAGTGCTTGCCGTCTGTCTTACGTTGTGGATCGGTCCGCTCGGAGCGCTG
>JBGQHM010000483.1:0-4786 GCA_041497995.1 Binatia bacterium | reverse complement strand
CCGGTGGCGCAGCTCCCAGTGGGTGCCTGCCAACGGCTCGAGATCCTCAAGGCCTTGGCGGGTGGCGGCCGCGTCTTGATCCTCGACGAGCCCACTGCAGTGCTCACGCCGCAGGAAGTACGCCCCCTGTTCGCGATGCTGCGCCAGTTGCGCGAGGAAGGGCGGGCGGTGATCTTCATTACGCACAAGTTGCGCGAGGTGAAGGCGGTCGCCGATCGTGTCACCGTGATGCGGCGCGGTCGCGTCGTTGGCACGTACGAGGTCAGTGCGACGACTGAAAGCGAGATGGCCGAGCGCATGATTGGGACGGTTGCGGTGCCGCCAAGCGGCTCACCGCGCGGGTGCATTGATGGCCCGGTCGTTCTCCAAGTCTCGGAGCTCTCTGCGCGTGACACCCGTGGCCTGCCCGCATTGCAAGGTGTCAGCTTCGAGGTGCACAGCGGCGAGATACTCGGTGTTGCCGGCGTCGATGGCAACGGCCAGCGCGAGCTGTTCGAAGTGCTCGTAGGGCTGATGCCGCCGGCGTCCGGCGCTGTCAGTGTCAGTGGGCGTGTGCTCACACAGTTCACTCCGCGCGCCGCGCTGGCGTCGGGCATCGGACACATCCCGCCGGACCGCCAGCGTGAAGGCCTGGTGTTGCCGATGACCGTGCAGGAAAATTTGCTCCTCAACCGCAAGCTCCTCGACCGCTTCAGCCGGCGCGGCCTGCTCCACTCGGAGGCGGCACACGACTTCGCCGCCGGGCTAGCGCAGCAGTACGCCGTACGCTTCGCCAGTCTTGACGCGCCCGTCCGCTCGCTCTCCGGGGGCAACCGACAGCGCATCGTCGTCGCGCGCACGCTTGCCGACGAGCCGCAGGTCCTGATCGCCGTCAATCCCACGCGCGGCCTCGACTTCGCGGCCGCCGCCGCAGTCACCGAGGCATTGCAAGCCGTCGCACGCCGCGGCTGTGCGGTCGTGGTGATTTCTACCGACCTCGACGAGGTGCTCGAGCTGAGTGATCGAGTGTGCGTGCTGTCGCGTGGCCGGCTGAGCGCGGCGCTCCAACCGCCGATCGATTCCGAGCACCTTGGTCTGCTCATGGCCGGCGCAGCATGCTGAGACGAGTCGTCGCACGCGTTCTGCCGTCGCTGCTGGCGCTGGCCGGCGCGCTGGTCGTTAGTGCCATGATCATCGCAGCATCCGGCAGCAACCCGTTCGCAGCCTTTGCCGCCTTGATCGGCGGCGCATTCGGCAGCCTCGACAGCCTCTCCGAAGTTGGGGTGAAGAGCTGCCCGCTACTGCTTGCGGGTCTCGCGATCGCCGTCTCGTTTCAGGCCGGCGTCTGGAACATCGGTGCAGAAGGCCAGTTGTTGATGGGCGCGTTGGCGATGGCAGCGTTGGGAACGCACGAAGGGCGCGTACCGGCATGGTTGGATTTGACCGCGGATCTCGCCGTTGCCGCCGCGCTCGGTGCGGCGTGGGCCGGCATCGCCGGTCAGCTGAAGCTGCGCCGCAACGTCAACGAGGTCATCAGCACGATCATGCTCAACTTCATTGCCCTCGGCCTCATCAGCTACCTCGTGCAGGGACCGCTGATGGAGGCCGGTGGCAACTATCCGCAAACCGACGCCATCCTCCGTGGCCTGTGGATGCCGCGGCTGGCGCCCTATCGCATACACCTTGGCTTGCTCATCGCGCTGCTCGCGGCTGCTGCCTTGCATGTGCTGCTGTACCGTACGGTGCCAGGGTATGAGATGCGTGCATCCGGACTGAACGCGGCAGCCGCGCGGCTGGCCGGCATTGACGTCGACCGCCGCGTCTTGATGGCCTTGATGCTCAGCGGCGCCTTGGCAGGGCTGGCCGGTGGCATTGAAGTCAGCGCGGTGACGCACCGGCTCTATGAGCACTTCTCACCCGGCTGGGGCTTCACGGCCATCGCGGTCGGTTTGCTCGGACGCTTGTCACCGGCCGGAGTGGTGGTCGCCGCATTCTTCTTCGGGGCACTCGATGCCGGGTCCAACGCCATGCAGCGCGTCGCCGGTGTCTCATCGGTGCTGGTCTCGGTCATCCAAGCCACCGTCATCCTCTTCTTGGTCGCGTTGGAACGCGGCCGCTGGCTGGCGGAGCCGCCCCGCCCGGACGAGACCTGATGTTTACCGCCGTCCAGATCCTCGCGTTGAAAGGCGAGATACGCCGCTTCACGCCACGAGCGCGCACACGTGGACAGCAGTACGTCGACACCGGACGTGTCGGGCCATTGGCGTTCGATGGTCAGTGCGTGCGTGCGACGGTGCGCGGCACAGAACTCTACCACACGCTGTGGGAATGGACCGCCGATGGCTGGGAGCCGGATTGCAGCTGCCCCGTGGCGCCATACTGCAAGCACGCCTACGCGTTGGGGTGCCGCATTGTTGGCGACGGCGCGGTGGGGGCCGAACGCGCGGTGGCTCGCCCGCCAGCCGCGCGGCGGGTGTTGCCGCGCGTGCCGGCGAGCGTTCCGGGAAGTGCGGTACTGGAGCGGCTGCGCTCTGCCCGCGAGCGCTGGGCGCGGGAGCGCTACTTCACACAGCTCGTCGAGAAGGCAATCGCTGCTGGTTTCAACTTCTACCTCTCGCCGTTTCCGGAGATTCTGGAAGAGCCGGACCCAGACCTGTTGTGTTGGCGGCTCGCGCAGGCGATCCCGCAGCGAGCCAATGGCTGGCTGCCGCCGGCGCTCGAGTCGTATCGCGAACGTCCGGATCTCGCGGAGCGCCATGCGCAACGCGCGCGGCTCAGCCTGGCCACCGAGCTCGTGCAGTGGGCGGAGCAGCAACGCAAGCTGCCACAGCGAAGTCTACGACTCGTGATGACCCTCGTCCCACTCCGCGACCAGGTTGGGGTGAGTATCGAAGCGCGGTTGACGACGCCGCGTGCCGCGGATGCACCGCGCACCATGCCGCAGCTGCAGCAGTTGCGGAATGAAGTCCGACGCATGCCCGGTGCGCTCCCGCCCGACCAGGCCGCCTTGCTGGAATGGTTGACGGACGCCCAAGTCGGCGGCAACGACGCGTACTACACGGGCTACGGTCCAACGCGCCGTCTCACCGGCACGGTTCTGAAGCCACTGCTCGCCCGCGTCGCCGGCTCACCGCTGGCCTCGTGGGCGCTCGACGTTGCGCCCGATCTCGCGGCCCGCGGCGGCATCGTGCCCGGCGCACCGGTGCGCTTGCACGCCGATCCGGTGCGCCTGCTGCCCGCGTGCGTCGCACGTGAGGGCGCCGTGTGGGTGGAGTTCTCCTTCCTGTGGCCCGGCGGCCGCCAGCGCCGGCTCGACGACGTGTTGTACTTGCGCGGCACCGATGACTGGTCGGCACGCACCCACCCCAGCTTCATCATTGCCGACGGCGAGTTCGCGTTGGTGATCGAAGAGCCGCCGGAGACGTTGCTCGAGCGCTTTCGTGACGCCGGCGGCTTGCCACTCGCGCCCACGGATCGCGGCCAAGTCCTCGGCCTGCTCGCCGCACACTTCCCGCACCTGCGGGAGACGCTCGCCGCGCGCACCCGATACCATGCGGTGCGGCCCGTGATCACCCTGGACCTGCGCGACGACGACTGGATGCAGATCCGCCTGTTCGCTCACAGCGGCAACGACCCCTGGCGGCCGGGTGTTGCTGTGTCAGCCGACGTGGCCGTGTTCGAGTATGCGCCCGAAGCGCGCTGGGTGCGGTACGCAGCGCTTGCTGCTGAACAGGCAAGTGCCGATGCGCAGGTGTACGAGCGGATCGCGGCGCAGCCTGCCTCCGCAGAGCACGCGCCGCAAGACGGTGACGCCGCACCGACTGACGATGCCGAGCTGTGGCTCGAGGAGCCCGACCCACAGTTGGTTACCCCCGCAATGGAATGGCTCAGCGCGACGGAGGCCGTGCCGGGAGTGAAGAAGGGTTTCGGGGGCCGCGAGCCAACATGGCCGGATCGCGCTGTCGGTTGGTGGCTGCGGGCGAGCCGGCGGCGCATGGAGGAGTTCGCGGACGCGTGGGAGCGCGTGCCGGATGGCGTTGCCACATTCGGCACCGACCGGATACGCCGGCTGCTCAGCGGCGAGCTGCGGGTCACGCCGCTGTTGCACATCGAATCGAGCGGCATGGATTGGTTTTCTGTGTCGGCGGCGTGGGAGGCCGAGGGATTGCAGCTGACCGATGACGACCTGTCGCAGTTGCGCGCCGCAACCACACGCTTCGTCAAGCTATCGTCCGGCTGGACGCGGCGCGACGCCGTCGCCCTGCACGACGAGGCGGCCGCCGTGCTCGCCGATCTCGGCGTCGAAGCGGGGAACGGCGCACAACGCGTGACCCTGTGGCAGCTCGCCACCGCGCAACCGGCCAGCTTGGCGGCGCTCGAGCGCTTCGGGGCGGACGCGGCGACGCTGGATGCGGTGCGTCAGCTGCGTCAACGTGTCGCCGGCTTCAGCGGCCTGCCGCACGTGCCGCCGCCGCCCGGCCTGAGTGCGGAGCTACGGCCGTATCAGCAGCTCGGCCTCGACTTCCTGACGTACACCGCCGGGTCGCTAGGCATCGGCGCCGTCCTCGCCGACGACATGGGGCTCGGCAAGACGATCCAGGCACTGGCGTGGCTCGTCCACCTACAGCGGGAGGATCCCGCCGGCGGTCCGAGCCTCGTCGTCTGCCCGGCGTCGGTGGTGCACAACTGGGAACGCGAGGCAGCGCGCTTCGCGTCGGGGCTGCGCGTGCTGCTGCTCACCAGCGGCAAGACGCGGCACGAGCTGCGCCGCGAGATCCCGGCGCATGACCTCATCGTGACGAACTAT
>JBGQHM010000482.1:0-4816 GCA_041497995.1 Binatia bacterium | reverse complement strand
CGTCAAGCAGTTTTACGAGGGACAGGAGTTTCTCGACCGCCTCGTGCGCGCGCTCTCGACACCGCCGTGATGGAACCCGAACGCCATCCGCTCAATGAGTCGTTCACGTGGATTGCAGCGTCGGGTCCATTCCGTCGGACCACGCCTGAGCAGGTGCAGGCCTACAACGCCGACGGGTATTTTGTTCTCGAGGATGCCTTCGATGCAAAAACGGTCAGCGCGGTCGCCGCGGAGATCGATCCGATCGAAGCGCAGGTCGAGGCGTTTCTTGCCAGCCGTGAGGGCGGTCGCTTCTTCATCGGCCGCGCCGGCGAGATCACCTTCTCACCGCACCTGGTCGTGCAGTCGCCATTGCTCCGTACCTTCTGCTCGGGACCGGTCTTCCAGGATCTCGCGCACGACCTCATCGGGCCCGATGTGCGCTTGTACTGGGATCAGGCGGTCTACAAGAAACCCGAAACCGCTGCCGATTTCCCGTGGCACCAGGACAACGGGTACACTTTCGTTGAGCCACAGCAGTACCTGACCTGCTGGGTGGCATTGAGCGACGTGTCGGAAGCCAACGGTTGTCCGTGGGTGGTACCGGGTCTCCACCGACGCGGCACGCTGCGCCACTGGATGACCGACCTCGGGTGGCGCTGTCTCGACGATCCGAAGACCGCGGTGCCGACCCCGGCGCGGGCCGGCAGCATTGTTGTGGTTTCCAGTCTCACGCCGCACCGTACCGGGCCGAATCTCACGGATCGCGTGCGCAAAGCCTACATCGTTCAGTTCGCCCCGCACGGCGCCCGGACGATCCGCGTCGATGAAGACACAGGCGCACGACACGAGGAGCTCTGCAACGACCGCTCGGCACAGTTTCCAGTGCTCGTCGGCGGCCGGCCTGCATGACGTGAGACGCCATGGAACTCTGGGAACTCACGGCGCGCGAACAGATTCGTGACACATTGGCGCGTTACGCACACTGCGCCGACACAGGTCGCTTCGCGGAACTGGTAGTGCTGTTCGCCGACGACGGCGTGATGGAGATTGACGGCCGGCCGCCGCTGCAGGGGCGTGCGGCAATCGAAGCGTTTCTGACGGGAACCAAGACGAACATCGCTGCGAACCTCACGCAGCCGCTCATCCGCCATCACGTGTCGAGCATCCGCATCGAGGTCCAGAGTCCGGACACGGCCACTGCAGCGAGTTACTTCCTCGCGATCACCGAACGCGGGCCGGATCATTGGGGACGATACCGTGACCGGCTGATACGAGTGGGCGACCAGTGGCTCTTCCAGCATCGACGGGTGCGGCCGGACGGCCACGCCGCGAACTCCTGGGTGGCAACACGGCGCGAGTCGCCGTGACCCGGGCTGCGCCCAGCGTCCTTTCGGCGGGACCGCTCGCCGTTGGCTCGCTGGTAGCGGCTTCGAACGAAACTTGACTCAAAGACGCCGGGTTTCAACCGCCAAGAACCTAGCGTGACGGTTATTTCTCACCGACGAGGGCGCTGGCGACGCGAACGGGTGCGCTCACCCCAGCGAAGCGGCCCTGAAACTGCAATACGAGAACGGCGCCGCTGCGCAGCGGCTCGACGCTGGCCATCGAGATCGTCAGAACACCAGGCACGTGTTGATTGATCGCGGCAAGGGCACCGCGTGCTTGTCGGACGCGGCGCACGCCGAGCAGGTGCAACCGGGTTGGATCGTAGCTGAGTTGCAGGTCGAGCGAATGGAAGGGGCCGGTCGCTTGCACGTACAGCGGCACGCGCACGCTGTCGCGGCGCGCCGTCCGGAGTGCGCCGCCTACACGCACCGACCCACGCCCGCGCGCTCCCTCGGCACCAGGTACGCGTCCCGGGACTGAGCTGCCGGTGCTCGGTTGCCAGTTGCCCGAACAGTCGCCAAACAGCACCGCGCCGAAGTCTTGGTCCGCTGCACTGCTGGCCAACGGCCGCCAATCAATGGTGCCGAGCTGACAACTGCTCGCTGCGATGACCGGCGCGGCGCTCTCCCCATTGGCGACCGCGACGGGTTCCGGCATGAAGGCCCAGTCCGAGACGCAGGCCAGCGTGACCGGAAAGGCCGAGATCAACCCGACCTTGTAGTTGAGCATCAGCAGGGCATCCGTTGCGGTGATGCGGCCATCTCCGGAGACATCGCACGCCATCTGCTGATCGGCGTCCAGCGTCACAGCCTGCACCGCGGCTTGCAACGCCACGACGGCATCCGCCGCCGTGATCGCATTCCCGGCGTCGCCGCTCTTCTGCGGCTGCACACTCCAGATGTCTCCACTCAATGCGCTGAGCGTAAACTGGCCGCCGCTGTCCGTCTGCACCATTCCCGGCGTTGGACCCTGCAGATAAAGGGCGGCTCCAGACACCGGACGGCCGGTCCCGTGATAGCGGACGTGGCCGCTGACATCGTACGCCGCGGCGACCGTCGGTGTAGGTGTCGGCGTCGGTGCAGGCGGTGCATCCACGTGCGGTCGCAGCACGTACAATCCTTGCTCGATGCCGCTGACGATGACGTTGCCGCTGGCGAAGAACGGATAGTTGCCCCACGCGCCGTTGAAGCCGGTCGCGTCATCGGCGGGAAAAATGTCGAAGTACGCGACCTCGTGCAGCGCCGGCTGCGTCACGTCATCGATCCGCAGCACGCGCAACCCGGCGCGGTAGTTTGCCTGAAAGGTGTACTCGCCACTCGGCAGCGTGCGAATGAACTGATTGTGGTCGATGGCCGGGGTTGAGGCAGTGTAGTGGCCGAGCAGCGAGGGCGCGAGCAGGTTGGAGACGTCCCACACATACGTATACGTGTTGTGATTGGAGTTGATCTCGTCGAGCTCGTCATCGTGCAGAAAGTGCGATTGGTCTGCCGTCAGCCAGCCTTGGTGGACGTATCCCCACCCCGTATAGGATGTGCGCGACAGCATCACGGGAGCACTCTTGACGGTGACGTCGACGACCGTCAGCGTATCCTCGTTGCAATTGAAACAGACCTCGTGCCCGGTGTAGCGGTTGTCGGGCCCGCTATACACGACGCATTCCGCGTCGTGCGTGTATCCGTCGGCACTGAAACAGCCTGCCGACGTCGGGTTCAGGGGGTCATGCACATCGATCATGTGCAGCCCGCCCGCGCACGTATTCGTCCCTACACCGTACGCAAAGCCGGTGTCGGTGTTCATCACCAGGTCGTGGCAATTGCTGAAGCCGGCATAGTGTGCGGTATCCGTGAAGGTCACCGGCGGCGTCGTCACGCTGCGCAGTTGGGTGAGATCGAACACCTGCATCCCGTGGAACGGTGCCTCACTGACGATGAATGCGTAGTTCCCATAGGTCTTGATCTCTCGCCAGCTGGACTCGACCGTCTCGGTCGGCAGATCCCCGAGGTACACCGGCTGCGTGGGATTGCTGATATCGACGAACGCGGTTCCGGTCGAACGACCGACCAGGGCATACTCCTTGCCGGTCTGCGGGTCGGTCCATCCCCATATGTCGCTGATGCTCTTGCCCCCGCCAATGGTGCTGCGTGGCATGTACGCGAGCAGGTCGACGTTGCGACACGGATAGGTGCCGGCGAGGCCGTTCACGCACGGCGCGTCGAACAGGGCTGGACCTTCACCGCCGCCGGTCCCCCCACCGATTTGCTCGCCGTCGTGGGCGCTGCTCGGCCGCGTCACGCTCCACGTCCCAATCGCGAGCACCGTCCAACTCAGCAGCAGCAGAAAGCGGCGGCTGCCACGTCGCCACCCGGGCGACGCATTGGAAGGCTGCGATCGGGATCTCATCATGACGTCGCAAACATATGCTTTCTACTACCCCTTCGCACGTCTTTCTGCATATAATCGCCCGCGCTTCTCGGAGAAATCGAGGCGGCGGGAGGTGGGCACATGAAGAAAATCAGCATCGCGACCCTGGTCGTGGTGGGAGCGTTGGCGATCGTGGGCTGCGGTGGTGAGACAGCGCTGGTCATTCCCGCCCGTACGCCCACGTCCACACCTCTCCCGACAGCGACACCAGCGCCCACCCTCGGCTTGGGTGCCAATATCGGCTTCATGGGGCTGCTACGCGCCGACGAGTCACTACTCGATCCGAGCGGCGTCGACGCGGCGGGCCGGCCGATCTACACCCGACCCAACCCGAGTGGTTTCGTTCTGGTCGTCGACGCCAGGCCGGGAATCAACGGCGCACCGGTGGGCCTCAACGCGTTCAACTACGATCCCGGCAACCCCGCGGCGCGGCCCGATCTCCAAATCCAGGTCTCGCGTCCCATCGGCGACGGCAGCGTTGCGGTGTGTGACAACACGGAAGGACACTTTGGTGGCGTGCCCGGCATCGACCCAGAGAGTTTTGACGGGACGCAAGCGATCAGCGATGCGCTGAACGATTTGGGGTGCCGATTCAACGATGGCACCGGCACTCCCGGCGGTCGCACCCAGGATTCGGCCTGTGTCCAGTTTCCTGATGGCGAGTTCCACTTTGTCTCTTCGACGGCAACGGTGGAATTCTGCGGCTTCATTTCCGTTCCGCTGCGCTTTCCAGATGGCGACACGATTGTCACGGCGCGTGTGCGGGACGTCAACGGGGTTCTCGGACCACCGGTTCAGATCGTCGTGCGCATCGCCGGCTTCTGACACGGCGGGCGCGTGGGTCGGCGCGGCTCACCTCGACACGCATTCCAAAGGGGCAACCCGTGACGATCGACACATGCGGCCATCTGCCCGCGCTCGAGCAGCCGGACAGGCTGTGCTCCATCGTCAGGGAGTTCCTCGGCCGATGATCGTCGGTCTGCACCACGGACTGATCACCATACCGCGCGGTGCGACGTGCTTGATT
>JBGQHM010000481.1:0-4831 GCA_041497995.1 Binatia bacterium | reverse complement strand
CCTCGGGCAACGTGCTCGCCACGCTGCGCAACCTGATTGCACAGACGCGGTTCGCCTCGACCTTCCGGCACGGGAAGTTTCATCTGTTCGACTTGGTGTCGGAGACGCCGCAAGCGGAGCTCGGCATCGGCACCGGACTCCTCTTTCCCCTTGCTCAGCAGCCACAGGGACAAGGACAAGGGACAGTCTACAACCGCTTCGTGCTGCAATGCGGGCGGGATCATCAGGGCTCGACGGCCACAGTGGCGGCGCCGTTGTTTACCATCGTGCGTGACAAGGATCACGGGTGGCCGGAGATTCGAGGGCTATTGGCGGACAGTGAACAGTTCTACGGCCCGCGCGAGATGCCTCCGTTCTCCGCCGCCGATTTACCGGTGAGCCGCGACCTCGAGACCGGCGCCCCGAATGGCTCTCTCGCCGGGGAGCTGCTCGCCGACCTGCTGGCACGCACGCACGCCCTGGCCCCACGGCCACGGGCGTACCAGACCGACTGGCATCGTGGCATGCCCCTGGACGTCGGATGGCGCGTGCTCCTCACCGACCCGGGCGAACAGCTCGACCGGGCGCTGCGGCGGATCGTGTCGTGGAAGCTTGCAGCGACGGGGCCGCAGATCGTGGTGCAATGAGTCGGATGAACGCGAAGCGTAAAGGCGCAGCAATTCTCTTGGTCGTGATTTGCGCATCAATCTATCACGCGTTGGTTCACTGGACCAAGCCTGAGTTGCTGGAGGGGTATCCCGGTTCCCGGCACCGGAAGAATCCAGCCGGGTTCAGCCTGCAAGACACTGAACGAGAAGCTGGTGTGGTGGCGCTCGCTAGAGAAGTCGCTCTCGTAACACACGCAACCAACCATCAACACGTTGATGCCAACGCCACCCAAATGCGCCAATGCTCTTTCCACCTCGTATCGCTTCAACGTGATCGCGGCGGCGTGAGGCGGCGTCAGTCGTTCGCCAGGGAACAGGGCGTATGGCAACCGGACCTCTTGATCGCACCGCCTACAAGACTCTCGCTGCTCAATGAGCCAGTCTTGGGAAACGAGCGGGAACATTTCTGCATCAGTTCCTATGCGGAGGGCGGGCGAATTGCCAACGTTCCTTGGCGTCACCTCAATATCCAACCGACCTTCGCCATGCTCTCTCTCGAACGAGAGTCCGGAAAACGTCCCGACGTCGGAACGTCCGGAGTTACCCGCGTCGCGCTACACGCCGCATGGACCAGAGCCCCACGAGCAGCAGCCCCGCCGCAAGGAAGAGCGCATTGCGGTTGGACACGGCAGGCGCGGCGCTCACGCTGCTGCACACGCCTGCCTTGCAGAGCCCGCTCGCGCACTGCGTGTTGGCGGTACACGGATCGCCGTCAGGAAGGCTGTGCGGGGATGCCGTCGCGGTTGGCGTGCTGGTTGGTGTTGGCGTCACTGTGGCCGTGCGGGTCGGCGTAATGGTCGCCGTGGCCGTAGCGGTGCTGGTTGGGGTCGCGGTGGGTTGCACACATGTGCCCAGACAGACCAACTCAGCCGCGCCGCCTTGGCCTCCCCCCTGCCAAACGAGGGCGCCGCAGCCGGTAGTGTTGTTTGGGTCACAGACGAGGCCGGGGGTGATGCAGATGGGTGGGCTGGTCATTGAGCCAAAGCAACACGGCTCGCCGGAAAGTCCGCAACCGTTGGCGTTAGCGCGCCCCGCACCCAGCAGGAGCACCACCAGCACGGCCAACCCGATGCGCGTCATGGTGATTGGTCTACAGGAACGGCGGCGCAATTCAAGGAGGGGGCTCACGAGAACAGTGCCGGCAGCATCGCGGAGAGCTGCAACGCGACAATGGACACCAACGCCGACACGAACAGCAGCGCGCGGAGAAACTCGCGGGTGTCGGCGGCGGGATTCATTTGTTGGCTGAGTAGCGGCTGAGTGAATCCAAATGGCCCTCAAGCTCGGTGGACAACATGCGCAGCTTCCTGCCGAATTTGATCCAGGGGAGCCGATGCCGCAGCACTCCCTGTGTGATTGCTTTCACGGGAAGTTGCAGGATTTCCGCGACCTCTTCCGGTGTCAGAACCTTCGGATACGTGTCGTCAGTGGACATCGCGCCAGCGCGAGCTGTTCATCGTCCGTGGCGCCGCTTCATCACATCAAGGCCCGTGTTCAGCAGCGCCAGTACGACATCGGTCTTGCTGGTGCCGGTGTGGGTGGCGATCTCAGTGATCGCGTCGGCGATGTGCGAGGGGATCTTCACATTGACCAGGCTACGAACGTCGTGCGGGCGCTGCTTCAGATCGGCGAGACGGAGGGCGCTGCGGGGTGGGGTGCGAGTCGTCATTTGTGCTCGCTCTTCACCTTCGCCCAGCGCGCCTGCACCGCCTTGCGTGCAATCTCGCTGCGCTGTTCAGCCGTCAGGTTCTTCTTTCGTGCCACACCACCCTTCCGCCCGAGAGCCACGGCGTGTGGATCTTTGCGCTTCGACCTCACCATGGCGGCGATGATGCCAGATAGATAGCGCTAAGCACAAGGGCGCTTGACTTAGTACATGCCGCTAAGTATGAATTGGGAAACGGACGAGCCGACGGAGTGTCTGACCACCCCGCCGGCCCTAACCGAAACCCACACATAGGAGGTGTGAGCATGGCTACCCAAACTTCTACCAGAAAGCGCAGCGCGGCGCCCCGCGCGCAGACGGTGCCAAACGTCGAAGCGATGAAGGTGCAGACGATCGTCGACATGGTGGCGGCGATCCACGACCAGGGCATGCACCTCGACCCCAATTCGGGCGACGAGATGCGGTGGATTGCAGAGGATCTCAAGGTGCCGTTTCTGGTGGTCTGGCTCGCGGAGAATCGTCAAATGGATATGCTCTGCGATCCGGACCTCGACGATCTGATCGCAGGCATCGAGTGGATCCGGGCGCACAACGTGCCCCTCGACCTCTTACGGCACACCGCGCCCCGCGACGCCAAATGGCGCGCAGACCTCGCCTCGACCGACGAAGTCACCGCCAAGTCGGAAGCAGAAAAGCAGGTTCACAACCTTGCAATCCACTTCATGGACCGCGCGGCCCGTGCGGCCAAGGCCACCGGGTTCGACGTGGACGGCTGGATGCGCGCTCGGCGCTCTCTGGGGGTGTACCATGACTAAGGCCAAGCGGAACGTCACAGCAGCGCGAGCGGCCAACCGCGAAGGCATCGTGCTCACTGACGAGGAAATCGGGCGAGCGCGTACCCGTGCGCTTCTCCACCTCGTGGGGTGCATCGCCAGCGGCACCTTCGTCAACGCACCGTGGACCATGCTCGACCACACACCCGAGATGGCCGCGAACGCACCCGGGGAGTTCGTGAGGTTTCTCGCCAACCACGACGTGAAGGACGGCGCCGACTTCGTGGCCAATGCGTGCGCGGCGTGGTGTCTGAACCCGGCACAGGTAGTAGCTGCTTTGGTGTATGTCGCGGGCGGCACCACGGTTGACCGGGTGGTGCGGTGGCAGACGGAGGAGGGGTGAAGCCATGGCGTGTGTAAAACGACGACGGAACCGCTGGGTGGTCGACTTCCGCGACCAGGACGGCAAACGGCGCTGGCAGAGCTACTTGACGCGCGACGATGCCGACAAGGCGTTGGAGAAGCTGGGGCCGGCAGTGAGGCAAGGAACGTATCGTCCTGCTGCGGAGCTGCCGTTACTGGAGACGGTCGCGCACGACTGGTTGGCCACGAAGGCCGGCCATCGGGTCAGCAGTCAAGTTGGGTGGCAGGTGCATCTCGAGGACCATATCTTGCCGGCGTTGGGGCCACTGAGGATCGACCGGATCCGGGTGGCGGACGTGGACGCATTCCGCGACGGGCGACGCGCCGCAGGCCTCGCACCGCGGACCGTCAACAAGCTGTTGACCACGCTGGCGGCAATCCTCGCTCTCGCTGAACGGCGTGAACTCATCACGCGCAACCCGGCGCATGTAGCCGAACGCTGCCGGCTGAATGCCGGCGAAGTGTCGATGGAGGTCCAACCGGATGCAGACGGCGCGGACGCCGACGAGAGCGTGAGCCCGGGGGATGTGCTCTCACCGGAAGAGGCGGCGCACCTCATCAACGCCGCTATAGCCGGCTTCAACAAAACCTTCCTGCTCACTGCCGTGCTCACTGGCGCCCGCGTCGGCGAGCTGACGGCGCTCACATGGGATGACGTCAACTTCGCCACCGGGCGCCTCAGCATTCGGCGGTCCATCTCGTGGGCAAGACTGCGCGGTCAGACGGAGGGCAAGCCACGGTTCTATGAACCCAAGACGAAGGCCGGCAAGCGGACTATCGACTTGGCGCCGGAGCTGGTCTCGGCACTGAAGCCCTGGAAGCTGGCCTGTCCGAATGGTGCGCTCGGACTGGTGTTTCCGACGGCTGACGGCGGCCCTAAGCACCGCGGCACGCTTGCCAAGTCCGTCATGAAGCCAGCGTTGACGGCGGCGGGGCTCCGCCACGTCAGCATCCACTCGCTGCGGCACACGTGCGCGTCGGCCCTGATCCTCGCCGGTACGGACTGTCTGGAGGTGGCGAAGTTTCTCGGCCACGCCAAGCCCACGGTCACCATGTCGGTGTACGCGCACTGGTTCAACACGCGCAAAACGACCGGCACGATGGCCGCCGTCGCCGGTGCGGTCTTCGGCGACCGTGGTAGCAGTTTGGTAGCAGTAGCGGGCGGTGAGGCCGCTGCAGAGTGAAAACCACCGACAAAACAAGGCGTGCTGCCACGCCGTCCGTCACGGCAGCAGGACCGTCGATCCCGTCGTCTTGCGTGCCTCCAGATCGCGGTGCGCTTGCGCCGCTTCCCTGAGGGGGTAGGTCTGATTGATAGCGAT
>JBGQHM010000480.1:0-4842 GCA_041497995.1 Binatia bacterium | reverse complement strand
GTAGAGATGCGCGGGGTGCTCCCAGGTGAAGCCCATCCCGCCGTGGATCTGAATGGTGTCGGCGGCCGCTTGGAAGTACGCCTCGGAGCAGTACGACTTGGCCATGCTCGCCGCCGTGAACAGCTCCGTGTCGTCACCCTCGGCGGCACGGAACGCGGCGTGATACGCGGCCGACTTTGCGAACTCCACGCTCACCAGCATGTCGGCACAGCGATGTTTGATGGCCTGAAACGAACCGATGGCGCGGCCGAACTGCATGCGCGTCTTTGCGTAGTCGGTGGACATTTCCAGGCAGCGCTGCGCGCCGCCCGCCTGCTCGGCGGCGAGCGCCACGATGCCCAACGCGATCACCTTCTCCAGCGCAGCTGTGAGATCACCATCGCTCCCAATGCGCTGCGCCCGTGCCCTCGTGAACGTAACGCGCGCGAGCTTGCGCGTCAGATCGAGCGTCGGCAGAGCGCAGCGCTCGACGCCGTCGGCCTCACCGTTGATGGCGAACAACGACAGGCCTTCCTTCACGCGAGCCGCGACCAGGATGACATCGGCGGTGTGACCGTCGACGACATACGTCTTCGTCCCATCGAGGCGCCACGACGTGCCGTCGGCAACCGCCGGCATCGCGATCGCGGCGGGTTCCCAGCCTCCTTGCGGTTCCGTCCACGCGAGCGTCGCCAGCAACTGCCCACCGGCGATCTTAGGCAACAGGTCCATGCGTGCCGCTTCCGTTGCGGCCAGCAGCAACGCGTTGGTAGCGAGGACGGCGGTGGACAGGTAGGGCGCGCACAGCAGTGTGCGGCCCATCTCCTCCATGACGACCGCCAACTCAACGCTGCCGAGTCCGGCACCGCCGTACTGTTCCGGCACGATCAAGCCCGGCAGGCCCATCTGTTCCGCCATTTGCGCCCACGTCGCCGGGTCGTAGCCGCGCTCCGACATCATCACGTTGCGCACCGCCAACTCGCTCGATTTATCCGCCAGGAATCGGCGCACGGTCTGGCGCAGCTCTTCATGCTCCTCGGTGAATGCGAAATCCATGGGACCTCGCTTATGGTCTATGGGTGATGGCGTATGGCAAGTCACGCCGCCGCAATGCAGTCCGAGGCATGAGCGAGAGGCCATATGCCATATGCGTCTTCATCTGGGCACGTCCTTCCACGCGACGTTCTTGTCGACGCGCGGCTCGCCCGGCAGCCCGAGCACGCGTTCACCAAGAATGTTGCGCATCACCTCCGACGTCCCGCCTTCGATCGAGTTGGCGCGCGAGCGCAGGAATTGGTACTTGGTCAGCGCCACCTTGTCGCGATGCTCAGCGGCTGGGCGACGCAGCTCGTAACCGGGCTCGTAGACCAACGCGTCGCTGCCGAGCACGTCGAGGCCGCATTCCCACACTCGCTTGTACAGCTCCGCTTGCGCGAGCTTTCCGACCGAGCCCTCGGGTCCGGGGTTGCCGGAGCGCTGGGCGGCGCGACCGCGCTGCGAGGTGAGGCGCAGCAGCTCCGACTCGATGTAGAGCTTGGCGATGCGGTTGCGCATCATCGCGTCGCTCGCCGGTGATGCACCATCCGCGGTGCGGGAACGCCAGAGCTGCAAGAGCACGCTGACCGGTCCGCCCCCCTTTTGGGAGGAACCGCCACCGAGCGCGCTGCGCTCGTTCATCAGTGTAGTGATCGCGACCTGCCACCCTTGCCCTTCGGTCCCGAGCATCCGATCGCGCGGGATGCGTACGTCGTTGAGGAAGACTTCGTTGAACTCCGCTTCGCCGGTGATCTGATACAGCGGCAGCACCTCGACGCCCGGAGCTTGCATGTCGAGCACGAAGTACGAGAGCCCTTCGTGCTTCGGTACGTCGGGGTTGGTCCGCGCCAGGAGCATGCCCCAGCGCGAAATGTGCGCGAGCGTGGTCCACACCTTCTGGCCGTTGAGCACCCAGTCGTCGCCGTCGCGTACGGCGCGGGTGGCGAGGCCCGCGACGTCGGAGCCGGCGCCGGGCTCGCTGAAGAGCTGGCACCAGATGTCCTCGCCGGTGAAGATGCGGCGCAACAAGCTCCGCTTCATGGCGTCCGTGCCGTACGTGAGCACCGTCGGTGCACCCATACCAATGCCGATGGGGTTGACGTAGAGATCGTCGTACACCGTCTTGCAGTGCGCTCGCAGCTCGTCGTTGACGGTAACCTGCATCTTCGAGCTCAGCCCCAAGCCGCCCAGGCCTTCGGGGAAGTGGACCCACGCGAGGCCATGATCAAACTGGGAACCGCGGAACGTGTACTGGTCGGTGCGGTCAGCATGCACCTGCGCTAGCAACGCGCGCACGCGTTGACGCAAGTCGTCTTCGGTCATCGATGCGTTCGCCATACCCGTCCTCCTAGGGGGGAACTGCACCGCGCGCGATCATGCGGCGGCGCGATGCGGAGCGTAGATCAGATTTGTGGCGAGACAATCACCGCTGCAGGCGATTCGCAAGAGGGGTGACGCGACTCATGGCACCGCACTGGCTCCCGTCGCGCGTGCGGCTTCGCGTTCCCGAATGGTACGGATGAGGGCGCCGCGCACCGCAACCACATCGGTGAGCGGCGGGCGGCGGTGACGCGTGACCTCCGCCTCGCTGTAGGGGACGAAGTCGCTCGGCAACTCGTTGGCCCCGAACTGGTGCACGATCCAGTTGAGCAGCGCCGCAGTGCGCGCGTCATTCAGCTCCGACTGCGCCGTGCCCGGGACGCGGATCAAATACTCGCGACCGCCCGGGACCCACAGAAACTTTGCGACCTGACCCGGAAACGCCGGCGCCGCGCCGGGCGCCCCGCCGCCGTCCGGGCCGTGACAGCCGCGGCAATGCAGCATGTAGTCGGTCTGCGGGTCGGCGACCGCTGGCGACGCAACGAGCGCGCCCACGCAGAGGGCGATCAGCAGCGTAGCCGCGCGGGTCATTTCTCCGTCGCGATGCCCAACACAATCGCTGTGGAGCAGTTGTAGATGACGCTGGTCGTGCCGAAGCACCAGTTGATGTCGTTGCTGCGCTGCGGGAAATAGATCGGCTTGTCGCCGTCGTTGCGATGACAGAAGCACAAGCCGCAGATGTCCTTGCCGCAGCAGTCGTTGTACGAGATCACGTAATCCTTGCCGTCAGTCGGATTGCGGCACGTGCCGATCCAGGTGACCGGCGACATCTCGGTTCCTGGCGGACACGAGCGCTGTGTGCCGCCACAGCAGCTGCACAGGAAGCCGTCGATCGCGCAATGGCGCCAGTAGTCGCAATCGCCGGGATCGCCCGCCGCCGTCGACGGATCAGGTTCGCCAGGTGCGGGGGCCCGCGACTGCCCCCGCGCGCGGCTCACCGGCAGCAACGGGATCGTCGCGCCGCCGACCACCAACCCGGCAATCTGTGCCAGAAAGCTGCGGCGCGAACTGCGGCGCGCCACACCGCGCGCCAGCCGCGTGAACCAGCGATCGATTGTGTTCATGATCCCGTTTCCTCCTAGCCTGTCGAACTTGCTAGCCAGCAGCGACCCCTCGGGGAGCGGACCATAGAAATGACGCTGGCCGCAGGCCCTACGCCACGTGCCGCGCACCGGCGTCGCGACGCAGATACTCCTGCACCGAGCCCACGCCCTGCTCCATCGCTTCGAACAGGCTCTCCACGTGCTCGCGCGTGTTGATCAAACCCTTGGCGCGCAGCACACCGTCGGCGTCGATGAGCGCAGCGTAGGGCAACTTCCCAACTTGATAGGCCATTCCCAATTCGTGCGAGAGGACGTACCCGCGGTCCGCCAACCCGTTGGCGCGCACGAACGCCTCGTGCTCGTCACGCGGCCCGTCGCTAGCGAGCACCAACCGCAGGCGACTGCGCTCCGTCCGCACCACGGAATCGAGGACCGGCAGCAGGGTCTTGCACACTGGGCATGTCGGCGAGATGAAGACGAGCAGCGTGCTGTTACGCTCCGGATCGGGTCCACCGATCGTCCGCGTCTGCCCCGCCCAGTCGGCGACCTCGAAGCGCGGTGCCGCCTCGCCGATGCGCGGGCCTTCGCGTCCGACAAGCGCCCCCGCCGGCGCCACACGCTCGTGCAACACGCCAATCTGCCGCACAAGCGCCACGACCACGGCGGCGAGTGCGATCACGACGACCCACAGGACGAGGTTGGAGATGAGCAGCGCCTCAAGCATGAACGGTGACTCGGGCAAGAGCGCTGATTCGGGGCGCGGTGATCAGCAGCCCGTCGACTGCCGCGTACAGCAGCGCGAGGGTGACGACACTCGCAAAGACGGTGATGCCGTCAATCCACGTTAGCGCGCGCGGCGCTGCCGGCAACGCGCTTGCCAGTGCAGCCACACCAAGGACGCAGTTGCGTATCACGAGCGCGACACTGAGTGGCTGATCGCCCGCCACTCTGCCACAGCCGCAGTCGATGTCACGTCGGCCGCGGGCGATGTTGATGGCAATGGCGCCGGCATAGAGCGCGAGGAGACCAGCCGCGGCACACGCCGCGTCCGCACCCAGGCCAGGCAGCCAGAGGCCGACCGCGACACCAAGCTCGGCAGCGATGAGCAACGCGGCTGTCGGCGCCAGCCAGCGATCTGGAACGAGCTGATAGTTGCCGAGCGCGCGCCGAAAACCCACCGCGTCGCGCAGCTTGTGACTGGCGCTCCAGACGAACAGCAGCGCCAAGGCGGCGCGCAGGGTGATGCGGATGGTCGGGTCGAGACCGTCGATGCTCATTGCCGTGCCTTCCCGTCCCACGGAGCGGACAGCACGTCCGTCGTCCAGCCCACCGGCTCGACACGTCGCATGAAGCCGCCGTTCAACGCGTTGTAGACACCAATCGCACCGCTGAACTGAGACACCGT
>JBGQHM010000479.1:0-4858 GCA_041497995.1 Binatia bacterium | reverse complement strand
TTTCCTCCTCCTCGTATTTTCAGTCTGTTTCGCTCGGAAGCTTTCCGAGTCTTCCAACTTCAAGCGCACCGGTCAGCCAAGAAGCGGCTCCCGACTACGCACCATGCCCGGCGGCCCTCGTTGGCCCTCACCTGCCTGACTAAGCACGTGTTGCTCCCTCCGATGGTGGGCTGAACCCAAACGCACGAACCATTGCTGATGTTACTCTCCTACCGACCACGCGTACGTTTGTCAATCAAATTTTGCAGCTCCTTCACGTTCTGCAGCCTCGCTACGATGGCGGCGATCACGCTGCTGCGCCGACGGTTCGCGCCACGTACGCAGCTCGAAATCTATCCTCCGCACAGACAACGCTACCCCGGCCGCAACCCACGTCAAGTACGCATTCTCCCTACATCCCTCACTGCCCGATGAACACATTGGTGACGACAATGTCGTGGGTCGCTGGTTGATTGAGCGCCGTGAACGCCCCCGCGGTCGAGAGCCCGGTCACCGACGGGGTTCCTCCACTGCCGGCCAGAACGCTGCATGAAAGTGGATTGCCCGACACGGTGAATGGGCCGATGTTGTGGTCGGTCTGGCTGCTGTCACCGCTGCTCATGATGAACCCTGTTGCCATACCGGTGACCTGGGGCAGCGTCGTTGCGGCGCCGCGTGACGTCTGCGGATCATCGTCCGTACAGAACAGACAATCAGCGCCAAAGTCGGAAGTGGCTGCGCAGGGGGCGACTCCTTGACAGACCTTTCCCGGTACGTGCGCCGCGGTCGTGGTGCCGATTGCCGACGCATTCAGCGTGATGGCGGAGCCGGGACCGCCCGATCCACTGAGCGTGATGATCGGCGGACCGGATCCGGGACGTGGTGTCGGTGGCGCTGGGGGCTGCAGCGACAACGTGCTGAGCTGCGTGAAGCTGAGGTTGACCCCTTCCAATCCGTCGCAACCAACCAGCCCTCCAGCTGAGTTGCCCGGTCCATTCACAAAAGTGCACGGCTTCTTGCCGCTACATAAGCTGGCGCCGACCGTGAACTGATCCGAGCAGTTCGTCGATAGTGTCATGCCGTCTTCATCGAACACGGTACCGCCGCAGGTCTTGCCCACAACGCCCCGCGCGCACGCACAGGCCAGAGTACTGACTGCGATCCTGTCAATTTTCACAGACGCAGCGTTAACGACATACGGCACCCGGTTGTTACGTATCTTGCCGACCTTCAACGTCTGCGAGCCACTCAGTGGGAGTGCCAGCAGAATAATTCCATCGTGCACAACCGCGCCGCTGCCCGAGAGTATCGCCGGTGGGCTCTTCTGTGCGACGCCCGGCACCAAGTTGAACGGCACGTCAGTCTCAAAGGTACAATTGGCCGCACATCCGCTGCCGCCGAACGTCTTGCAATGGATGCACTTGCCACCTCCCGTGCAGGCGCTGTCATCGGCGCACGCCGCACCGATGTGTGGACCTTCGGTACACACTCCGTGTCCCATACACTGAGCTTCTGAAGTGCACGCCGTGCCGGCATTGTCGCCGCCGACGCAGGTGCCGCCGTTGTCACAATCCTCTCCGCTCCCTACCGCTCCATCCCCACACACCGCCGCCGCTGGCGTCATCGTTGGCGATGCGGTGCGCGTTGCGGTACCGGTCGCCGACGGCTGCGGCGTGTTGGTTGCTGCAGGAACCGTGTTCGTTGGTAGCGGGATCGTTTTCGTCGGGGTGTTGGTCACCACCGGTGCCGTCTTCGTGGGGGTGGAAGTGGGTGTCCCCCCTTGTACCATCGAGCAGGTCGAGGGATCGAGGAAGGAGTTCACGGCTGCCACAACTTCAGCGATATCGACGACCCCATCGCCGTTGCGATCGGCGTTCGGGCAGCTACTCGCTGGTGTGGTCTCAAGGAAGATGTTGACTGAAGAAACGATTTCGTTGATCAGCACCTGGCCATCGGCGTTGCAGTCGCCTACACACACTGCGCCGGCGTCCCCCGCGTACGCCACGACCGCCAATATCGCGGCGGCCACCGCAGACGCGGTGCACTTCTGAAGATCTCGGATCATCATTTCCTCTCCTTATGCGCCGGGACTCGCCCGTTTGAGTCACATCTTCCAGTCATTGAACGGTAATGCTTCCGTTGCTCCCACCGAGGTTGAACAGAGTGCTGGACGGATCCGAAGCGCGCGGCGTGTTGTGCAGAACCTGTACACCTTGGCTCGCACCGGGATCAACATTGAACTTGCACGTAAACAGAAGTCCGTCTGGAATGGCGTTCACATTCTCGGTCGACAGCACACCGATGCGGAGGATCTTTGCGGCCGCCGGGGACGCTGGCTGACTGGTGCTGAGCGTCTTCCCGGGAAGGCTATCGGCGTTGATATCTGGATTGATCGTGCAGTCGGGCTTGCCGTTAGCCTTCAGCGCGACGGCGACTTGCGTCGAGTCGTAGACGATGTCGTTCGACGTCGCAGCGAATTGGTTGCCCGCATTCACCAGCGTGGCCGATATGACCACGACGCTTCCAGGCGTACCACCTCCGCTGCCTAGATCGATTGCCGGGCCGCCGGCCGGTTGGGTCGCTGTGGGCGTCGGCTCCGGCGGTGTGGTCACCGTCGGCGTGGGCTCGCCGCCCGCGACCGTGATGACCCCGTCCGTCCCCGACAAGTTCGACAAGTTGCTGGCCGGATCGGAGGCGCGCGGCGTGTTGTGCAGGACGTGAGGGCCAGGTGCCGCAGCGGCTGCGATCTTGAATTTACACGTGAACAACAGGCCATCGGGAATCGGGTTGACGTTTTCCGTCGACAGGACGCCGACGCGCAGGACCTTCGCCGTCGCCGGCGACGGGGGTTGGCTGGTGCTCAGGCCCTTCCCGGCCACACTGTCGGCATTGATGTCGGGGTTGATTGTGCAGTCCGGCTTGCCGTTGGTCTTCAGGGCAACGTCGACCTGTGTCGAATCGTAGACAATGTCGTTTGAGGTCGCCGCGAACTGGTTGGTAGCACCCGCCAACTTGGCGGAGATCGTCACCGTGTCGCCCGGCGCGCCGTCGACGCTGTCGAGGTTGATCGCCGCGCTGTTGAGCACCTGGGTCGGCGTAGGCGTCGGTGCCGCTGCGCTCACCGTGACGCTGCCATTGGTACCCGACAGATTTGAAAGGTTGCTCGCCGGGTCCGAAGCCCGCGGCGTGTTCTTGAGTGTATTCACCCCCGGCGTTGCATTCGGATCAATATGAAACTTGCATGTGAACAGCAATCCATCGGGAATGGGGTTGACGTTCTCGGTTGATAGCACCCCAACGCGCAGGACCTTCATGCTCGCCGGCGACGGAGGCAGGCTCGTGCTGAGCCCTTTACCCGCGACGCTGTCCGCATCAATGGCCGGGTTGATCGTGCAATCCGGCTTGCCGTTGCCCTTCAGCACGACATCGACTTGGGTCGAATCGAACACAATATCGTTTGACGTCGCCGCAAACTGGTTGGCGGCACCTGCCAACGTGGCCGAGATGGCAACGACGTCACCGGGTGCCCCTGAAGCACTGTCGAGGTTGATCGCCGCGCTAGCCAGCACTTGCGTCGGCGTTGGAGTGGGCGTGGACTGCTGCTCGACCACCGCAATGCTGCCGTCAACCCCCTCCACGGGCACCAAGTTGCTGGCCGCATCGGATGCCCGCGGCGCATTCCCTAACACCTTCGTCCCTGCACTAGCGCCCGCCTCAATGTGGAAGTTGCAAGTGAACAGCACACCGTCGGGAATGAGATTGACGTTCTCGGTCGACAGCACCCCGATGCGTAGGAGCTTCATGCTCGCGGGAGAGTTCGGCTGGCTCGTGCTCAGACTCTTGCCGGCATTGCTGTCGGGACCTATGGCGGCGTTGATCGTACAATCGGGCTTGCCATTGCCCTTGAGCAAAACGTTGACTTGGGTCGAGTCGTAGACGATGTCGTTTGATGTCGCAGCGATTTGCACGCCGCCAGTCACCAGAACAACGCCAATCGTCACGGTGCTGTCCGGGGCCCCGAGAGCGCTGCCAACATTGATCGAGGCTCCGGCCGGAACGAGCGCGACGCTGTCGCCCGCCCCATGGGGTGCCGCGGTCGTGCCGTTCACTCCGCGTTGCACGTTGAGCAACATGCCCGGTTGCGCAGCAGCGCGCGAACTCGTTCCCGCTTGCTTGCCGTTGTAGGTGATCAACTCCTGACCAATAAGCACCGTCCCGCTGTCGGGGAGGGCACTGATGTCATCCACACCGAGCGTCGTATCGGTCGCGCCAATAGCGGATGAGAGTTGCGTGCTGGGCGCCTCAGGCATAGTGGTCGCCGTCGGCATGGGCAGTTCGGTCGGCGTATCTGTCGGCACGAGGCCTGCCACGGTTACCGAGCCGCTGGTACCAGCTCCGTCGATGTCGTTGAGGTCCACGTCTGCCATCCCCGCCCGCACGAAGGTCAGCGGGGTGGAGGTATTGAGCGAGGCGCCTGCGTTGATCGTGAATGTACAATCGATGATGTCGCCGTCCGGAATGACCGCCGACGGCGAGCCAGACATCGTGATGCTGATCCGGCCGGGGTTTGACGGGGGTTGCCCCGTGTCCACGTTCTTACCCGAAACCTTCGACACGCAGCTGCCGAAGCCGGGGCCGAAGCTGAGAACGGCGGGATCCGTATCGATGACGAGAGGCGCAATGGTGACGATGGTGGTGCCGTTCTTGGTCAACGAGATGGGCACAGTGACTTGTGAGCCGGGCTGGCCGCTGGCCGAACCGATGGTGATCTGCGGCGGAGTCGCCGACGGGGTCGAGGTCACAGTCGGCGTGGGCTGCGTCGTGGGTGTCAACGTACTCGTCGGCGCCGACGTGCTTGTCGGCGTAGCAGTGTCGGGCA
>JBGQHM010000478.1:0-4858 GCA_041497995.1 Binatia bacterium | reverse complement strand
GCCGCGGAGCGATCGACGACAAATGCAACGTCCTCGCCATACTCGAAGGGGTTGAGACGCTCTTGCGCGCCGGTTTTCAGCCCCGCGCGCCGGTGATGCTGGCCTTCGGACACGATGAGGAGATCGGCGGCGAGCGCGGCGCGCAGCAGATCGTTGCGCTGCTGCAGTCGCGCGGGGTGCAACCAGAATATGTCCTCGACGAAGGCGGGGTGATCATCCAGGGGATGGTGCCGGGTCTCAGCGTGCCCGTGGCCGCGATCGGCATCGCCGAGAAGGGCAGCGTCAGCGTCGAGCTGGTCATGCACGCCGCCGGCGGCCACTCGTCGTCGCCGCCGCCGCACACCGCCGTCGGCATCGTCAGCGCCGCGGTCGAGCGCGTCGAGAACAATCAGATGCCGATCGAGCTGCGCGGCGCCACGCTACGCTTCTTCAACGCCGTCGGGCCGGAGATGCCGTTCGCGTATCGGATGGTCTTCGCCAACTTGTGGCTGTTCAGCAGCCTGCTGGAGCGGCAGCTGGTTGGGACACCCGCCACCAACGCGACGGTTCGTACAACGACCGCTGCGACGATGATCGACGGCGGTGTGAAGGAGAACGTTCTGCCGACGACGGTGCGCGCGGTGGTCAATTTCCGCATCCTTCCGGGCGACAGCATCGACAGCGTCGTCGGCCATGTCCGCCACGTTGTCAATGATCCGCAAGTCGAGATCCGGACACTGGTTGGTGCCCGCGAGCCGACCACAGACTCGCCGGTGGACACGCCGAGCTTTACGCAGCTGACGCGCACCATCCGTGAGGTGTTTCCCGGCACGTTGGTCGCCCCGTATCTGACGGTCGGCGGTACCGATGCGCGCAGCTACGAGCCGCTCACCAAGAACCTCTACCGCTTCACGCCCGTCGTCGCCGATCCCAGCGACCTGGTCCGCCTGCACGGCACGAACGAACGCCTGTCGGTGGAGAACTATGAACGCGCCGTGCAGTTCTTCGTTCAGCTGATCAAGAATTCCGGTGGAAACCTACCCTGAGGAGGGCGCACGGCCGTGCGCCGCTACAGTGTACTGTCCGTCCTATGTAGGGCGCACGGCTGTGCGGCTTCCGTTCAGATACCGCGCCGCCTGAAGATGCCGAAGGCGCTGGTGTAGCCGTGCAAGAAGGTGGTCCCTTGCACGGGCCCGATCTCGCCGTTGCAGAAGAAGCCGCCCAGCGGGATGTCGCCGAGATGGCGGCGGAAGGCGTCGGTGTCATGGTCGGGGCGGCCGTACAGGTTGACGCCGCGGCCCAGACACGAGAAGAGCAGCGCACCATGCGGCTGCGCCAGCCCTTCGTGGCTGGCCAACAGCTGGTCCAGGTCCGCCGCCGAGGTCTTTGCATCGCGGAGATGAAACTGGACGACAGTGTTGTCTTGCAGCGACGCGCCGATGGCCAGCACGCCGCGCTTCGCATCCATGCCGGCGACGTTGCGGATCAAGAAGTCGCCTTGCCGATACTCTTGCCGGAGCTCATTCATCACGATGCCGAGGAAGAGCGAGTGCCGCGCCAGCTCCTGGTCGTCGGGGTCGAGCTGTTCAAAAAGGTTCTCCAGAACCGTCACCGCCGACACGCCGTCGAGCTCCCAGAGCAGGTTGCCCTGACACTTGGTGACGAACATCGGCTGGCCAATTGGCCGGCAGCCTTGCGCGACGATGGTATCCACATCGATGTCGCCGGCGAGCGCGACACCGACCAGTCCTGCACGATGCAGCTGATCTCCGAGGAACAACGCGTTCGACCCGGGCTGCCGTCCACCACTCGCCAGCCCGCCAATCTTTCGGCTGCTCGGATACGCGCGGTCGAGGGCACGGAGGAAAGACTCGGCATCAAAGCTGAACGGGTCGCCGAGGAGGACGAAGTGCGATTGCTGCGGCAGATCGGTCCGCAGCGCGGCCTGCTCGAGGTGGAACGGAAACAGCTCGACATCCGGCAGCACTGCGGCGGTGACCGATAGGCCCGGGCGTTGCTCCACCTCACGACCGCCGCCGATGACCCCACCCGCCGAGCAGCCGAGGAGCAGCCCGGGTTCGAAGGCCCCAGCCATCAGCGCCGGCACGCGCTCGAAGTCCGCCGCATGATGCGCCGACACGAACACCACGAGGAGATCGGGCCGTGTGTTGCCCAACTGCGTGCGCAGCGTCGCGGCGGCGGCGGTCACTGCACGTTCGAGTAGTGGCTCGTCTGATACCGTCGATGCCCAGCGCATATCTCACCTCGGTGTCGCCTCGCGGGTAGAGACTGGAAAAGCAGTCTTTGTTTTGTACCGTTCGTCGACGGCACTACAAGCATCGTGATACCCTAGTGCAATGCAGGCGGTGGGGGCAACCAGCGAGGCGATCGATATCACGGTCGCAGATGCCAACGCACGCGGCGGCCTGGACCTTCGCAGCTGTTTGTACGCAGCGATTGGTGGCGCGCTGTGCGGCGGTCTCGCGGTGCTGTTCCGCCTCGCGCTGGGATTTGCGGAGGAGACCTACGTCGACCTCATCACCACCGCGCACTCGCAACCCGACGCCGGATGGGCTCTCCTGCTCTTCGTGTTCGGCCCGTTGGGCGCGCTGGCCGGTTGGCTGACCTTCCGTTTCGCGCCGGAAGCCTCTGGCAGCGGCATCCCGCATGTCGAACGTGTCCTGGCCACCGGCGAGGTCATGCGCTGGAGGATCCTGCTACCGGTCAAGTTTCTCGGCGGCCTGTTGGCGCTGGGCGCCGGGATGTCGCTGGGACGCGAAGGGCCGACCGTACAGATGGGCGCGGCGATCAGTGAGGGGCTGGCGCAGCGCTTCGGACTCACGCCGCCGGTGCGCCGTGCGCTCATCGCCGCCGGCGCCGGTGCGGGCTTGACGGCGGCGTTCAATGCGCCGCTGGCTGGCTTCGTGTTCGTGCTCGAAGAGCTGCGGCTCGAGGCGAGCGCACTGACGTACAGCACCGGCTTGATTGCCACGGTCATGTCGAACCTGGTCATGCAACTTGGCCTCGGCGCCGGCGCCATCTTCTCCGTTGGCGACGCGCCGCTGCTCCCGCCGACGGCGTTGTGGTTGTTTGCGTGCCTCGGTGTGGCGACCGGTGTAGCGGGCGTGCTCTTCAACCACGGGATACTGCGGAGCCTCGACGCCTTCGCCGCATGGCGGATCGGGTCGCGCTGGCACCACACTACTGCTGCGGCGTTGCTCGTGGTCGTCGTCGCGTGGTGGTTCCCGGATGCGATCGGCGGCGGCGAGCTGGCTGCGGAGCGCCTGCTCCGTAGCGAGTTCGCGGTTGGTGAGCCGCTCAACTACCTGACGCTATTCGTGGGTATCAAGTTTCTCCTCACGGTGGTGTGTTACGGGTCCGGCGCCCCCGGCGGTCTGTTTGCGCCGCTACTCGCCATTGGCGCAGCGTTGGGAGCAATCGCCGGGCAGCTAGCCGAGCCGTTCTTTCCAGACGTGTCGGTGACGCCCGCACTGGCGATGGCGGGCATGGTCGGCATGTTTACCGGGAGCGTGCGCGTTCCAATCACCGGCGTTGTGCTCATCCTCGAGATGACCAACGGCCAGCACCACCTCCTCGAGTTTACGGTCGCTGCCTTGGTCGCCTATCTGGTGTCCACGGCGTTGGGCGATCGGCCCATCTACGAGGCCTTGATGGAACGCGATCTCAGCCACTGATGCAGTGCGAAAATCAGGACGGTCGCCGGCGGAAAAGCGAGGTACGGCCAGTGGGCGAGCAGCCGCGGCAGTGGCGCTGCGACTGCAAGTTGGCAGGTAACCTCCGCGCGATCATCGCCGCGCCGTACGGCGACGTGTAGCTGCCATGATCCGGTGGACGGCACGTTGACCGTCGCTGCGTAGAGCAGCTTGTTGGTGGCCTGCTCTCGCATCGCAGCGGCACGGACCGTTGCGCCATCGTTGGTAGACGATCGGAGCTCCAGGCGCACATCGGCATCAAGGACCGCTTCGCTGCCGTCGCGCGTCTGTACCAGGACGCTGATGTCGGCCACCCCGGCGCGTAACGGCGTCGGCGCCGTGAAGACGGTGATGACGAACGCTCCGTCGGCTTGCTGCAGCTGGACGGCGCCGCCATCGGCCCATGACGGGGGCGCGTGCAACAGGAGCGTCAGGGCCACGACCGCGCCCACAACAGCGCCGATGCCATCCGTCGCCATGCTAGTGCATCAGCATGCCGCGCATCTGCATCGGCTGGGTGATGATCCACAGCCCAGCCACATAGAGCGCGATTGCCACGCTCGCCCACGGCATCATCAGGCCCAACGCCCGCGTCGCACGCCGCACGCAACGAGTGGCGATGCGCCAATCCACGTACAGCGTGAGCAACAAACCCGTGCCCAGCAGCAGCAACTGCAGCGGTAGTAGCCAGTCCTGCGACGCCGCGGACATCGGCTGCGCCCACGCCGGCGCTCCAAGCAGCGTGCTGCCGCGGTCGACGAGTACGCGCTGCACGACAGGCACCACGCTGCGCAGGCCGGTCATCAGATGAAACGTGAAGTGCGCAACCCACATGCCGACGCCGAGCGGGACAAATGCCAGGGCGAAACGGCAGACGAGCTCACGCGCGGTCACTTGCGCGCCGCTTAGTAAACGTCCCAGCAGTACGCACAGGCCAAGAGCGAGCGCAGCAACGACGACGACCGAAAGGAGCAAGGCGCTGACCGTCACCTGCCGCTGCCAGCGCAGCACCGGCTCTACCATTCCAGCGGCGTTGGCGAACGCCCCGAACGCCAGCACGAGCGCCAGGGCTGCCACGTCGGGCCGCCGCGACAGGCGACGTAGCGACGAACGGTACGGGTCGCGGACAAGATCACTGCCTGGGACGACGGCGAGGACACCGACGT
>JBGQHM010000477.1:0-4858 GCA_041497995.1 Binatia bacterium | reverse complement strand
CTCGACCAATCCGTCGATGGCGTTCACGTTTCGGCAATCGGCGCTCGACGTGTTTGCGCTGCTCGACCGCGTGGGCATCGATCGCTTCAAAGCCATTGGAATGAGCGCTGGCGGCAAGACGCTCTTGCACATGGCGACGCAACAACCGGCGCGTGTCGAGGCTATGGTGCTGGTCAGCGCAACGCCGTACTTCCCGCTGCAGGCCCGAGCCATCATGGCTCAAATGACAGCCGACAATCGCACTGAGCAAGAGTGGGACGCCATGCGGCAACAGCACAAGCACGGTGACGAACAGATTCGCGCGCTGTGGCGGCAGGGCAATGCGTTCAAGGACAGCTACGACGACATGAACTTCACGCCGCCGCACCTGGCAACGATCAGTGCGCGCACGTTGATTGTCCATGGCGATCGCGATCCGTTGTATCCAGTCAACATGGCGATGGAGCTCCATGCGGCGATCCCTCGCTCACATCTGTGGATTGTCCCAAACGGTGGACACGGGCCGATCTTTGGTGACGCCAGCGCTCACTTCGTTGCGACCGCTCTCGCATTTCTACGCGGCGAGTGGGAGCGTTGAACGATTGTCATGAAGACCCGACCTGCTTCCGACCACGACCTCGCTGCGATTCGCGACCTGCTGAGCGCGGCGGGGTTGCCGAGCGAGGACGTCGCACTGGATCTCGGTCCGTTTGTCGTCGCGGAGTCCCACGGTGGCATCGTAGGGACGGCTGGCGTTCAATGCCTCGGCACGATCGGCTTGTTGCGGTCGGTGGCGGTGACACCTGCAGCCCGCACGCACGGCCTCGCCACCTGGCTGTGTGGTGAAGTCATCGAAGCCGCGTGCCGTCGGGGTGTTGGCGAGCTGTATCTCCTCACCACCAGTGCACCGGAGTTCTTCGCGAAGCTGGGTTTCGAGCAGGTTCCTCGTCCATCCGCTCCGCAGGCGGTGCATACGACGCGCGAGTTTCGCGACCTGTGCCCCGAGTCGTCGCTGCTGATGCATCGCCGAATCGACGACCCGTCGGCTTCGCACGCGGTTGCCCTGGTTCGCGACGCGTACGAGGCGTTTCTCCGCGGAGAACCCGAGGGCCTGTTCGCGCTGCTCGACGAGAAGGCGGTGTACCATCTTCCGGGCGCACACCTCGGCGGCGGTGCGCTGCGGGGTCGCGCGGAGATCTTCCAACGCGCGATGGCGGCGATGCGCGCCTTCGACGAGCCGCCGTCTGCGGTTGTTCTTGATGCGTATGGCGACGACAGTCTCGTCATCACCGTGGAGCGGTTCGCGGCTCGGCGCGCGGCACGGTCGCTGGACCAGATGGTAAAGGTAGTGTGGCGTCTGCAGCCGTCGTTCCGGTGTGTCGAGCTCTGGGCGCACTTCGAGGATCAAGCTGCCTGCGACGCCTTCTGGGCGGGATGGTAGTGACTCAGTTTGGTCTGCAGCCTCCTCCAGGGCATGAAGAGGGCTAAAAGCTGCTGACCCGCGGGCACGGAGGCCCGCGCCACCATGACCTTCCTCGCCTTGGGTGTAGGCTTTGGTGGCGCGGGCGTCCCTGCCCGCGAGTTTTGAGACAACCTCTGAATGCCCCGCTGAACCCGGGGGCACTGCCATCGTGAGGACGCGCCGCGACCCGGCGGGATGGTCTGCGTTGACGCGCGCCCCGCGTCCCCACTAGACTCCGCCGTGATGAAGACCGACTCGAACCCGTTGGGTGTGTTTGCGCCCGGCCTCTTCAGTGGCAGGACCGCACTGGTCACCGGCGGCGGCCGGGGCATCGGTAAGGCCATCGCGCTGGCGTTCGCGCACCTCGGCGCCAACGTGGTCATCGCCAGTCGCAAGCCGGAAAACCTGACGCCCACGGAAGCGGAGATCACGGCGACCGGCGCATCGTGCTTGGCTGTGCCCACGAATATTCGCGAGACGGATCAAGTCGACGCGCTCGTGAAGCAGGCGTTAGAGCGCTTCGGTAGCATCGACTTCCTGATCAACAACGCCGGCGGGCAGTTTCCGGCGCGGCCGAGCGACATCAGCGACCGCGGCTGGCGCGCGGTCGTCGACTTGAATCTCAATGGCACATGGAACATGTGCAGCCGCGTCGGGCCGCACATGGTGAGCCGCGGGTTTGGCGCCGTCGTGAACGTCGTGCATCTCTACTCGTTCGACCGCGGTGCCGCGAGCTTCGCGCACTCCGGTGCGGCACGCGCCGGCGTGGTGAGCCTCACTAAGTCGCTGGCCTACTACTGGGCGCGTCACGGCGTGACGATCAACGCCCTCGCGCCCGGCAGCGTGGCGACCGCCGGGTTGCGCGAGGAAGAGTACAGCCGCGCCGAGCAAGGCGACTACGAAGCGATCCAGATCAAGGAGATCCCGGCGCACCGCCTTGCTGACCCCGATGAAGTCGCGGGGATCGTCCTCTTCCTGTGCTCGCCGGCGGCGCGCTACATCAACGGCGCCACCATCGTCGCCGACGGTGCGTTGTACCTGGAGAACTGGACGCCGATGTGGGATCCCGAAGTGCCGTGAACCCGCATCGCACAGGGGCTCCCACCGGGCGCACTTCGATACGCCGCCAAGAGAGGGCGGCTACTCAGCGCGAGCGGGTAGGTTTGTATTGTCAGCATATTTTACCGCTCGCCCTGAGTAGGCCCCATCTTTTCAGGGGCCGTATCGAAGGGTGCCCGCCGGTTACCGGACTTCTAGTGCAAAGGCCCGTGAGGCCACATCTCAGAGGGGCGTAAAACATGCTCGAGACGATTCCCGCCATCGACATGTGGGCGCCGATTGTTCCGACGCGCGTGATCATGGACCACGTGAAGGACCACTTCCCAGAGCCGCAACTCGGCTACCTCCGCGTGTTCTGGAAGGGCACTCCGACGCTGGAGCTGTTCCGCACGATCGCCGAGAGGTTGGCGCGCGACGACGAAGCGGTCATTGCCGGCATGGATGAAGCCAACGTGTCGATGACGCTCATCACCGGTTTCGACGAAGCCTCCACCGGCGGTACCACGTTCGTGACCAACGAGTCCGTTGCCGCGACCGCCGCGCGCTACCCGCAGCGCTACATTCCATTCGCCGGCGTCGACATCATGCGCGGTGCGGCGGGCGTCCGCGACGTCGAGCACTGGGTGCGTGAGCGCGGCTTCAAGGGTCTCAGCTTGCGGCCGTTCATGATCGGCTTGCCGGCAGACGACCGGCACTACTACCCGTTCTATGAAAAGTGCGTCGAGCTCGACGTGCCGCTGAGCATCCACGCATCGGCCAACTGGACGACCTGCCGCCCCAGCGACCTCGGCCATCCGCATCACTTCGACGTCGTCGCGTGCGACTTCCCCGAGCTCAAGCTCATCCTCAGTCATGCCGGATATCCGTGGGTGTTGGAGGCGTGCCTCTTGGCGTGGAAGCACCCGAACGTCTACCTCGAGCTCGCTGCCCACCGACCGAAGTACTTCACCACCCCCGGTGCCGGATGGGAACCGTTGCTGCGCTACGGACAGACGACCATCCAGGACAAGATCCTCTACGGCAGCGGCGCGTTCCTCATCGGCCGCACGCAGGCGGAGCTGCTCACCGAGTTCCGCGCCCTGCCGATCAAGCCGGCGGTGATGGAGAAGTGGTTGTGGCGCAACGCGGCGGCGTTGCTGCAGTTGGACGTCAGATAACGTAGCGCAGGTCTTCGGTCTCCGAGACCACGCGCACCACCATCTCGCGCGTGGGATCCGGCTCGACGGCGCCCCAGCGCAGCGCGAACGACTCGGCTTGGAAATCGGGCGTGAACTTCGCCGACCGCCCGAGGATCACTTCTTGCGCGCCCAGCTCTTTGGCGGCGCGCGCGATCGCAAACAGCGAGTCGTTCGAGCTGACGACCAGCGGCGTGACGGTCTTGCCGTGCGCCTCGGCGCGGTTGACCACGGCGGAGAAGACAGCCTGTTCGTCGGAAGACAAATGCGGCTCGCCGTTGGCCGCGAGGCCGCGCTCGACCTTCACGGTCAGGACGATGACATCAATGTTGTGGTGCTCGGCTTCCTTGAGCGCGCGGTCGAGGTGGCTCAAATTCAGCGGGTCACGCACAGGCACCAGCTTGCGCACGCCGCCGCTGAGCCCGATGCGTGCCGGATCAAGCTCCGGCGTGTAGCGCACGTTGAACTTCTCCAGCAAATGCGAGGCATGCGAGCGCCGCCGCGACAGCCGTTCGCTGACCAGAAAGACCGCGAAAAATGCGATCGTGAAGGCAATGCCCCACTCGGTCGCCACCTTCTTGGTGACGAGGTTGATCAACGCCACGAACAGTAGCGCCACGAAGATGAGTGCAAGACCAACGGGGAGCTCGATTCCGCCGACGCGCACATTGAACGGTACCCTCCAGGCACGCGGGCGGTGGTCCTTGAAGCGCAGCACGACCATGGACAGCGCTTTGAACACGAAGCTCCACACGACGCCGAACGCATAGGCTTCACCGAGCGTGTACACGTTGCCGCCGCTCGCCAGAATCGTGAACAGCTGCAGCCCGACAACCAGGTTGATCAGACGGTACGATGTGCCGTAGCGCGGATGTGGGTGCCGGAACCAGTCAGGAAGGACGCCGTCTTCGGCGACGCGGTTCAGGACTCCATTGGAGCCGACGATGGCGGTGTTGACGGCGCCGGCGAGGATCAGAAAGCCGACGATCACCACGAACACACGCAGCGCCAGGCGCACTGAGAGTGGCCCCACCACGTACATGGCCAGCCCGCCGATCAGGTTGTCGCTGTAAGCGCTCATGCGCACGTCGTCCGGAATGATCAAGACCGCAAAGAACGAGATCAGCCCGGTCATCAGCATGCTGTACAGGAAGATGATGAAGCCGGCACGCACCAGGTTCTT
>JBGQHM010000476.1:0-4865 GCA_041497995.1 Binatia bacterium | reverse complement strand
TGCCTTCGGCTTCGGTGTCACCCGGATGGTCTTCCCGCGCCACTCGAACGGCTCGCCTGTCCATGCCTGCCGCATCACGCCGACGTACTCTTCGAGCAACTTGCCGCGCTGCTTCTTGTCGATGCCCGCCATCTCGAACTCTTCGTGCCGATAGCCGAGCCCGGCGACGAAGCTGACGCGACTGCCGCTGGCCAGATCGAGCACCGCGAGCTGCTCGGCCATGCGCACGGGATCGTGCAGCGGCACGAGCACCGCGGCGACGTTGATGCGGATCGTCTTGGTGCGGCCGGCGATGGCGGCGGCGAGTGTCAGCGGGGCCGGCAGGTACCCGTCCGCCACGCCGTGGTGCTCGGACAACACGACCACGTCGAGACCGTGCTCGTCGGCCCAGGCGCATTGATCGAGACACGCGGCATACATCTCCGCGTGTGTGGTCTGGGAAAACGGTGGGACCCGCAGGTCGAAACGAATGCCAATCATCGCCATACGCGCACTCCAGTTCAGAGAAGGTTGGGTGTCGTTGTACCCGTGGGCCGACCTGATGGTCAACGTCCACTCGGTGCCGCCATGGACACTTTGCCTCGCGAGCCTGAGCCGGCGTACGATGCGCACATGGAACGCGCTGCACATGGACTCGATCCGAGCCGTGAACGACTGGAAGAGTGGCTCGGCGCCGCGAGCCGCTTTGCGCTCGATCACCTGGAAGGGTTGGAGACCGCGCCCGCGGTGGGCACGGTCGGCGCCGCGGGCAACCGCATCGCCGCGGAGCTCAGCGTGCCGATTCCTGAGTTGCCGCTCGATGGCGGGATGGACCGGGTGCTGCAGATCCTCGATCGTGCCGTCGGCGCGTCATTGAACACCGCCGGGCCGGGGTACCTCGCGTACATTCCCGCCGGTGGTTTGTACGCGGCTGCGCTCGCCGACGTGCTGTCCAACTGTACGAACCGCTACACCGGCTTGGCAGCGGCGGCGCCGGCGCTTGTCCGTCTCGAGAGCGATGTTCTCGCGTGGCTGGGGGCGGCCTTCGGATACGGCCCGGTAGCGCGCGGCCTGTTTACCTCTGGCGGCTCATTGGCGAATTTCAGCGGCGTTGTCACGGCGCGCCACGCGCTGCTCGGCGATGACGGCGACTTCCGCACTGCCATCGCCTACACGTCGACCCAGGTGCACCACAGCGTCCGCAAGTCGGTGCGGCTCGCCGGCATTCCGCCGCAGAATGTGCGCGCCATCGGCGTCGACGCAGAATTCCGAATGGATGCGGGGGCCCTTGCCGAGGCGGTGCGGGCGGATCGTGCGCGCGGCCTGCGGCCGTTCCTCGTCGTGGCGTCGGCGGGTACCACGAACACCGGGGCGATTGATCCGCTGACAGCGCTCGCCGATCTGTGCGCGGTCGAAGGGCTTTGGTTGCACGTCGACGCGGCGTACGGCGGCGCGTTCGTGCTGTGTGAGCCGGGACGGCAGCGGCTGCTGGGGATCGAGCGCGCCGATTCAATTGCCTTCGATCCGCACAAAGGCATGTTCCTGCCGTACGGCACCGGCTGTTTGCTGGTGCGTGACGGCGAGCCGCTGCGCCGCGCCCACGCCGAGGGCGCGGACTATCTGCAAGACTTCGACGCCATGGATCGTGCCGGCGAGCCGCCGAGTCCGGCAGAGTATGGACCCGAGCTGTCGCGCGACTACCGTGGCCTGCGCGTGTGGCTGCCGCTGATGCTGCATGGCGCGGGCGCGTTCCGTGACGCGCTGGACGAGAAGCTCGAGCTGGCGGCGCGGCTCTATGCCGCGCTGCAGGCGATGGTCGCGCGGGGAGTGCCGTTGGAAATCGCCGCGGCACCGCAGCTGACGGTCGTGCCGTTTCGGCTGCGACGACACCCGGGTGAGGCCCTGCACGCATGGAACGCACGCAGCGCGGCGTTCCTGCAGGCGATCAACGCGCGGCAGCGCGTGTACCTGTCGAGCACCACGCTGCCCGTCGCGGACGGGTTGGCATTCACGCTGCGGGCCTGCGTGCTGAGCTTCCGGACGCACACGCGACACATTGACGCGTGTGTCGAAGACATCGAGCGCGCTGTCGGCGACGTGGGCGTGTGAGGAGAAGACGCCCCACCGGGGCGTCTCTACGGCGGTATGAACTATCCGAATGGAGAGACGTCCCAGTGGGATGTCTCACGCCCCGGCTCAGATCTGATACTCGATATCCGGGCCCTTCGGTCGGTGTCGTTCGAGGTAACGGCGCAGGCGCGGTACTGAAACTTCCAACCGTCGCTCGGCGAAATATACCAGCGCCAGCAGCGCCGTGCTGAATGCCGCTGGGACCACCGCGCCGAAGCGCTGGCCGGGGCGGGTGAACACCATCTGTACCGCGATGAAGAACATGAAGAAGCCGAAGATACGGCGCATCAGCGGCACCGGAATGCGCTCCACGAAGAACGCTCCGGCGTACGCGCCGAAGATGAAACCAAGGCAAATCAGTCCCACGACGGAGAAGTCGATGTAGCCTCTGCGATAGTACTCGAGCGCTGCGAAGATCCCGATCGGCGGGATGAGCACGCCGAGCGATGTGCCCTGCGCCTGATGCGGACTGAAGCCAAACAGGAAGATCAGCGCGGGGACCAGGAAGATCCCACCTCCCAAACCCAGGACGCCGCTCAGCATGCCGACAACCAGACCTAGCGCGACGAATGTCATGACGCCTCCTCAGCGGTACTGCTGAGAACTGGTATCAGTCGGCGGCTCAGCTGACTAGCTTGCGGTACTTGATGCGGTGCGGCTGATCGGCATCAGTGCCGAGACGGCGGTGGCGGTCGACCTCGTAGTCCTGGTAGTTGCCCTCGAACCACACCACCTGGCTGTCGCCTTCGAAGGCGAGCATGTGGGTGGCGATGCGATCGAGGAACCAGCGGTCATGGCTGATGACCACGGCGCAGCCCGCGAAGCTCAGCAAGGCTTCTTCGAGCGCCCGCAGCGTGTCCACGTCGAGGTCGTTGGTCGGCTCGTCGAGCAGCAACAGGTTGCCGCCGCTCTTCAGCAGTTTGGCGAGGTGCAGCCGGTTGCGTTCACCGCCGGACAGGTCCTTCACCTTCTTCTGCTGGTCCGGCCCCTTGAAGTTGAACGAGGCGGCGTAGGCGCGCGAGTTCACCTCGCGCTTGCCGACCATGACGATTTCCTTGCCGCCGTCGGAGATCTCCTCCCACAGCGTGCGCTCACCGTTCAACGTGTCGCGGCTCTGATCGACATACGACACGACGGCCGTCTCGCCGACGCGCAGGGTACCGGCGTCCGGCTTTTCCTGTCCAGTGATCATGCGGAAGAGCGTCGTCTTGCCGGCGCCGTTCGGGCCGATGACGCCGACGATGCCGCCGCGGGGCAGCAGGAAATTGACGTCGTCCATCAGCAGGTTCTCGCCGTAGGCTTTGCGCACGCCCTTCGATTCGATGACCAGATCGCCGAGCCGTGGCCCGTTCGGAATGCTGATCTGCGTGGCATCACGCCGCGCGTCGCCGCCTTGATCCTCGGCGAGGAGCTGCTCGTACTGCTGCAGTCGGGCCTTACCTTTGGCTTGGCGCGCGCGCGGCGCGAGGCGCACCCACTCCAGCTCGCGCGACAGCGTGCGCTGGCGCGCCGAGACTTCCTTTTCCTCCTGCGCGAGGCGTTTCTGCTTCTGCTCGAGCCACGACGAGTAGTTGCCTTCCCACGGTATGCCGGCGCCGCGGTCGAGCTCCAGGATCCAACCGGCGACGTTGTCGAGGAAGTAGCGATCGTGCGTGACCGCGACGACTGTCCCCTTGTACTCCTGCAGGTAGCGCTCCAGCCACGCCACCGACTCGGCGTCGAGGTGGTTCGTCGGCTCGTCGAGCAACAGCATGTCTGGTTGCTGCAGCAGCACGCGGCACAACGCGACGCGGCGGCGCTCGCCGCCCGACAGCGTCGTCACGTCGGCATCGCCCGGGGGCAGACGCAGCGCGTCCATGGCGATCTCGAGCGTACGATCCAACTCCCACGCGTTGGCGGCGTCGATGGCGTCTTGGATGCGTCCCTGCTCGGCGAGCAGCTTCTCCATCTCGTCGTCGGACATCGGCTCGCCGAGCCGATTGGACACGTCTTCGAAACGCGTCAGCAGCGCGCGTGTCGGTGCAACAGCCTCCTCGACGTGCTGCAGGACGTTCTTCGACGGATCGAGCTGCGGTTCCTGCGAGAGAAAGCCGATGGTAGTGCCCTCTGCGGCGAAAGCCTCCCCGCCGAAATCCTTGTCGACCCCGGCCATGATGCGCAGCAACGTACTCTTGCCCGCGCCGTTGGCGCCGAGCACGCCGATCTTGGCGCCGGCGTAGAACGAGAGCCAGATCCCTTTGAGGATCTCCTTCCCCTGCGGGGTGACCTTGCGGAGGTCCTTCATGGTGAAGATGAACTGCGGCATGCGTGCGTGGTCCTCTCTTAGTGGTGCGCGTATCAGTAGCGATCGGTGCGTGGAATGGCCAGTGTGCCTCAGCCGCTGGCAAGCGCTGAGGGTGAGGGGTATCAAGCAGGGGGAGGGAACGCCCTTCGAGAGCCTCAGGGCGAACGGAACAAGAGTCATCAATGATTGGCTTCAACCGTTCGTGCTGAGGCTCTCGAAGCACGTTCTCGCGAGCATCACCGCATCCAGACGGAGGTGAACGCATGACCAACCGAATGACGATTGCCAAGGCGTACGAGAAGGCGCTGTTTGCGGGAAACATGGACGAGGTCGGCAGCTACTTCACCGACGACGTCGTATACTGGGTCGCTGGCGCGCCGCCGCTCGGCGGCGAGTGGCGCGGCCGCGCGGCAGTGCTGCGCGCCTTTGCCAACCGCGAGTTCGGTCTCGGTGCGGCCGACTGGGGCTACGA
>JBGQHM010000475.1:0-4884 GCA_041497995.1 Binatia bacterium | reverse complement strand
GGCGTCGAGACGCCGAACGCGCAGTGGCAGAAGATCTGGGACGTCAACGTCATGGCGCACGTGTACGCTGCGCGCGCGGTGTTGCCTGGCATGCTGGCAGGCGGCGGCGGGTACCTGCTGCACACCGCGTCGGCGGCCGGGTTGCTGTCGCAGATCGGGTCGGCAACCTACTCGGTAACGAAACACGCCGTTGTCGCGCTCGCCGAATGGTTGTCGATTACGCACGCCGAGCAAGGCATCAAAGTGTCCGTGCTGTGCCCGCAGGCGGTGCGCACCAACATGCTCGGCGGCGCGGAGGACGGCAGCGTCGCCGGCGTGGACGGCGTGATCGAGCCTGCGCAGGTGGCCCAAGCCGTCATCGAAGGGCTCGCCGACGAGCGCTTTCTCATCCTGCCGCACCCGCAGGTCGCCGAGTACGTGCGCCGCAAGGCGACCGACTACGACCGCTGGCTCGGCGGCATGCGGCGCCTGCAACGGCGCTTCCAGGACAACATGCCGCGTAGCTGAGGGTCAGAACGAAGAAATCGTCCGCACAGCGGATCCTACGGGCCTTGGAAGGCGGACCGCGGAAAGGGTAGGGTCCGCTGTGCGGACCAAGGCTGTCTCCGGGAGCTGCTGCCCATTGGTCGCGAGTCGAAGGGAGTCTACCGATGCCGCGCGCAACGTTGATCGAAGAATTGTCCGCAGGCGTTCTGCTCATCACGCTCAACCGCCCCGAGCGTAAGAACGCCTTCAATCATCAGATGTGGTGCGACTGCCGCGACGCGCTCGCCGCGGCGCAGGAGAACGACGCGGTGCGCGTGGTCGTCGTTACCGGTGCGGGGGACGCGTTCTCTGCCGGCCAGGACCTCAGTGAAATGATGGGCGGCAGTCCCGTCGAATCGAGTGCCGAGCACGGATTCAGCTCGTTCATGGATCGCCTCTGCGTTTTCGACAAGCCGCTGATTGCCGCGGTGAACGGTGTTGGCGTCGGCATCGGTCTGACGCTGTTGCTGCACTGTGAGTATGTGTACATTTCGCGCGCTGCACGTCTCCGCGCCCCGTTCATCACGCTCGGCGTCGTTCCGGAGGCGGCGAGCAGCTATCTGCTGCCGGCACTGATCGGGTACCGCAAGGCGATCGATTTGCTGTTCGAGTCCGATTTCATCTCGTCCGAGCGCGCCGTCGAGCTCGGGATCGGTACGCAGCTCTGTGAACCGGATACGCTACTGCCCGCGGCCCTCGACCGCGCTCGCCAGCTGGCGCTGAAGCCGCTTGGGTCGCTGCGTTGGACAAAGCGGCTCGTGCTGGCGACGCGACAGGATCAAGTAGCCGCCGCGCGCAAACGCGAGGACGAAGCGTTCATGTACCGTGTCGGCTCTCCGGAGAATACGGAGGCGGTGTCGGCCTTCTTCGAAAAGCGCAGCCCGAATTTCTCCAACGTGCCGCCGACCGACCGTGAACAGTAGACGCCATCTCGCGATCGCTCACATGAAGACTGTCACCGCGCGCATCGCTGCAGAGCTGTCGGTGCACGAGCGGCAAGTAGATGCTGCCGTGCGGCTCCTCGATGAGGGCGCGACCGTCCCGTTCATTGCCCGCTATCGCAAGGAGGCCACCGGCGGACTCGACGACACACAGCTGCGCACGCTGGGAAAGCAACTGGTCTACCTGCGCGAGCTCGACACCCGCCGCGCCACGGTGCTGAAGAGCATCGAGGAGCAAGGCAAGCTCACACCCGATCTGCGGCAAGCGATCCTGGCGGCTGACACGCAGACGCGCCTCGAGGACTTGTACCTGCCATACCGCCCGAAGCGCCGCACGAAGGCGCAGATGGCTCGTGAAGCGGGTCTGACTCCGCTGGCGGAACGTCTACTTCAGAACCCTTCGCTGGTGCCGGAGGAAGCCGCTGCGCCCTTCATCGATGCTGCGAAGGGAGTGCCCGACGCCGCGAGCGCCTTGGAGGGCGCGCGCCAGATCCTCATGGAGCAGTTTGCCGAGGAGGCCGAGCTCGCCGGGCGTTTGCGCGATCTTCTGTGGGAGCGTGCCCACCTGACCTCCAAGGTGGTGCCAGGCAAGGAGCAGGAAGGCGCGAAGTTCGCCGACTACTTCGATGCGAGCGAACCGATCCGCGGGATCCCGTCGCACCGCGCCCTCGCGCTTTTCCGTGGCCGCAACGAAGACGTGCTGCAGCTGAGCCTGACGCTCGCCGAGGAGGCCGAGCGGTCGCGCGGTACGCCGGGGGTGTGCGAGCGCATGATCGCCGCGCACTCTAACATCGGGCCGCAGGGCCGCGCCGCCGATGCGTGGTTGGTCGAAACGGTGCGCTGCGCCTGGCGCCTCAAGCTCGCCCCCCGCCTGGAGGCCGACCTCCAGAAACGGCTGCGCGAGCGCGCCGAAGAAGAAGCCATCACGGTCTTCGGCAACAACCTGCGCGATCTGCTGCTCGCAGCCCCCGCCGGGCCGCGGGCCACCATGGGCCTCGATCCCGGCCTGCGCACCGGTGTCAAAGTGGCCGTCGTCGACACCACCGGCAAGCTGGCAGCGACCACGACGATCTATCCGCATGCGCCGCGGAATCAGTGGGACGAGTCAATTGAGACGTTGGCGGCGTTGGCCGCACGGCATCAGGTGGAGCTGATCAGCATCGGTAACGGCACGGCGTCGCGCGAGACCGATCGGCTCAGCGCCGAGCTGATGAAACGGAACCCACAGCTGCGTCTGACCAAGGTGATGGTGAGCGAGGCTGGCGCGTCCGTGTACTCAGCGTCGGAGCTCGCCGCGCGCGAGTTTCCCGATGTCGACGTTTCGCTACGCGGCGGTGTCTCGATTGCCCGCCGCTTGCAGGACCCGCTTGCCGAACTGGTCAAGATCGACCCCAAGGCCATTGGGGTTGGGCAGTATCAGCACGATCTCGACCAGGCCCAGCTCGCACGCACACTCGACGCAGTCGTCGAGGACTGTGTCAATGCCGTTGGCGTCGACGTCAACACGGCGTCCGCGCCGCTGCTGACGCGCGTCTCCGGGCTAGGACCCGCCTTGGCGACGAACATCGTCAGCTACCGGGATGCGCACGGCGCTTTCCGTGATCGCCGGGAGCTTCGTGCAGTGCCACGTTTGGGTGCGAAGGCGTTCGAGCAGTCCGCTGGCTTCCTGCGCATCATGAACGGTCACAACCCGCTCGACGCTTCGGCGGTGCATCCCGAGGCGTACCCGGTCGTCGAGCGTATCCTGCGGCAGCGTGGACGCGGCATCAAGCAGGTCATCGCTGACACCGGGTTCCTCCGCGGGCTGCGCCCCAACGACTTCACCGACGACACGTTTGGCGAGCCGACCGTGCGCGACATCCTCGCGGAGCTCGAGAAGCCAGGCCGCGACCCGCGCCCGGAGTTCAAGACCGCCGCGTTCAGAGCCGGTGTCGAAAGCCTGGAGGACCTGAAGCCCGGCATGGTGCTCGAAGGGGTGGTGACGAACGTCGCGAACTTCGGGGCGTTCGTCGATGTCGGTGTGCACCAGGATGGGTTGGTGCACATCTCGGCGATGGCGGACACGTTCGTGCGCGATCCGCGCGCGGTGGTCAAGGCGGGCAACGTCGTTACGGTCAAGGTACTCGACGTCGACCTGAAGCGGCGGCGCATCGCGCTCACCATGCGCCTCAGCGAGGAGAGCGCGCCCGGCCGTATGCAAGCGCCGCCGGATCGGCCTGCCGGTACGACCGACCGCGTCCAAGCACCTGCGCCAAACAACTCGGCGCTGAACACCATGTCGGCCGCGCTGGCGAAGCTTCGGGAGCGCTAGGACCGGGACCTCATGGTTCGCGGCGATATGCGACCGGGCTCTACGCGCTTGCAAGCTGCGGCGGTGTGCGTCGGGCTCGTCCTGGTGGCTGGATGCCCGAAGCAGCCCAAGTTCGGCATGGAAGCGCCCGGCCGGCCGGCTATCACCTGGCAACACGAGGACGGCGGCTCATCCGAGAAGCGGAACGCGCAGGCCGAGAAAGAGACGGAGCGCGAGCTGCTGGCTGAATACCGCGCCGCGGAACGGAAGGGCACCGACGATCTGGCGATGGCGCAGACGCTCTACCGCCTTGCCATTCTGCGTCGCCAGCAGGGCGAGCTCGGCGAGGCCGAGCGGCTGTATTTGCGAGCGTTGGCGATTCGGGAGAAGGAACAAGGTTCGAACCATCCCGACGTGGCCGCGACGCTCAACAATCTGGCCGGGCTGAAGGCGGCGCAAGGGAACTACGAAGCTGCTCAGCCGTTGCTCGAACGCGCCTTGGCTATTCGGGAGACCGCATTCGGAAGCGACGACGTGCTGACGGCGGAGAGCCTGAACAACCTCGCGTTGCTCTATGCCGCGCAGGGCAATGCGCAGGCTGCCGAGCCGCTGTATCAACGCGCCGTTGCGATACTGGAACAAAAGCATGGTTCACAGAAGGGCGAGCTCGACCGGGTGCTCGACAACTACGCCGCGCTGCTCTACGAGACGGGACGAGACAGCGAGGCCGAGGAGATGGAAGCACACGCCCGGGTCATTCGCGCCGCCGAAGGACAGAAGGTAGAGGGACAACGCACTCCCTAATGTGCGGGCTGCACCAGGGGATACTATGGGAGCTCTGTGCGAACCGCTGAGACAAATGGGAGGAAGCATGACTGCCGTTGCATCCCTGTACGAGGCATCTAGCGAAGCGCATCCGATCGCGCTGTGCGAGATCGCGCCATCGCCTATCGCCACGACGCAGAGACTGCTGGGCGTGTTGTGCGCTTCCGTACTCGTGCTGAGCCTCGGCGCGATGCAGGCGACTGCGACGCCACGTGGCTTGGTGCCGCCGCGGCCCGCCGTAGGCCGTCGCGACTCGTCCCAGTCCGTGGACCAGTCGAGCGATGCCGCGTCCGCAGTTCCTGC
>JBGQHM010000474.1:0-4887 GCA_041497995.1 Binatia bacterium | reverse complement strand
TGCGCCGTGCCGCGCGCATCTCAGACGGCTGGATGCACGCCGGCAGCGACGATCTACCGCAGATGATCGCGCGCCTCAACGAGCTGCGAAAGCAATACGGGCGCGAGCGTGCACCGTTCCAGATCCACGTCATCTCGTTGGAGGCCTACAACGTCGACGGCATTCACCGCCTGGAAGACCTCGGCGTCACCGACGTGATAGTCGGCTTCCGCAATCCGTACGTTGAGCCGATCGACTCGCAGGCGCTGGAGCAGAAGCTCGTCCTGCTGCGTGGCTATGCAGATGGCGTTATCGCCAAGGCCTAAGCACCCGCGGTACGTTGGGTCCCGTGGCCCGTGCGCGCGTCGGTTCGTATTGGGCTGTTGGAGGATGCCACGCACGGTCTCAAGTGCCTACGGGCGTGCCGTGCGGACCGCGATGCCGTCGGCGTTCAGTCAAGGTAGTGTGGTCGGCGGAGAACCACCCGGAGGGCGTTATCATCCGTAGTCAACGGCGATGGGCGGCAGCGCCACAAAAACAGAAGAGCCGCCAGGCATACACCCAGCGGCTCTCCAAACGAGCTTTTCATCTGACCCTTACGGGACAGCGATGGCACCGGCCTGGACAAGGAAGTCGTTGACGATCCCGTTGCCCTGGAAGCCGGCATACTGGACGCCGCTGACGACGTAGTCGAGAGAGGCGACCGGCACGCCCTCAATAGACGCCGCCACCTTGCCGGCAGTTGGGTCATAGCTGACGGCCACGTGATTGAAGCCACCGAGAATCATGGTGCCCGATGCGCTCGGGCCGGTCAGGCCGTTGGTGTGCAGTTCCCAGGTGGCGATGCTGCCCTGACCGCCGGGGGTGGTCCGGGGCATCCGGATCACCAGCCAGGCCAGACCCGAGGTTTCCAAGTTGTCGGCAAGGACACCGGAGGAGGTGAAGCCGACGGCGGTGGTGTACCAGCCGGAAACGATGCTGGCCGAGAGGGTCGCCGGGCCGGCGGGCTGGATGAACGGCAGCAGGGAGGCGTTGTTCGACTCGATGGTGGGATTGGTGTTGCTGATGAGGACGCCGTTCTGCCCGGGCCCGTCAAGCGAGCCGACCGGCTCGACCGCGGCTGGGTCGAGCGAAGACGACGCAAAGCCCCAGGTGGGCATCTGGTGGACGTCGGGGGTGGCCCAGACCTCGGAGCTGATGTTCGGGTACTCGGCGCGCAGCCCGTTCATGCTGAGTGCGCCGATGTTCACGATGAAGCCGGCAGGGTCCAGTCGGCACCAGCAGGTCTGATTGCCGAAGAGATCCGAGCCGAAGGAGTCGCGCAGGTAGATGGGACCGGGCAGGACCCCCGGCGCCGTGGCGACCGCCGAGTTCTTCACCTGAACATTGATGAGCAGAAAGTTGTCACTGGTCTTGGGATCGGCAACCGGCGAGGCGATGCTCGCGTTGATGCCGTAGGTGCCCAGGGACATCGGGGCGTCGACGTTGACCACCACGACTGCCTCGGATCCCTTGGCGACGGTGCCGAGGGCGCACGATACGGTCACACCGCCGCCGCCGTCCGGGGCCCCGCTGCACAGGCCGGTACGGCCGTTCACGGTGGCGGAGAGGTAGACGAAGCCGGAATGGAGGCTGTTGGTGAAGGCGACGGAGGTGGCGCTCTGCGGCCCACTGTTCTTGATACGGAAGGTGTAGGACATGGGCGCGCCGGCCTGGGGCGAGCCGGTGCTGGCCGAGCCGGACATCCCGATGTCGGCACCGGTGGCACCACCGCCGCCACCGGCTGCGCTCACCGGTAACGCGCCCAGTGTCAACATCGTCGCGGCCGACAGCAGTATGCGCCGCATACTCATGGTTGTCGTCTGGTTGCTCATGTGTATCTCCCTCGCCTTCTCGTCGTAGATTGGTTGGTGTTCACTCACACTTGATGTCGGTCATTGGTCCGTGACCGGTTGCAAGGCGGTACCGCAAGCCCCGTGCCTATCCGCGAAGTCAGTTCGGGCCGCGGGGACGGGAGCCACCCTCTTGCCGGGTTGGAGGATATGACGCATCTGTCCCCTCACAGGTTGGGCGATTTCCCCCAGGCCCGGTGGCGTACAACTGGTCGGCGTTGCTGGGGCGGCTCCTCAGACGCTCGCTCCTCGCATAGCGCCCCGCCCTTGCTCACTACGCGCTCAACTCCCACGTTGGCGCTACACTGCACTCCTCTTACGGATGCCACGCCTTCCAACCAGATGGCGGATTGGGGAGACCAGTGATGAACTACCAAAGTCGAATTGTCCGCAACCCAAAGATCTGCGGCGGTGAACCGGTCATCAAGGGAACCAGGGTGACACTCCGTACGGTGCTTGCGAGCCTGGCCGAGGGCTCGACTATCGCGGAGATCCTGGTTGACTTCCCAACAGTCAGTGAGCCAGACGTTCGCGCCGTCATAGCCTTCGCCGCAGCGTCTGCCGAAGAGGATTTGCCTGTCCCGGCGATTCCGGGAAGGCGATGAGAATCAAGCTGGACGAGAACATGCCGGCGACGCTGGCTCCGGGCGTAGGACGTTCGAGATCCACATCATGTCGCTTGTGCCGCCATCAACTCGGCCAGTGCACCCGCCGCCGCGCCGCCGACACTGCGCAGGCCCTCGATGACGTGGCGCCGCTCCGCCGTGCCCTTGTTCTGGCTGAGCTTGTACTTTCCTTCCAGGCGCGTGATGGGGATCTCGAACGCTACGATGGCACGCAGTAGGCCGGTCACGAACTCGGTCGGCAAGCGCTCCGTCGTCCACGGCTCTGGAAGCTCGGCTTCGTAGGTTGCAACCAGACGGTCAATCACCGTGCGGACCGCCGTCGGGTCATCGATCACGCGTGGCTGGCCTGTCGCGTGGACCACAGCGTAGTTCCATGTGGGGACATTGAGCTCGCCGGCGTACCAACTCGGTGAGACATAGGCATGCGGCCCTTGGAAGATGACCAGGGCTTCGCTGCCTGCAGCGAAATGTCGCCACTGTGGATTGGCCCGCGCCACATGCCCCAGCAACGTGCCGTAGCGCCCGCGGTCCGCATCGAAGAGAAACGGAATGTGGCTGGCGAACGGTGCGCCGTTGTCGATGGTGACCAACGTGGCGAAGCTGTACGCACGCATCAAGGTCGTCAAGCGCGATGCGTCGTCTTCCGCGAAGTGGCCAGGTACGTACATCGCACGATTCCTCTTCGACCGGCGTGCAGCTGTGAAGCGGGCTTTTATGCCCGTGGAAATCGAGACGCGCTGACTCACAGCGCGGCGCGCAGGCGCGCCACCACTTCCGGGCGTCCGCGCACTCGCAGCCGCGTGCCGGTTTCGTCGTAGTCCTCGGCCAGCACGCGACAGCTGGCGTGGATCTCGCTCACCACCCGTTGCTGCGCGAACGGCACCAGGATCTCGTCTTCGATCATCTCACGCTCGAAGAATTCTACGATGCGCTCACGCAGCCCGGCGACGTCGGCGGCCGACTTCGCGGACATGAGCAACGCTTCCGGGTATGCCTGGGCCAGCGCGGCGCGCTGCTCCTCCGAGAGCTTGTCGATCTTGTTGAGCACGAGTAGCCGCGGCGCGTCCGCGGCGTCGATCTCCGCCAGCACCTGCGCGGTCACGTCGATCTGCGGCCGAAACGCCGGGTCGGCGGCGTCGACCACTTGCACCAGCAGCGACGCCTCGCGCGCTTCTTCGAGCGTAGACCGGAACGATGCGACCAGGTCGTGCGGTAGCTTCTTGATGAAGCCCACCGTATCGCTGACCAAGATGCGCGGCGTGGTTTCCGGTTGCAGCGCACGCACGGTGGTGTCGAGGGTTGCGAAGAGCTGGTCAACGACCAGTAGATCGCTGCGGGTCAAGGCGCGCATCAGGGACGACTTGCCGGCGTTGGTGTAGCCGACGATGGCCACGGTGGGCTGCGCCGCACGCCGGCGGCGCCGGGTGGCGGCATCCTTCTCGATGGCTGCGAGCTCGCGGCGCAGCTCGGCGATACGGTCGCGCACCTTGCGGCGGTCGAGCTCGATCTGCGATTCGCCCGCACCCTTGCCGCCAATCCCACCCGCTTGTCGGTCCTTGCCGCCGCCGCTCTCACGCAACCGTGGCGCCAGATACGCCAGCCGCGCGATCTCCACCTGCAGCCGCGCCGCGCGACTGCGAGCGTGGCGTTGAAAGATGGCGAGGATCACCGCGGTGCGGTCGAGCACCTCGGCGTTGGTGGCACGCTCGAGGTTGCGCGCCTGCGAGGGGGAGATGTCGTGGTCGACCAGCACGACGCTGGCGTGCACGATGGCAGCATCGACTGCCTCCGCCTCTGCCGGCTCGGACTCAGCCTCGCGGCGCCGCTCGGCAGGCACGCCGGAGGGTATGACACCGCTGCCGCCAGTCAGGCGCGCAAGCTCCTTGAGCTTGCCCTCGCCGATCACCGCCCCGGCAGCCAGCGCCTGCCGCTTTTGCACAATGCGGTCGGCGACAATGAGGCCGAGCGTCTTGGCCAAGCGCCCGAGCTCAGCGAGTGACGAGGCGTGCTCCTCATCCGTCACGCCGGGGAGCTGCACTCCCACGAGAACGGCGCGTTGCGGTGTGTTGTCCGGTGGCTGCTGCGTCTCGTGGGGCATGCACCGGAGCATGATCGCCCGCGCCGCGAGTTGCAACCGCTCCGGCGTCGGGGTTTTGCACGCTTGTGATTCGGACGCCGGTGTCGCTGGCAGCGATCGGACTTGCCAGCCCGCAGCGACCATCGGGAGCAGGCCCTAGAAATGACGCCGGCCGCAGGCCTATGCCGCTGAGCTGTCGCGCGCGATCGCCGCAGGGTCCACTCTCACCGCGCCGCGCTGCTCGGGAAACTTCGGCGTGACGGCGGCGTAAAATTTTTCGAACACTTTGAAGTCAGCTTCAATGTCGCCGGTT
>JBGQHM010000473.1:0-4902 GCA_041497995.1 Binatia bacterium | reverse complement strand
GGCAAGCGCATCGTGTTCTCCGTGCCCGGCTCCACCGCCGCCGTAGAGCTGGCGATGACCAAGTTGATCTTGCCGACGCTCGGCCACGTCGTCGGGCTCGTCCGCGGCTAGGACCTGCGGTCAGCGTCACTTCTATGGCCCGCTCCCGTTGATCGCTGTTGAGTGCCAAGTCCGATAGGCTGCTAGGACTCCGATGGCCACCGCGCCGGTAACCCTGGATCAACAGAAGCAGCAGCTGCGTCTCCTCTGGATGGCGATGTTCGGCGGCGTCGCAATGTATGGCGCGGCGTGCTTCTTCGTATTGGGTGCTGCGTCGACCGCTGCGGACGACACACCCAACCAGTTGCACAACGTGTTCACCGTCGTTGGAATCATTCTGGGGGCGTTGTCGATCTGGTGGCGGCGACACTTTCTCTCCAGCGACCCGGCGCCCGCCGGGGCGGACGTCGGTATGGAGTTCATTCGGTTCCAGGCGCACAGCCTGACCGTGTGGGCATTGAGCGATGCGGTCGCCGCGTGCGGCCTCGTGCTGGCGCTGGTCGTGCGCAGCTTTCAGGAGTTCGTCCCGTTCGGCGTGGCAGGCGCCGCGCTCCTCGTCATGCACCATCCCTTCCGGCTGCCGTACGATCGCCTGCGTCCGGCGGTGTCGTGACGGTCATGCAGGTGCGTCTCCGCTTCTTCGCCTCGCTTCGCGAGAAGCTGCGCCGCAGCGAAGCGACGTGTTCGCTACCGGACGGCGCCACGGTGCACGACCTCCTCGATCAGCTGAGCCGTGACTACCCGCCGCTCGCCGACGTCCGCCGCGCCCTGCGCGTCGCGGTGAATCAAGAATACGTCGATCTGCAGCATGCACTTTCCGAGAACGACGAAGTCGCGCTGATACCCCCGGTCAGTGGAGGAATGAATGTACGAGATCGTTGAGCACCCGATCGATGCGGCGGCCGTAACGGCGGCGGTAGCCGACGCCGCGACCGGCGCGAGCGTCACCTTCATCGGCACGACACGCGACCACAACGACGGCCGCCGCGTCACCCGGCTCGAGTACGAGGCCTACCCCGAGATGGCGATCGCCGAGATGCGCAAGATCGGCGCGACCGCGCGGGAACGCTGGCCGGTCGCCCGCGTCGCCATAGTACACCGCATCGGGGTCGTACCGATCGGCGAAGCCAGCGTAGTCATCGCCGTCTCCGCAGGCCACCGCGTCGCAGCCTTCGAAGCCTGTCACTTTGCCATCGACCGTTTGAAGGAGGTCGTGCCGATCTGGAAGAAGGAACACTTCGAAGGCGGCGAGATCTGGATCGGCTCGCAGACGGGCAAGCGGTTCGAGTCGGGTTCCGTCGTTGCGGAGCCAACGGCATCATCAGATGGCGCTGCCGGCCTCGATCGCCTCAAGATGGACGGCCGCGAGCGCGACGCGGTGCGTGAATTCGTTGCCAGGGTACACGACCTCGTCGGCAAGAATCTTGTCGGCGTACGGCTGTTCGGTTCGTACGCCCGCGGAGACCACCGCCCTGATTCCGACATCGACATTGCGGTTGTCGTCGAGGGGCCACTGAGTGCCGTGGAGGACGCCATCTATGATGCCGCCTTCGACGTCAACCTCGCTCGCGAGGTCTTCATCTCGCCGCGAGTGGTCCAGCGCTCGGTGTTCGAAGACCCTGTCTGGAGAAACACAGGGTTCATCCGCTCCCTGGAAAAGGACGGCGTGCCGCTGTGACCGAGCGGCCCACGTCGATCGCCCGCCATCGGATTGACCGGGCCCGCGAAATCCTGCGGGACGCTGAGCTCTTGCTCAGCAGCAATGCGCTCATCAGCGCGACGAATCGTCTGTACTATGCCGCGTTCTATGCAGCCCGCGCATGCTTGGCAACCAAAGACCTCGATCCGGCGCGCCATAGCAGAGTGATCTCACTGTTCCAGCAGCAGTTCGTCCGCTCGGGCTTGATTGATCCTGGCGTGGCGAAGGCGCTGTCGCGCGCGTTCGAGCGGCGCCAAACGAGCGACTATGAAGACTTCGCTGCGCCCATGCGGGCCGACGTGGAGACGCTGGCCGGCAGCGTCAAGCGGCTCGTCGATGCGTGCGCCGATGTGGTCGCACGTGCACAGGCCGCAAACGATTAGGGGCCCGGTCACGGTTCATTGACGCAGCCCTTTCGACCGGTGGACTGGGCCACTCGCACGATCGCTACGGACCGCCGTTCCGCGGCTATGCGGATGATTGACAGGCCTGCTATTAGTTCATAGACGGATGAGTATCAGGTGACGGTCCCGACGCCGTGCACCGAGCCGTGTCGTGACAGAAACTACCCCCGCACCTCACCCGAAGGCCCACCTATCCACGGATTGCCGGGCATCAGATCAATCAACGACGGCTGTGCGGCCCGCGCGCGTGATCGGATCACAAGGAGGATTCCGCAGTGGAAGGTCTCAGCGTATTTGACATGATCCAGACGGGTTGGCTCGCCACCTACCCGCTGCTGCTGTTTTCCATGGTCACGCTCAGCATCATCCTGGAGCGCGCCTGGTCGTTGCGCAACTTGGTCTCCAACAGCCTCGCGCTCGCCGGGGAAATCTGCCCGCCGCTGGAGCGCGGAGATTTCAAGTCGGCCATCGAAAAGAGCCAAGGTAAGGTGGCGACGCCCGCCGGTCGCATCTTTTCCGACGTGCTGGCGCGCCATCAATCCGACTCGATGGAGTATCTGTCCGACCTCACCGAGGACAAGCGCTTCGAGGAGCTCGAGGCGCTGAGAGGGCCGCTGTGGGTGCTCGGCACGGTGAGCAGCAGCGCACCATTTATCGGTTTGTTCGGCACGGTTGTCGGCATCGTCAAGGCGTTCCACAACATGGCCATCATGGGCAGCGGCGGCTTCTCGGTCGTGGCCGCGGGTATCTCCGAAGCCTTGATCGCCACGGCGCTCGGTCTCGCCGTCGCCATCCTGGCAGTCATTTTCTACAACTACTTCCAGACCCGCATCGAGCGCATCGAGGCGGCGCTCACCATCGCTTCCAACCGTGTGCTCGACGCCATCCATCTCGGTAGGCAGGCCAATGGCGTTCGGTAGCATGCGGCACGGCGGTCGGTCGCCGATCCAGTCCGACATCAACATCACGCCGCTGACCGACATCTTCCTGGTGCTGCTCATCATCTTCATGGTGACCAGCGCCGCCATGGTGGAATCGGGCGCCAAGATCAGTTTGCCTGAGGTCGACAGCACCTCTTCGCAACCGCGCGAGATCACCATCACGGTCACACCGACGAACGACATCTACGTGAACAGCAACCTGACCGCATACGAAGACCTCGAAAGCGTGATCCGCGGTCTCGTCAGCGCGCGGCCTGACATTCCGGTCGTGCTCGAAGGCGACCGCGAGGTCCTCTTCGGCCAAGCCGTGAAGATCCTGTCCATCGCGCAGAAGGCGGGCGCCACGCAGATCGCTATCGCCGCCGAACGCCACCAAGCCAAGTAACCGCATCATGTCGAGCCCCGACGCTCCCACCGGCGGGCCTCCTGTGCCGCCGCGCTTCGACCCGTGGTCGGGCAACCGTTACGGCGGCCTGCGTTGGTTCGCTTTCTCGACCGTCTTCCACATTGCGCTGCTCTTCGTACTTGCCACCGTCACGCTGACCGTCATCCGCAAGGCGCAAGAGATCCGCGTGAAAGTCGTCGACGATACAATGGTCGGCGAGGAGAACCTCGACGGCGCACCGTCGCTGCAGGATCTCGCCGGCGTGCTGAAGATGGAGAAGACAATCCCGCAGCGCGCCGCGCCCAGCGGGCCGGTCATCCAAGGCGTGCGCGCAGTGGAAATGCCGCACATCGGCGGCGTCGGCCCAAAGCTCGGCGCGGGTCCAACGCTGGATACCGTGTCGACGAACCTGTCGTTCGGCTCTGGTGCCGTCGGCGGCCTCGGCGGCGGCTTCGGCGACTACGTCGGCGGCCTGCGTAAGGTCGGTCTCGACATCGCGCTGGTGATCGATACCACCGACAGCATGCAGTTCGTCATCGACGACGTGAAGGCCAAGCTGTCGCAGCTCGTCAGCGCCATCCAACGCATGGTCCCCACCAGCCGTATCGGCATCGTCGTGTACCGCGACAAAGGCGACGATTACGTCGTCAAGTGGACGGACCTCAGTTTCCGCACCGACAAGCTGCAGGACTTCCTGTCGCACATCAGCGCCGACGGCGGCGGCGATTGGGAGGAAGCAGTCAAGGAAGGGTTGGATGCCGCCGTCAACGAGCTGAAGTGGCGCAAGCAGTCCAAGAAAATCATCATCCTGGTAGGCGGCTCGCCGCCGCATCCGTGGGACGTCGACGCGGTGCGCGACATCGTCCGCACCTTCCGCAAGGACGGGGGCTACATCAGCACGATTGACGTCACCAGGAAGCAGCACGACGAGTTCGACCGCCAGCTGTGGAAATCCTTGCACGGTAAGGATCCCTACAAGCCGTCGCCGATGCCCGACTTCTACGCCCAGGTCTCGCAGTCGTTCGGCGAGATCGCCAAAGACGGCGGCGGCGAGCTCATCAGCCTCGATGCCGACCGCGCGCTCATTCGCAGTGTCCTGGAGCTCACCTTTGGTTCGCGGTGGAAGGTCGAGATGGCGAAGTACCTGAAGGAAGTCTCCTGACGCTCCGTCCGACGGGCTTCAGCTCCCATAAGGACTATGCTCTCGACAAGACATCCGACGTGGCTGGCAGTGTACGCGGCGTTCCTGACGTACACACTGATCGCTCTCACGGCCTGGGCGCAGTCCGCGGCCGATCTGCGCTCCAGCGCGCGCGAGATCACTAGCGAGATCGCCGCGCAGAAGAGTGGCGGCAGCTTCAACGCGGCGGCACAACAGCGCGCGGTCGAGCGGCTGGGAAAGCTGGCGCTGGCGTTCATCAGCGTGAGCGACCG
>JBGQHM010000472.1:0-4903 GCA_041497995.1 Binatia bacterium | reverse complement strand
GTATCGATAGACGGACTGCCCAGGGGACGCAAGCGAAAGCCGCTGGGCAGAGCGGTTGCCTTGGTAGGAGTCAGTCTGGACGGGGCGTCGGTGTGGCAGGGAGTGTGGACCGGGCGGGGTACAATGCACCGGAGGCGCAGGAGTGATCTGCTCCTCCGGTGCCCGACTTCCTTATTGCGCGGTGGGGGTCTTGCTCTTCTTGCTCTTCTTCTTGTGCTTCGCCTTGTGCTTCTTTTCCGTCTTGCCGGCCGTCGTTGCACCGTCAGCGGGCTGTCCGCCTGCAGCGTCCTGGGCCCAGCTCACGGACGCAACACCGAACGACAGCAGGGCCACCAGCGCGAGCGTCATTAGCTTCTTCATCTCCAATCACCTCCTTCCCGTGGTCAATGTACAGAATTGCCTTAGATCAACGGTGAAAATAAGTACCCTTAGGTAGGGAGCCTGTCAACTACTGCAGTCCCAAAAAGTCAGCTGCGGGCGCTGATGAGCAGGGCGGGGCCTGGCGGATCCCCCCTTCGGGCGACCGTGGTTGCGGAGCAGACGGCCGGCGCGTATGATCCCCACCGCTGCGGAGGGTAGAGGCTGACGCGTCACTTTGTGGATGCGAGCGCTCCGCCCAGGTGAGATGCCATGAACCCCCCGGTTGATCAGGTACGGACCAAAACGGCTCCCTTGTCGCTCACGCCAGCTCTTCGGGCAGAGTTGCAGTGGCTGGCGGGCGAGGGTCCACCGAATGTGGCACGACACGCGCGGATTGTGCTCTGCCGCGCCGCCGGCATGTCGGCGCCTGCGGCGGCCGCAGCGGTTGGCGTACACGCCAACACGGTACGCAACTGCGTGCGGCGCTTCGAGAGCCATGGCCTCCGTGGCCTGCTCCATGGCAGCGCCGGCAAGCCTAAGAACATCGCCTTTTCAGACGCCATTCGCGACGAAATCGCGCGCGTCGCCATGCATTCCCCCGCGAGCGCGGGCGAACCGTATGCCCAATGGTCGCTCCGGCGGCTACAACGCCACGTGCTGCGGCGGGGAGTCGTGCAGTCCATCAGCGTCGAAGGCCTGCGCCAGCTCTTGGGCGGCCTGCCCTTGCCGCCGACGTGCTGGCGCCGAGCTGTCCACCTGGCGGGTCCGTTGAGCCCCGACCTGCGTCGTGGCCTCGAAAGCCTAGCCAACGGGCAGCGCGCAGATCGGAGCTTGCGCGCCCAGATCGTCCTTGCGAGCCACCGCGGACTCAACGAAGCGGAGATCGCCACCGCGCTGCACGTCGGCCGCGGCCCGGTGCGTCGTTGGCTGCGGCGCTTTCGCCGTTTTGGGATTCTTGGATTGCAAACCTTGCCGCGACGGCCCGCCCTCACTCCCCAGGTCGAGCAGGCGATCCGGCAGTTTGCTGCCGGAGATCCGCGCCGGCACGGAGGCAGGCGGTCGATTTGGACGATCGAGTCGCTGCGTAGCGCGCTCATCCGTGAACGCATCGTCCGGGGAATCAACACCGAGCAGCTGCGAGGGGTGCTGCAGGACGACGGCACGCGCCGTCGCGGGCGGCCCGAGCCGCGCTACCTCGAGCGACCACCCGCGGTGGGGTAGGTGCGCTAGGGTTCCGGTACAGCCTGGCTGCGCGCCATGAAGCGCGAAGCCGCCGCAGTTTCCGTTACCACGGCCTGGCCGACCGCGAGCGAGAGGACGATCGAGTCGGCGTCCGCTCCCGACAGATCGAGTCCGTGAGCCTGGAGGCTCAAACGCACAGTGCCGGGGTCGCGCGTCGACAACGTCAGCACAGCTGTACCGGTTCCAGTAACGCCGCGGTAACGAAAACGAGTGCCCGACGCGCTGGGCATCCACTGCCCCGGAACTACAGCCAGACGGAACACTGACGCCCCGGCGACCCGCAGGTCGAAGATGAAGGTGTCATTGAGCGCATCGAAGCTTCGACCGCTGAGGTCGAAGATGCCGTCGACCACGAGGCGATCACTCGGCGCCGGACGGGCGGGATCGCTCACGATTGCGAAACGCCGCAGGACCATCGATGCGGCGCGCGGTGCAGGGTACAGCGCACAGACTGCGGCGACATCGTCGCTCGCCAGCACGGCGCCTCGTCCGTCGAAGTGCGCGGCGAAGTACATGGTGGCTTCGCGCAGCGACGGGTCGGATTCGTCGGGATCGTCTGAGGAGTGCGCGAGGCCTAGCGTATGGCCGACCTCATGGGTCAGGAGCTCGGCGACATTTTGCGTGTTCCAGAACGCACAGTTCCCAAAGCCGTTGTTGACCACCACATCGCCTTCCGTGATCCGTGAGAACGATGCACCGTTGAAGTCCTCCGGTACCGTGCTGCTGCCACACACGCCTCCGAGTGCCAGGACGCCTGCGCAGTTCACCGGATCCGCGATCTCATCGAAGGGGTCGTTGAAGGTAATCTGGGTGTGGCCGTCGCACTCGCCGAAGGGCGTGGCGTCGGCCGCGCCGGCGTCGACCAGGTGCAGGTTGCTACATGACGCGCTGTTCCACGCAGCCAGCGCGGCATTAGCGGCCTGCACCGAGGCGTCACGACCAAGGGCCACATCGCCCTCACGACTGATCTCGTAGCTGATGGGCTCCGAGCTGTCCGGCTGGAACCAGCGTGCCAAGGGTGGACCGGCAAATGTGAAGTTCTCTTGCGCACCGACTCCGTCTGTAACAGGTGCGGATGCACCGCGTGCGAAGGCGCGCAAGGCCGGGATGAGCTTTTGCAGCGGGTAGGCGGTCACGCTGGGGCTGGCTTCGAGGCGCCCGCGCTTCGCAGACAACGTCCGTGCATCAGCGAGGTTACGGACGGCGAAATCGAGCTCACCAGGAACATGTACGATGCCAAACTTGCCCATGGCGAGGAACAACGTCTCCAGCTCCTGCCGCTGATTGCGGGCCAAGAACAACAGAACGTGCTCACCGACGAAGAAGCGCGGCGCGCCGTGCACCCAGCGCCAGCGTGTCACGCCCCGCCCTCCCGGCTCTACCACCGTGATCTCCGACGCTGCTGTCCCCTTCACCACCTCCTCGACCGCGATGCGGACGTTGGTCCGCGGCTGGGAGTCCGGTCCCGCGTCGTCGATCGCCGTCACATATCCAACGACTACTGTATCCGCTGCTGCGAAGAGATCGGCCGTGTCTGCCATGACGAAGGTCGTGGCAGACGCTTGCGCACACGCACACACTGCGACACCGACCACGACGGCGACGAACAGCGAGCTGCGGAAAACCCAGTACATAGTGACGTTGCTCAACAATGCTGTTGAAAGCGCAGGGGCAGCCGCAAGTCGTGTGCCGCATGGTTGCCGACTCAGCGGTGTCCGATGACCGCATGGCCGTGGTGTCGAATGCGCGGAGAGTGACGGTTGCTGTCAGAAAGGTGACTGAGCGGACAGCTGTGCAGTGACGGCACCGGAATGAATTGCGCCTCCACACCTCATTCGCTAGGGTGCGGGTTCTCGATCGAGCACCACGGTTGTGAGGAGCACGTGTACACAGCGCCCATTGGTCCGATGCGCACTCTCGACCGCCGTCGCACTGGTGCTCCTCACGCAGATTGCGCGCGGCGACACGTCGGGTGATGCGAACTGCGACGGAACCGTAGACCAAACGGATCTGGGAGCATTCGCCGACATCCTCTTCGAAGGTCCTCCTCCCGATTGCCACACTGCGGACGTCAACGGCGACGCAACTGTCAGCAGCGCCGACCTCGTTGCGCTGGCTCGATTGCTGACGACACCCCCACCTGTCGGGCCGCGCGTGACTTTCATCGGTTTGGCAGGCTCTGATGGGACGCTGGCGAGCTTGCTCGGTCGTATCGACACGACACCGGTCTACTTCCGTACCTCCGGATTCGGATTCAAGCTGGTCGTCGAAGGTGCTGCGGGCGTCTCTGACGTGGCTCCGGGCCTCGCGACCTTCAACACCTCCGCGAGTGATCCAGCCCGCCGCCCGGATCTACAGATCGAGAGCAATAGCGCACTGGGCGACGGTAGTCCGAGTGTTTGCGAAGGCGGCGTACCGTCGCTCAACCCACCCGATTTTGGACCCTCGCAGGGCACTGCCAACGCCATCAACGACTTGGCGTGCAACTTCGCGGCTGCAACCTCATCGCGCGTTGCGTGTACGCAGGACGCCTTCGGCGCCAGCACGTTCGTGGCCGTCGACTCGCAAGTGCAGTTTTGCCTGCAGCTGCCTCGAACCCTCGATCTGCCGGCCGGTGAAACCCTCTTCAGTGTGCATCTGCGCGACACCGCCGGAAACCTCGGCCCGCTGCAGCAGCTCATCGTGCGTATCGGTCCCGGACCCGTTCCACCGACGTTTACGCCGCGACCGACGTTCACGCCCGCGACACCCTCGCCGACGCCCACTGCGACACCAACGCGCACACCGACGCGCACATGGACGCCCACGCGCGCCCCGTCTCCTACTCCAACACTCACGCGTACCGCCACGCTTGTACCCACGTCGCCGGCCAGAACCAGCACCCCGACGGCAACGGCGCCGACACCAACGCGCACGCCGACCGGACGACCCGGGAGCCCGACAGCAACGCCGTCGCGCTCTCCGACCCAAACCCGCACAGGCACCCCGACGCCGACCGTCACAGCCACTGCCACCCAGGCATTCGGTCCCGCAGTCTCGTTCTTTGGCCTGACGCGCTCGGATGACACGCTGATTCCGCCGAGCGGGACGACGGCCGGAGGCTTGCCGATGTTTGTGCATCCCACGGGCACCGGCTTCTCCATAGTTGTGGAGGGAGCTGCCGGATCCAGTGGCGCGACGCCCGGCGCCTCGGCCTTCCAGAGCGATGGCTCCTCTTTTCCCGATCTGCAGGTGCAGGTTTCACGTCCACTGGGCAACGGCAGTCGCGCCGTCTGCGACAACTCCGGCACAACCGCCGGCG
>JBGQHM010000471.1:0-4921 GCA_041497995.1 Binatia bacterium | reverse complement strand
GGTCTCATCGAAGTCTCATCGAAGTCTCACGCCGCGCCGTGGATTTGGTCTCAGGTCTCACACACTCTTTAGAGTGTGAGACCGTGAGACCTCCACGTGGGACCTCAGGGGCCGGCCGCAGACACAGCCCCCCTGCCCTGGCCGATGCTGCCCGCAAAGGCGTTGTTGCATGACACACCCCGACCTGAGCGCCCTCGCCCGCCTCTGTGATCGCCTCGCCTGTGATCTACCGGCCGACGTGTTGCCCGACCTGATCGCAGCCCTCGAGGCTGGCAAGGCGCGAGCGCTTGCGCGCGTAGTGCGGGAAGCCATCCCGGCGCCCCGCCCTGCCCTGCAACTCGTCGACGCTGCCGAGATGGCGCGACAGCTCAACCTTGCCGAGACCTGGGTAAGAGACGCGGCCCGACAGGAACGCATCCCATGCGTCCATGCCGGCGTGCATCTTCGCTTTGACCCGGTGGCCGTAGTGGAGGCGATGAAGGCCGGCACCGCGGACCTTCCAGACCGCTCGGCGCTGAGCGAACGTGGCCGGAAAGCGGTTGGCCACAGGATTGAGAGACCTGTGAAGGCGGCCAAGGGCGTGGAATCACACGGCGCTGCTACCGCACTGCTACCACGCGACGGCGCAGAAAGCGGGGCCGCCGATGCCTGACGCGACCACCGCACAGCAACCAGACTACCACTTGCACTGCCAGCAGTGTCCGCAGCGGTTCTACCAGATGCTCGAGCTGATCGAACACCGCGAGCAAGTGCACGAGATGCGCCCGCCTCGCCCGCGGGCGCTCCACCGCCCGGCGTCAGGGACCACCGCCTTGACGCCGGGTACCCCCAAAGGGCGGCAGAAAACCGCCGCGGGTGCCGCATGAGCAGCGCAGCGAAGGCCCCGACAAGGCCACAAGGTAGACCGTTCAAACACGGCGCTCGCGCACTGTCGAAGTTCGTCCGTGAGAACCGCTTGGACCGCAGAACGTGGCTGAGCAAGTTCATCGAACAGACCGAGGACACCCTGGCCGCAGCTGCCGGCGGACATGAGGCGTTGACCACGCGTGAGCGCATGGTGTCGACGATGGCCGCGAATCTCTGGGTGGAGTGGCAGCTCGTCCAGTGGCAGCGCCAGCAAGCCATCCTGGCGGGCACCCTCGTGCATGTCAGTGACAAGTACTACCTCGCCCTGGTCAACGCCCTACGCAGGACGATGGAAACACTGGGGCTCAAGCCTGAGCGCACCAAAGATCTGCCGACCCTCGAACAGTACCTGAAGACCCGCGGCACCAACGGCAACGCATCGCATCACGATGGAAACGGGGCTCAGGGCGACGATCACGGCACCGGACAGCCCACGGCCCCACCCGCGGCCCCGGCGTCGCCTACGGAGGCAGCATGAGCACGGAAACCCTACTGCGTGACTCTTTTCACTTCGGCGCATGCCCCGACTGCGACAAGGAGTGCCGCGCCTATCAGAGCGAATACCGAAACGTGGGCAGGTCCCACTACTTCATGTGCCGCGTGCATCGGGTGTTCTGGTGGGTCGGCAGCAACTTGTTTTCGAGTTGGACCCTGGAAAGCGAAGAGACTTGGCGCGAGAACGAGCGGCTGTTGGGCACATTCCGTAAAGTAAAGGCGTCACCCCATGCATGGGTGCCGTGGCACGAACTCGCACGCCGGCCCGCGCACGCGAAGGCAACGGAGCCGGCGGGATGAGCTGGGGCGACGACGTGCGCGATCGTGACCCGGCTGCCTCGGTGGCGTATTCCATGACGATCCTCGACGCGATGCACGACCCGGCGCTATTCGGCCCGTGGTTCACGGGTGAATCCTGGGATGCGTGGGGGACGTTTCTTGCGGGGCTGTTTGGGTTGCCGCTGGCGACTGTGGCCGATGCCGAGCGCTACGTGCAGCACACCGGCCGCAGCGTGTATGCGGTGGGGCAGTTGGTCCGCGAAGCGTGGGTGATCGTCGGCCGGCGTGGGGGCAAGTCGCGCATTGCGGCGTTGGTGGCGGTGTGGTGTGCGTGTTTCCGGGACTATCGCGCCGTTCTGGCACCGGGCGAGCGAGCGATTGTGATGGTCCTTGCGGCGGACCGCCAACAAGCTCGCGTGTGCTTCCGATACGTCCGAGCACTGCTTGAGGTTCCGCTCTTGCGGCAGTTGGTAGCGAACGAAACACGCGATTCAATCGAGTTGACCAACGGCGTCAACATCGAAATCCATACAAGCAACTTCAAGAGTGTACGTGGGCGGAGTTGTGCCGCAGTGATCGCGGACGAGGTGGCGTACTGGCCGAGCGATGAGGGGGGCGCGAGCCCGGACGTTGAGACACTCCAGGCGTTGCGCCCTGCGATGGCCACAATTCCGGGCGCGCTGTTGCTGGCCATCTCGTCACCGTATGCGCGGCGCGGAGCATTGTGGACTGCTTATGCGAAGTACTGGGGCAAGGATGGTGCTCCGGCGTTGGTGTGGCAGGGCAATACCCAGAGCATGAATGCGTCCGTCGACCCGACGATCATTTCCGAGGCCTACGAACAGGATGACGCCGCGGCGAGCGCAGAGTACGGCGCGGAGTTTAGGCGGGACGTGGAGAGCTACGTGGCGCGCGAAGTGGTCGACGCCGTGATCGTTCCGGGGCGCAAAGAGTTGCCGCCGTCGTTGGGTCTAACCTATCGAGCGCACGTCGACCCGAGTGGCGGCAGTGTGGACAGTTTCACGCTGGCGGTTGCGCACGACGAGGGCGACCGCGGCGTGTTGGACCTCGTACGCGAGGTCCGGCCGCCGTTCTCGCCGGCCACCGTCGTGCGCGAGTTTGTCGACGTGCTGAGAGCCTACCGCGTCTCGAGTGTGACCGGCGATCGGTACGCCGGCGAGTGGCCGCGGGAAGGGTTCCGGGCGCTGGGCATCAACTATCAGATCTCTGACCGCAACACGTCGGAGCTCTATCGTGATTTCTTACCGCGGCTGACGAGTGGCTCAGTGGAGTTGCTCGACGTGCCGAGACTCACCAGCCAGTTGTGCGGCTTAGAACGCCACGTCGGCCGCGGTGGGAAGGATTCCATTTCGCATCCACCTCGCGGCCACGATGACGTGGTGAACGTGGCGGCCGGGGTGTTGGTACAGCAGCGCTCCGAAGGCGGCGGGTATTCAGTGAGCCCCTTACTCATGTGAGACGGTAGGGCACGCGCCCGAATAGCTGAGAGAGGACAAACGATGAAGCACCTCATACAGACAGTGACCGCGGCACGCGATGACCTCGCGCATGTGCGGCAGTTGCAACAGCGCCACCGCGCCGACATGGCAGCGGACCACGAGGGACGGACCAACGAGTGGATTGCTGACCGCAATCGCAAGAAAGCCGCCGAAGTCGTCCAAGCGGTAAAGGACCGGCTGGTGCAGCGCAACACGCTGCCGACGCTGGCGGCGGTACTCGACACCCGCGACCAGTGGAGCAAGGCAACGCTGCTCCGACAAGCACCGTGGCACAGCGGCGGTGGCGTCCCCTACGACGTGGGACCGGCAGCGGAGATTGCGAACAACGCCTTGCTGCGCATCCTGGTCAAAGAAACGAAGGCGCTCCGCTGGGAAGCCAAGGTGCGCACCATGAACGTCGCGGAGCTGCGCCGTGGGTTCACCGAGGCACTAGCCACAGGCGAGCACGCCATTGCGGGCTGCATCCTCGCAGAAGCCGAGCGACAGGCCGCGGCGAATAAGGCGGCGGTGAACAGGCTGAGCGACGATGAACTGAAAGCCACGGCAGATGTACGGGCGCTGCCGCACGAACTGAACGAACGTCTCGAGCAGGTACCCATGTCCGAAGCCGACCAGGCCGCGGCGCTGCTGAACGAGGCGACGGCGCTGAGCAGTTGGATACAGAGCGCCGTGCAATCGTTCACGACATCCGACCTCGACGATCCTGGTGAACGTGCCGAGCGGCTGTTCCGATTCCGTCAGCAACACCCCGACGCCACCAACGATGACGTGCGCGAGCACCTCGCGACCGCGGCAGCCGCATAAGGAGTGAACGATGATCCCAGATTGGAAACGCATCACTGACGCCGCGGACCCTGAGTATTCAGCCGGCGCTCCAACCTACGACGCTGCGTGGTACGGCACCGACCAAATCACCGGCGCCAACACCGGCGTTGCCGCCATCAGCGTCGGCCCAGATGGCAGCAACGACGGTTTCAAGCACTGGACGTTCAGCGTGAGCACGAACGCCCCGAGCGGAAAATTTCCGGGCAACCGGCGCTACCTCGCAACGCCGTTGTAAAGAGCCGGTGTGAGCGCGGACCGTGACAGAGACCAACGCGGGAGGGACAGCCTTCCCAAGACGAGGAGCGGGCGACGAGTCTCCAGCTCAAGATGGTCCCACCGACCAGCGCCGCACCGGGGAACAGTCCCCGGATGCGGCGTCCCGCTCTCACCTGACGACTAGGAGTGAATCATGCCGTTCCTTCCAGCCGGTTGGAAGCCCGTGCTCAGCAGCCCTCTGGCGCGCAAGATCCTGCTCGTCACCGTCAACCCGCACGGCGCCGACCCTACAGCCGACACGCATCTGGCGCTGCAGCCCCGCTCGGTACGCTGCGCCTCTCATCCCGACGTTACCGTGGCGGACAGCGGCGGCCTCAAGTGGCCCTTCTGGGCAACTCTCCTCAATTGGCCGGTGATTGAGTACCAACTCGCCATTCAAGACCGCCGCGCCACGATCCCCGATACGCAGGTGAGCATTGCCGCTGACTCCGGCCTTGCTGCTGTGCTGCTGGACCGCGGCGGCGGGCTCAGCGCCACGGCGCGCATCGACCTCATCAGCGACGGCATGACGTTCGACCAGTGCATCACGCTCATTGCCGGTCGGGTGCAGAACCCGCCGCAGATCGACCGGCGTACCGGCGGTGTGCGGTTGACCATTACGGACGGTGACCCGGAACGCG